>DATDGG010000113.1:0-21553 GCA_036522235.1 Xanthobacteraceae bacterium
CGACCTCCGCATCCTGCACGGCCTTGCGCTTGGCCATCTTGGCGCGATGGCGCTCCGCTTCGGCTTCGTCGACTTCACTCTTGCTCATCCGCTTGGACTTCCCTTCACGAAGACCGGCAGGCCCGCGACCACCAGAACCACGCGATCGGCCTGCGCGGCGATCCGCTGATTGAGCGCGCCTTGCAGATCGCGGAAGCGGCGCGCCAGCGCATTATCGGGCACGATGCCGAAGCCGACCTCATTGGCCACCAGAACCACCGGCGCGCTCGCCTTGGCCAGCGCCGCAACGAGCCGATCGACCTCCTGATCGATCGCCGCATCCGCCATCATGAGGTTCGAGAGCCAGAGCGTCAAACAGTCGACCAGGACCGGCGCGGTTGCGTGTTCGGCGAGCGTCGCGGTGAGCTCGCGCGGGGCCTCGACCGTGGTCCAGCCGGCGCCACGGCGCGCCCGATGCGCCGCGATGCGTGCCGCCATCTCGGCATCGAGCGCCTGCCCGGTCGCCACATAGATCCAAGGCGACGGCAGCGCCGTGATGAGGGCCTCGGCGTATCGGCTCTTGCCTGAGCGCGCCCCGCCGAGCACCAGCGTAAGCCGCGCGCTCACGATTTGTGTTCCATTGCTGCTTTTTGATCTGCCTTCCGACTATATCGGTCGCGTCCACAAAATCACCCGCATTGACAAGGCGCCGATGCGAGCCCTTAAGTGAGCCCGATCGACGGTCTCTCGCATTGAGAGCGAACAGGGAATGCGGTCAAGGACGAAAGTCCCGATTCCGCAGCTGCCCCCGCAACTGTAAGCGGCGAGCCCGAGCCACAGAGCCACTGGGACGATCCCGGGAAGGCGGTGACGGGCACTGACCCGCGAGCCAGGAGACCTGCCGTCGATTCGGTCGTGCGCCGGGCGGGGTGCCTCGGGGCAGGTCGAATTGCGTTCGGCACCCGAGTGGGACGCGTGTCCCCGCGGAGTCGCACGGGTGGCCTTCAGCGACAAGGAAATCGCAAGTGAGATGGCGGCCGTCGCGGACACGCGCGCCGAGGCCGCGACCATCTATGTCTGCATCACCTGCCGGGGCCCAGGCGGCGTTGTGGTCGATCCGCTTCCCGGCGCGCTGCTCGCGGCCGCGACCGTGCAGGCGGCGCGCGACAGCGGCATTGTGGTCCGGTCCGTCAAATGCCTCGCCAATTGCTCGCGCGGCCCGAGCGCTGCGCTCCGGGCCAACGGTTCCTGGACCTACCTGTTCGGCGGGCTCGATGCCGCCTGCGCCCCCGCGCTGGTGATCGGCGCCCGCATGCTCGCGGCCGCGCTCGACGGCATCCTGCCCTGGCGCGGACGCCCGGACGTGCTCAAGCGCGGCCTGATCGGCCGCATGCCCCCGATCGATTTCAGAGAGGAACCCGAATGAACGCTTCGCTCGCGCGCGTGCCCTGCACGATCGTCACCGGCTTTCTGGGCGCCGGCAAGACCACGCTCATCCGCCATCTGCTCGCCCATGCGCAGGGCCGCCGGCTCGCCGTCATCGTCAACGAGTTCGGCGACGTCGGCATCGACGGCGAGCTGCTCAAGGGATGCGGCGACGACGCCTGTCCGCAAGACAGCATCGTCGAGCTCGCCAATGGCTGCCTCTGCTGCACGGTCGCGGACGAATTCGTCCCCGCCCTCGACACGCTGCTAGCCCGCGCGCCCGATCACATCGTCATCGAGACGTCGGGGCTCGCGCTGCCGAAACCCCTGGTGCAGGCCTTCCTGTGGCCGGCGATCCGCAGCCGGGTGACGGTCGACGGGGTGGTGGCCGTGGTCGATGGCGTCGCGCTCGCCGAGGGCCGCGTCGCCGCCGATCTCGAAGCGCTGGCGCGCCAGCGCGCCGCCGACAATGCGCTCGAGCACAACAATCCGATCGAGGAAGTGTTCGAGGATCAGGTCGCCTGCGCGGACCTGGTGGTGCTCAACAAGCGCGATCTGCTCGACGGCGCCCGCGCCGACGCCGCCATGGCCGCCATCGCCGGCGTGCTGCCGCGCGCCGTCAAGGTCATCGCGGCGAGCAACGGACGGGTCGACCCGGCCGCACTGATCGGGCTTTCGCTCGCGAGCGAAACCGACATCGACAACCGCCGCACCTGGCACGACCAGGAGGAAGCCCA
This sequence comes from Xanthobacteraceae bacterium, assembly GCA_036522235.1. Classification (GTDB taxonomy): domain Bacteria; phylum Pseudomonadota; class Alphaproteobacteria; order Rhizobiales; family Xanthobacteraceae; genus VAZQ01. The sequence goes on from DATDGG010000113.1 coordinate 2,142, forward strand.
CGACCACGACGATTTCGACAGCTTCGTAGTGCCGCTGCCCGAGATCGCCGATCCGGGCGCGCTGGCGGCACGCGTCGGCACGCTGCCGGAACAGTTCGACGTGCTGCGCGTCAAGGGGTTCGCGGCCGTGGCCGGCAAGCCGATGCGCCTGCTGGTGCAGGCGGTCGGGGCGCGGGTCACCCATCAATACGACCGGCTTTGGCAATCGGGCGAGACCCGCCAAGGCCGCCTAGTCGTCATCGGCCGCAAGGGATTCGATCGCGCCGCGGTCGCGCGCACATTGCTCGGGTGATCGATGCACCTGCTCGCCACATCCTCCACCGCGCTCGATGATCTCGTCGAGCCGGTCGATCTCGGCCAGCCGCCCGGCGACGTGGCGATCCTGTCCTTCGCGGACAGCGATCTCGCCGGCATCGCGGCCGCCTGGGCGATGGAACGCGACGCCTTGCCGAGCGTCCGGCTCGCGCATCTGCGCGATCTGCGCCATCCCATGTCGGTCGACCTGTGGATCGAGCGCGTCGCCGGCAACGCCAAGGTGATCCTGGTTCGCCTGCTCGGCGGGCTCGACTGGTGGCGCTACGGGATCGAGCAACTCTCAGCCTTGGCGCGCGCGCGCGGCATCGTGCTGGCGGTGCTGCCCGGCGAGGATCGCGACGATCCGCGCCTCGCCGCCGCATCGACCTTGACGCCGGGCGAGCTCGACACGTTGCTGGCCTTCTTCCGCGAGGGCGGACGCGAGAATCTGCGGGCCTTGTTGCGCGCCCTCGCCCGTCATGCCGGGCACGCGCTTGATTGCCCGCCGCCGCTGCCGGTGCCGCGCATGGCCGGCTACCGCGCCGGCGCGGGTGCGGTCGATCTCGATGTGCTGTTGGCGAGCCTCGCGCCCGGACGGCCGGTCGTGCCGATCGTGTTCTATCGCGCACTGGTGCTCGCCGCCGACACGGCGCCGATCGATGCGCTATGCGCGGCACTCGCGGCGGAGGGCCTCGCGCCGGCGCCGCTGTTCGTGACCCGCCTCAAGGACGGCGATGCCGCGGCCTTCATCGCCGGCGCGCTGGCGCGGCTCGACCCCGCGGTCATCATCAGCACCACAGCCTTCGCGGCCGGCGGCGATCCGGGCGAGCCGACGCCCCTCGATGGTCCCGACGTGCCAGTGCTACAGGCCGTGATCGCGGCGACCAAACGCGCCGCCTGGGCGGAGAGCCCGCGCGGCCTCGGCGCCGCGGATCTCGCCATGAACGTGGTGCTGCCGGAGCTCGACGGCCGCGTCCTGGCCGGCGCCATCTCGTTCAAGCATCCGCTGCCGACCGATGCCGCCCTGGCCTTCACCGCCATGGTCAACCAAAGCGAAACCGACCGCATCGCGATGGTGACGGCACGCGCGGCCGCGCTGGTGCGATTGCGGACGACGCCGCCTCACGCGCGGCGGATCGCGGTCCTGATGCCGGACTATCCGGGCGCGCCCGGACGCACCGGCTATGCGGTCGGTCTCGACGTGCCGGGGAGCGTCCTCGCGCTGCTCGCCGATCTCGCGGCCGCCGGCTACACGGTCGACGAAGCGCCGCCGACGGCGCGCGTTTTGCTCGATGGGCTGATCCAGACCAGCGCGGATGCGGTCCTGCCCCTCGCAGACTACATGCGATTGCTCGAAGAGCTGCCCGTCGCGATCGCCGCGCGCATCGATGCGACCTGGGGCGAGCCGCAGGCGGATCCCGATTTCGTGGACGGCGCGTTCCGCTTCCGCACGCAAAGCTACGGCAACATCATGGTCGCGCTGCCGCCCGACCGCGGGCGCGCCGCCGACCGCCGGGCGAACTATCACGATCCGGCGCTGCCGCCGCGTCACGCCCTGCTGGCCTTCGGGCTTTGGCTGCGGCATGTCGGAAAGTTCGATGCGATCGTGCACATGGGGGCGCATGGCACCGCGGAATGGTTGCCCGGCAAAGCGGTGGCGTTGACCGCAGCCTGCTTCCCGGAAGCCGTGATCGGGCCGCTGCCGGTGCTCTATCCCTTCATCGTCAGCAATCCGGGCGAAGCCGCGCAGGCCAAGCGCCGGCTCGCCGCGGTCACGATCGGCCACCTGCCACCGCCGCTCCTCAACGGCGAGCTGTCGGGCGCCGCGCGCGACCTGGAACGCCTGGTCGACGAATATGCGCAGGCCGACGGCCTCGATCCTCGGCGCCGGCAGCGCCTGGCCGCGCTCATCGTCGAAACCGCGCAACGCAACGGGCTCGCCGGCGAAGCCGGCATCGACGGCGCGGCCGCGCCGGACGAAGCACTCCGCCGCATCGACGCCTGGCTCTGCGACCTCAAGGACCTCGCCATCAAGGACGGGCTGCACGTCTATGGGCGCGGCCAGGAATGCGCGGAGGCGGAACGCACCGCGCTGCTGGCGGCGCTCGACGGGCGACGCGTCCCGCCTGGTCCGGCCGGCGCGCCGATGCGCGGGCGGCGCGACGTGCTGCCGACCGGACGCAATCTCTTCACCGCCGACCCGCGCGTGCTGCCGACCCCGACCGCCATGGAGCTCGGCGCCCGCGCCGCCGACGAGGTGATCCGCGCCCACCTGCAGAGCCATGGCGAGATGCCGCGCACGCTCGTGGTCGATCTCTGGGGCAGCGCAACCTTGCGGACCGGCGGAGAGGAAATCGCCCAGAGCCTCGCCTATCTGGGCTGCCGGCCGACCTGGGATCACGCGACCGGCCGAGTCACCGGCGTCGAGGTGCTGACGCTCGCGAGCGTCGGCCGCGCCCGCATTGACGTCACCTGGCGCATTTCCGGATTGTTCCGCGACCTCTTTCCGGCGCAGATCGCGCTCCTGGATGCGGCCGTGCAAGCGGTGGCGGCGCGCGAGGAAGAGGATGCCGAAAATCCGCTGGCGGCGGCGCGCCGCAGTTTGGGTGACACCGTGCTCACGCGCATTTTCGGCACCGCACCGGGCGCCTATGGGGCCGGCGTCGCCGATCTCCTCGGCCGCGACGCAGAACGGGCGCAGGTCGCGGCCGCGTATCTCGACGCCGCCTCGCACACCTATGGGGGCCCGCAAGGTGACGGCCAGGCTTCGCCGGGAGCGTTCGCGCGGCGCGTGGCGGACGCCGACCTGCTGGTGCATCCGGGCGATGATCCGGGCCGCGATCTGCTCGAAGGCGCCGAGGATGTCGCCTTCGTGGGCGGCTTTGCGGCAGCCGCCGCCGCGCTCGGCCGCGCGCCCGACCTGGTGATGCTCGATCTGACCGATCCGCAACGTCCGCGCGCGCGGCCGCTGGCGGCTGCGCTCGCCCGCATCGTGCGCGCGCGCGCTGTGAGCCCGCGCTTCATCGAAGGGCAGATGCGTCACGGCGCCCGCGGCGCCGCCGAGCTCGCCGAAACCGTCGATCGCCTGGTCGATTTTGCGCAGACGACCGACGCGGTGCCGAGCGCGCTGTTCGATCTCGTGCACGCCGCCTATCTGGCGGACCCGCGCGTGCGCGAATTTCTGCTGCGCGCGAATCCCGCGGCCGCAGGCGCGATGGCGGAGCGCCTCGAAAGCGCGCGCCGCCGCGGTCTCTGGCATCCGCGCCGCAACGATGTCGACGCCGACCTGCGGGCGCTGCAGGCGGAGGCACGGTCGTGAAGGCGAATGCAGCCATAGCGCCGCCTTCGCAGCGCCGCGGCGCCTGCCCGGGCCTCGCGGCGCCGATGCCGACCGGAGACGGATTGCTGGTGCGGCTCGCCTGCGCCGGCACCACGATGGGGCTCGACGCCGCAGCAGCGCTGTATGCGGCCGCGCGGCGCTACGGCAACGGCATCGTCGAGGTCACGGCACGCGGCAGCATCCAGGTTCGCGGCTTGAGCGCAGCATCGGCTCCGGCTTTCGCCGAGACGGTGGCACCGCTTGGCATCGATGCGGGCGACGGCGTTGCGATCCTCATCGATCCGCTCGCCGGCCTGGAACCCGCCCCGGCGGTTGATGCGCGTGTGCTCGCTGGCGTCGTGCGCAGCCGGCTCGCCGGCGCTTCCTTTGCGGCCGCGCTCGGACCGAAAGTCTCGATCGTGATCGACGGCGGCCGCGCCCTGCATCTCGATGCCGTCAGGGCCGACATCAGACTGCGCGCGGCCGGCACACGGTGGCAGGTCGCCCTCGGCGGCGATGCCACAACCGCCATGCCGATTGGTTTGGTCGCAGACGCGGCCGAGGCCGCGATGCGACTCCTCGAGATGATTGCGCGACACGGTCCGCAAGCGCGCGCCCATGATCTCATTCGCAGCCAAGAAGCCGACGCGCTCCGCGCCGCGATTGCGAACTTACTGATCGATGTGCCCGGCCCTGGCGTGCAAGGCGCTGATGCGACGCGCGAAGGTGCCGCGGGCAACTCCCCTCCCCCTTGTGGTGAGGGGTTGGGGGTGGGGGTCGCGCGATGTGGCACCTCGGAGCAATACGGCACGACCCCCCTCCCCATCCCTCCCCCACAAGGGGGGAGGGAGTCCGCAGCGGCCCCGCCACAGCCCGACTCAGCGCCTGTGCTTCCCCGGCCCGCGGCGGAGCCGATCGGCACACATGCACTGGCCAGCGAGCGCTTCGCGCTCGGCATCGCTCTCGCTTTCGGGCACACCGATGCGGATGCGCTCGACGACCTGATCGAAGCGGCGCGGCGGGCTGGCGCGGACGGGCTGCGCACGGCAGCGGGGCGCGCGATGCTGGTTATCGGTCTTGCGGCGGACGCTTTGCAGCCGCTGGCCGCTGATGCGGCACGTCTCGGCTTCATCACGCGTCGCGACGATCCGCGCCGCAACGTGGTGGCTTGCGCGGGCGCGCCCATTTGCGCATCGGCGGAGATTGCGGCGCGCAGCCTCGCCCCGTCGATCAGCGCCGCCGCCGCGCCATTGCTGGACGGGTCGCTGACCATTCACCTCTCGGGCTGCCCCAAGGGCTGCGCCCATCCGGGTGCGGCGGCGCTCACCATCGTGGGCCGCCCGAGCGGCTGCGATCTCATCGTCGGCGGGTCCGCGCGCGGCGAGCCGAGCGCCGGCATCGCGACCGAAAGCCTGCCGGCAGGCCTCGCACGCATCGCGGCGGAGGTCGCGCGCTTGAGGCAGCCGGCGGAGACTTCGGCCGACACGCTCGCCCGCCTCGGCGCCGAACGCGTCGCGGCCATTTTCGGAGCGCGCCCGCATGGGTGAGACCCTCACCTATCTGCGCGACGGGGCCGCGATCTACGCGCGCTCCTTCGCCATCATCCGGGCCGAGGCCGACCTGTCGGGTTTCTCCGCGGACGAGGCCGAGGTCGTGGTGCGCATGATCCATGCCTGTGGGCTGGTCGAAGCGGCGCGGCACGTCGGCTTCGGCGGCGACCTGGTCGGCGCGGCGCGGCGCGCGCTCGCTGCCGGCGCCCCGATCCTGTGCGACGCCGAGATGGTGGCGCACGGCATCACGCGGGCGCGGTTGCCGGGGCGTAGCGAAGTCGTCTGCGCGTTGCGCGACGCGCGCGTGCCGGCGCTCGCCGAGCGGCTCGGCACCACCCGCTCGGCGGCGGCGTTGGAGCTGTGGGCGCAGCGCCTCGATGGCGCCGTGGTGGCGATCGGCAATGCGCCGACCGCGTTGTTCCGCCTGATCGAGATGCTCGCCGCCGGCGCCCCGAAGCCCGCCGCCATTATCGGGGTTCCGGTCGGCTTCGTGGGCGCAGCCGAATCCAAGACAGCGCTCGCGGCCGATCCGCACGGCGTGCCGTTCCTGGTGGTGCGCGGCCGCATGGGTGGAAGCGCCATGGCGGCCGCCGCCGTCAATGCGCTGGCGAGGAGCGGGCTGTGAGCGGGCGCCTGATAGGTGTCGGGGTTGGGCCGGGCGATCCCGAGCTGTTGACCCTGAAGGCCACGCGCGCACTTTCCGAGGCCGACCTCGTGGTGCATTTCGCCAAGGCCGGAAGCCAGAGCCAGGCGCGGAAAATCGCGGCCGGCCATCTCACGGCCGGCGTCGAGGAACTGCCGCTCTATTATCCGATCACCAGCGAGCAGCCGCGCAACGGCAGCGTCTATCGCGAGGCGATGTGCGCGTTCTACGACGCAGCAGCCGCCGCCTTGGCGAACCAACTCGATGCCGGCCGCGCCGTCGCGGTGATCTGCGAGGGCGATCCGCTGTTCTACGGCTCCTACATGCATCTGCATGTGCGGCTCGCGCCGCGCTATCCGACCGAGGTCATCGCCGGCGTGACCGGCATGTCGGGCTGCTGGTCGGCGGTCGGCGCCCCGATCGCGCAAGGCGACGACGTCTTCATGGTGCTGCCCGCAACCTTGCCGGAGGAAGAGCTCGCGCGGCGCCTCGCCGATACGGACGCCGCCGTGGTCATGAAGCTCGGCCGACATCTGCCAAAAGTCAGGCGCATACTCGACCGCGTCGGCCGGCTCGCGCGCGCCATTTATGTGGAGCGCGGCTCGACCCAGGCGGCCGTGACCATGCGGCTTGCCGACAAGCACGATGACGGCGCGCCGTATTTCGCCATCGTGCTGGTGCCGGGATGGAGCGAACGCGCATGAGCGGGCGTCTCGCCGTCGTCGGGCTCGGTCCGGGAGATGCCCGCTATCTCACGGCGGAAGCGCAAGCCGCGCTCGCGGCCGCGGATGCGCTTTATGGGTATGCCGGCTATCTCGATCGCGTTCCGCCACGCGCGGGCCAGAGCCGGCATGCGTCCGACAACCGCGAGGAGGGCGCCCGCGCGGCCGCCGCGCTCGCCTATGCGGCCGCGGGCGCCAAGGTTGCCCTGGTGTCGGGCGGCGACCCCGGGGTTTTCGCCATGGCGGCGGCAGTGTGCGAAGAGCTCGCGGGGGGGCCGCCGGCCTGGCGTTCGCTCGACCTCACCATCGTGCCGGGCGTGACCGCCATGCTGGCGGTCGCGGCGCGGGTCGGGGCGCCGCTCGGCCATGACTTCTGCGCGCTGTCGCTCTCCGACAATCTCAAGCCTTGGGAGCTGATCGAGCGGCGGCTCGACGCCGCGGCGGGCGCCGGCTTCGTGATCGCGCTCTACAATCCGCTCTCGCGGGCGCGGCCCTGGCAGCTGGGCAAGGCCTTCGAACGGCTGCGCGCTCTGCTGCCATCATCGACCCCGGTGATATTCGGGCGCGCGGTCGGACGCGCCGATGAGCATCTAATGGTGACGACGCTCGCCGCAGCCGAGGCGGGCGGAGCCGACATGGCGACCCTCATCATCATCGGCTCGCGCGAGACGCACGTGATCGAACGGCCCGGACGCGCGCCGCTCGTCTACACCTCGCGATCGGCGCAAGGCGCGTGCCCATGATCGATCCAGGCCAGCGCATCCGCGATCGTCTCGACGGCCGGCACCGCGGGCAACGGCGGCCGGCGCAGCATCACGACCGTGAGGCCGAGCGCGCGCGACGCCGCGATCTTGCCATAGGTCGCCGCGCCGCCGCTGTTCTTGCACACCACGATCTCGATGCCGTGCGCGCTCAGCAAGGCATGATCATCAGCCTGCGCGAACGGACCGCGCCCGGTGACATAGCGCGCGTGTGGCACTTCAAGGGGCGGCTCGACCGGGTCGACGCTGCGCACCAAGTAAGAATGCTGCGGGGCCGCGACGAACGGCGCGATGTCGTTGCGGCCGAGGGCCAGAAAGACGCGGCGCGGCGCATCGCCGAGCGCCCGCACCGCCGCGCTCCCATCCGCCGCATCGATCCAGCAATCGCCCGCGACTGCAATCCAAGCCGGACGCCGCAGCCCCAGGAGCGGCACGCCGGCCGAGCGCGCGGCCTCGGCGGCATGGGCCGACATGATGGCCGCATAGGGATGGGTGGCGTCGATCAGCGCATCGATGCGCTCGCGCACGAGATATCGGGCGAGGCCCTCGGCGCCCCCGAAGCCGCCGGTCCGCACCGGCACGGGCTGCGCCTTGGGATTCGCGGTGCGACCCGCCAGCGACAGCGTCACCGCAAGATCGTGGCGCGCCGCAAGGTGCTCGGCCAAGGCCCGCGCCTCGGTGGTGCCGCCCAGAATGAGGATGCGTCGCATGTCGCGCCCTGACGTGGTTGCGGGAGACACTGCCGCAGCGCCGCGCTGGCTGTCCATCGTGGGCATCGGCGAGGACGGGGTCGCAGGCCTTTCGGCGGTGGCGCGCGGGCTCGTGTCCGGCGCCGAGATCGTGTTCGGCGGCAAGCGCCATCTCGGCCTCGCGGCGCCGCTCATCCGTGGCGCCATACGGCCGTGGCCGTCGCCGTTCGAGAGCGCGGTCGCCGAAGTGCTCGCGCAGCGCGGGCGGCAGGTCTGCGTGCTCGCCTCCGGCGATCCCTATCTCTACGGCATCGGCGCGCTGCTGGCACGGCATGTCGCGCCCGGCGAGACCATGGTGGTGCCGGCGCCCTCCGCCTTCAGTCTCGCGGCCGCGCGGCTCGGCTGGGCGCTCGCCGATTGCGCCCTGGTTTCCCTACACGGCCGCGAGCTTGATCGCCTGCGCCCGCATCTGCAGCCCGGCGCCCGCGTGCTGGCGCTGACATCCGACGGCGAAGGACCCGCGGCGCTCGCTGCTCTATTGGCGGCGTCGGGCTTCGGGGGCTCGCAGCTCATCGTGCTGGAGGCGCTCGGCGGGCCGCGCGAGCGCATCCGCGCCACGACCGCCGCGGCATTCGATCTCGGCACGGTCGATCCACTCAACACCGTGGCCATCGAGGTCGTGGCCGCGGCCGGGGCCCGCATCATCGCGCGCGCCGCTGGCCTGCCCGACTCCCTGTTCGAGCATGACGGCCAGATCACCAAGCGCGAGGTCCGCGCCGTGACGCTATCCGCGCTGGCGCCGCGGCGCGGAGAATTGCTGTGGGACATCGGCGGGGGGGCCGGATCGGTCGCGATCGAATGGATGCTGGCGGAGACGTCGCTCTGCGCCATCGCGATCGAAGCGCGAGCGGAGCGCGCGGCCCGCATCGGGCGCAATGCCGCAAGCCTCGGGGTGCCGGGACTCGCGATCGTGCAGGGCGAAGCCCCGCAGGCGCTTGCCGGATTGCCGCCGCCGGATGCGATCTTCATCGGCGGCGGCGCCAGCGACCCGGGCGTGCTCGATGCCGCGTTGGCGGCGCTCAAATCCGGCGGCCGCCTGGTGGTCAATGCGGTCACGTTGCAAACCGAGGCGCTGCTGGTGGCGAGGCATTTTGCGTTGGGTGGCGAGCTGATCCGCATCGCGATCGACCGCGCGGAGGCGGTCGGCGGCACGACCAGTCACGTCTGGCGCCCGGCCTTGCCGGTGACGCAGTGGCGATGGGTGAAGCCATGATCGTGGCAGGCGTCGGATGCCGGCGCGGCACCTCGGCGGCCGCGATCGAGACCGTGATCGCGGCGGCGCTTGCGCGGGCGGGCTTCGCGCGCGCGGCGCTCGATGCCATCGCGACCGCGGCAGCGAAATGCGACGAGCCCGGCATTGCGGCTGCCGCCGCGGCGCTGGGGGTGCGGCTCGTTCTGGTGCCGCAGCCCGAGCTCGAGAATGCGGAGAGCCGCGTCGCCACCCCTTCGCAGCGCGTCGCGGATCTCATGGGCGTGTCTTCCGTGGCGGAAGCGGCGGCGCTCGCGGCCGGCGGTCCCGACGCGCGGCTGGTCGTGACGCGGATCGCGATTGGTCCGGCGACCTGCGCGTTGGCACGCGCGGGAGCCGCGCCATGACGGTGCATTTCATCGGCGCCGGGCCGGGTGCGGCCGATCTCATCACCTTGCGCGGGCGCGATCTCATCGCACGCTGCCCGGTCTGCCTCTATGCGGGTTCGATCGTGCCGAAAGAATTGCTGGCGCATTGCGCTCCCGGGGCCCGCGTCGTCGATACGGCACCGATGACGCTCGATGAGATCGAGGCCGAGCTCGTGGCCGCGCATGCGGCGGGGCTCGACGTGGCGCGGCTGCAGTCGGGCGATCTTTCGGTCTACAGCGCGCTTGCGGAGCAGATCCGCAGGCTCAAGCGGCGCGGCATCCCTTACACGGTCACTCCGGGCGTGCCGGCCTTCGCGGCCGCCGCCGCCGCGCTGGGCGCCGAGCTCACGGTGCCGGAAGTGGCGCAAAGCGTGGTGCTGACCCGGATGCCGGGGCGCGCCTCGCGCATGCCCGACAGCGAAAAGCTCGCCGGTTTCGCGGCCACGCAGGCGACGCTCGCGATACACTTGGCGATCCATCGCATCGAAGCGATCGTGGCCGAGCTCATGCCGTTCTACGGCGCCGATTGCCCGACCGCCGTGGTGGTGCGGGCGAGCTGGAGCGATGAACGCATCCTACGCGGCACGCTCGGCGACATCGTGAGGCAGGTCGCGGCCGAGCCGATCGAGCGCACCGCGCTCGTCCTGGTCGGGCGGGCGCTCGCGGCAGAAGATTTTCGCGACAGCGCCCTCTACGACCCGGATTATCGCCGCCGCTTCCGCGGAGGCGCGCCGTGAGCCAATCAAATCGGCGCGCGGCCCACCAATCGGCCGTCGCGATCGAACACAACGGTGTCGATCGCGATCCCGCGGCCCTCGACCACGCCGGCGGCAACCATCTGCGCGGCCTGCGCCACCGCATCGCCGAGCCCGATCCCATCGGCTTGCGCATGCTCGAAGGCTTCCGCCGCGGTGTTCGCCCCCAGGATGCGCGCCTGCAAGGCCGCGCTTCCGCCCGCCAGTGCAGCAAGCCCGGCCAGCGCCGCCAGATCGACCGCGCCGCGCGCGGAATGAAGATCGAGCAGGCCCTGCGCCAACTTGGTCATCTTGGCGACGCCGCCCGCAATGGTGACCCGCGGCAGCGGATGGCTGCGGACATATTTGAGCATGCCGCCCACGAAGTCGCCCATGTCGATCAGCGCGATCTCCGGCAGATCGAAGAGCTTGCGCACCGCCGCCTCGGAACTGGCGCCGGTCGCGCCCGCAATGTGAACAAGCCCGGCGGCGCGCGCCACGTCGATGCCGCGTTGGATCGAAGCGATCCAGGCCGCGCAGGAGTACGGCACCACGATGCCGGTGGTGCCGAGGATCGACAGGCCGCCCACGATGCCGAGCCGCCCGTTGAGGGTCTTGGCGGCCAGCGCTTCGCCGCCCGGTATGGCGATCTCGACCTCGACATCGCCGGCGCTGCTTGCCGACGCGGCGATCTCCGCAATGGCGGCGCGGATCATCTGCCGCGGCACCGGATTGATGGCGGGTTCGCCTGGCGCAATGGCAAGGCCCGGCCGGGTGACGGTGCCGACCCCGGGGCCGGCCCGAAAGGTGACGCCGCTGCCGGGCGCGCCGGCGCGCACGGTTGCAACAATCATGGCGCCATGGGTCACGTCGGGATCGTCGCCCGCGTCCTTGACCACGCCGGCGCTGGCCGAGGTCGCGTCTGCCCGGGTGAGCGCCAACGCAAAGGACGAACGTTGCCCGCGCGGCAAGGTCACCTCGACCGGGTCCGGAAACGCGCCGGTCAGCAGCCCCGCATAGGCGGCCTTGGCGGCCGCGGTCGCGCAGGTCCCGGTGGTCCAGCCGCGGCGCAGCGGACGATCTTGCGTGGTCATGCGCTTGCCTATAGGCCGCGGCGCGGCGACCGTCACGGTCGCCGGAGCGCGGTTCCGTGAATCCGCGCGGCCTCATCGTGGCGGCAGCCCGCTCGGGCGCCGGCAAGACCGTGATCACGCTGGCCCTGCTTTCTGCCCTCAAGCGGCGGGGGGTGGCGGTGCGGGCCGCCAAGGCCGGGCCGGATTACATCGATCCGGGCTTCCATGCCGCCGCGACCGGCGCCGCCGCTCGCAATCTCGACAGCTGGGCGATGCCGCCCGCGCTGCTCGATGCCCTGGTGACGCAAACCAGCGCCGAGATGCTGGTGATCGAAGGCGTCATGGGCCTGTTCGACGGCGTGGCCGGGCCGCCGGGGCGTTGCGGCACCACCGCGGACCTCGCGGCACGCTTTCGTTTGCCGGTCGTGCTGGTGCTCGATGTCGGCGGACAGTCGCAGTCGGCCGCGGCCGTGCTGCGCGGCTTCGCGGGCCACGATCCGGCGGTGCGCATTGCCGGTGTCATCCTCAACCGGGTCGGCAGCGCGCGGCATCGCGCCTTGGTCGCCGACGCGATCGCGGCGCTCGACCTGCCGGTGCCGATCCCGCTTCTGGGCGCGGTGCCGCGCGACGCCATCTTGGCGCTGCCCGAGCGCCATCTCGGTCTGGTGCAGGCGGGCGAGCACGGCAATCTCACGGACTGGCTCCCGCGCCTCGCCGAAACGGCGGAGCAACATCTCGATGTTGAGGCCGTGCTGGCCTGCGCGGCCCCGATCGCGGCTGCCGCATCCACCGTCAGCGGCCTGCCGCCGCCCGGCCATCGCGTCGCCTTGGCGGCGGACGGCGCCTTCACGTTCGTCTACCCGCATATTCTAGATGGCTGGCGGCGCCGCGGCGCCGAGATCGTGCGCTTCTCCCCGCTCGCCGACGAGCCGCCGCCGGATGACTGCGATGCCTGCTGGCTGCCCGGCGGCTATCCGGAGCTCCATGCCGGTGCGCTCGCGGCGGCAGCGCGCTTTCGCGCCGGGCTCGCGCGGTTTGCGCAGACCCGGCCGGTCCATGGCGAGTGCGGAGGATACATGGTGCTGGGCCAGGGTCTGGTAGATGCGGACGGGACGCGTCACGCCATGGCGGGACTGCTGGGTCACGCAACGAGCTTTGCGGAACGCAAATTGCAGCTGGGTTATCGCGAGGCGCGGCTGCGCACGGACTGCCCGATCGGATCAGCCGGCAGCGCGGTGCGCGGACATGAGTTTCACTATGCGACGCTGGTCGCGCCCGGCAACGACGCGCCGCTTGCCGATCTCACGGATGGCCAAGATCGCGCGCTCGGCCCGGCGGGCGGCGCCCGCGATCGGGTCACGGGCAGTTTCTTCCACGCCATCGCTCAGGTTTAACTCGATTTGTTGGACACCTGCGCCTCCGCGAAGGTCGCCATGCCGGTGTGGCAGGCGAGCGCCGCGCGCAGGAGCAAGATGGCGACCGCGGCGCCCGAGCCTTCGCCCAATCGCATCTTGAGATCGAGCAGCGGCGCGAGGCCGAGCGCTTCGAGCAGCAAGCGATGCCCGGCTTCGGCCGAGACGTGCGCCGCCAGCGCGTGCCGCATTGCATCGGCATTGAGCCGCGCCAGCGGCGCGACCGCAGCGGTCGCGACGAAACCGTCGAGCAGGACCGGAATGCAGCGCCGCCGCGCAGCGAGCGCCGCCCCCAGGATGGCGGCGAGCTCGTGGCCGCCCAGCGCCGCGGCGACCATCAGCGGATCGTCGAGCACTGCGGCGTGGCGGGCGAGCGCGGCGTCGATGGCGGCGCGCTTGCGGGCGAGGCCCGCCTGATCGACGCCGGTGCCGCGGCCGGCCCATCGGGCGCCGCCGCCGCCGAACAGCGCCGCCGCGATCGCGGCCGCCGCGGTGGTGTTGCCGATGCCCATCTCGCCGAGGCAGACGAGATCAGCATCGGGCGAGACCGCCTCGGCGCCGGTTGCGACCGCGGCCAGGAACGCGGCCTCATCCATGGCGGGCGCTAATGTGAAATCGGCCGTCGGCTGATCGAGCGCGAGCGCGGTGACGCGCAGGTTCGCGCCTGCGGTCCTGGCCAACTGATTGATGGCGGCGCCGCCGGCATTGAAGTTCGCCACCATCTGGGCGGTGACCTCGGCCGGATAGGCCGAGACGCCTTGCGCCGTCACTCCGTGATTGCCGGCGAACACCAGAATGTCGACACGGTCGAGCCGCGGCGGATGGCGGCCCTGCCAGAGCGCGAGCCAGCCGACCAGATCCTCCAGGCGGCCGAGGCTACCGGGCGGCTTGGTCAAGGTCGCCTCGCGGCCCGCGACCTTCTCGGCCGCATCCGGATGCGCCCCCGGCAAATGCAAACAGGCGTCGTGCAGCTCGGCCAGCGAAGCAAACATCGGCAAGCTCTCCCAGGCTCCCCTGCCTAGCAAATTCGCCGCCACCCGGCCTATAAAAATAGCGACGAGCGGAGGGCAATCATGGGCGAGGCTTGGCTGCGCGGCGTCGCCGCCGATCTTGCGGCGGCGACGCTTTTCGCCACCCGGATTCCGCTGCCGCACGGAACGCCGATCGGGGGCGCCGACATCGCGCGCGCCGGCTGGGCGCTGCCGGTGGTCGGAGCGCTGATCGGTCTCCTCAGCGCCTCGGTCTATTGGATCGCGTGCACCCTCGGTCTGCCGCCGTTCTGCTGCGCGGCGCTCGCGGTCGCGGCCTCGCTCATCTCGACCGGCGCCCTGCACGAGGACGGGCTTGCCGACACGTTCGACGGTTTCGGCGGCGGCGACACGCGCGAGCGCAAGCTCGAAATCATGCGCGACAGCCGCATCGGCAGCTATGGGGCCTGCGCCTTGGCGCTATCGTTGTTGTTGCGCGTCGGCGCGCTCGCGAGCCTCTCCGGTCCGGCGCAGGCGGCGTGGGCGCTGATCGCGGCCCATGCCGGGGCGCGCGCCATGATGCCGCTGTTCCTGCGCTTGGTGCCGCCGGCGCGCCGGGACGGTCTTGCGGCCGATGCCGGCCGGCCGCCGCCGGCGAGCGTCGCCGGCGCGGCGCTGCTCGGACTCGTGTTGTTGCTGTTGAGCCTCGGCGGCGCTCGATCGCTGGCCGCGTTCGCGTTGCTCATTGCCGCCTTCGGCGTGATGCGATGGCTGACGCTGCGCCAGATCGGCGGACAGACCGGCGACGTGTCGGGCGCGCTGGAGCAGATCAGCGAGATCGCGGTCCTGCTGGCCGCCGCGGCCAGCCGCCTGTAGTGAGGTATCCAGACACTCTCCAAAGCAGCCGCTGGAACTTATTCCGCAGCGACTCACGGGCCACCAAACAGGGGCGCAAGGGCGATGGACCATGCCGGTGCCGGTTCGGTATGTTGGATCAAGCTTGGCCATCGCCCAGGAGTGAACCGTGACCCATGTCCGTGAACCCCACGTCAAGCCTTTCCCGATCAAGGAGCTGCGTCCCACCCAGATCACCGTGGGAATGCGCGAGGTCAAGGCCAAGCGCACGCGCTGGCGCGAGCAAGGCGCCAAGAAAGGCGCCAATTTTCTCGGCAAGCACATGATTCCGGTGGTGCTCGGGCCGAAAGACCGCCACTACGTCATCGATCATCATCACCTGGCGCGCGCGCTGCACGACGAGGGCGTCAAGGACGTGGACATCTCCGTGGTGGCGGACCTCGGCAAGCTCGAGCCCGACGCTTTCTGGTTCGTGCTCGACAATCGCAACCTGATGCATCCCTTCGACGACAAGGGCGTTCGGCGCGGCCATGCGGACATTCCCAAATCGGTGAGCGACCTCATCGACGATCCGTTCCGCTCGCTCGCGGGCGAGTTGCGGCGCGCCGGCGGCTTCGCCAAGGATACGACCCCGTTCAGCGAATTCCTGTGGGCGGATTTCCTGCGCCGGCGAATCAAGCGTAAGGCGGTGGAGGACGATTTCGACCACGCGCTCGAAAAGGCCCTGCAAATGGCCAAGACCGCGGACGCCAACTACCTGCCGGGCTGGTGCGGCCCGAGCCCGGAGGACTGATCCGTTCGACGATCCCCTTGGAGTCGGGTGCCGGCCCTTCGGCATCCAAAATAAATGGAAAATTAACCACGCTTTATTAACGATTGCCTGTGTTTACTCAAATTAAATCCCGCAGCGGATGCGCTGGGCAGACAGCAAGCTCCCAAACCGCCCGGCGCATGCGCGGCGCGCGCGTCGATGCGCGTATTGAGGAAACGGCATGGCAGAGCGCACCATCAATCTCCGCGATTTGCTGATCCTGGTTGCCGACCCGAGCCCGTTTCTGTGCCTGCTGGTTCACGGGATGCTGCGCGGCTTCGGCGCCAACAAGGTGCTCGAGGTGCGCGATTCGCCCGGCGTTCTCGAGACGCTCAACGGTCACAAGATCGACGTGCTGTTGTGCGACGGTGCGCTGCCGCCGCATGGCGGCTTTGCGCTGACCCGTACCATCCGCCGCAACCCGAACAACGAAAATCGCACCATGCCGATCCTGCTGATGACCAGCGACACGCGCGAGGCCACCATCAAGGCTGGACGCGACGCCGGCGCCAATATGATCGTAGCCAAGCCCCTTTCGCCGGCGAGCCTGTATGACCGCCTGGCCTGGGTCGCGTTCAATCCGCGGCAGTTCATCGATACCGAGACCTATTTCGGACCCGACCGCCGCTTCAAGATCGAAGGCTATCCCAACGGCATCGGCCGCCGCAAAGGCGACGGGGCAATCGAGGTCGCCAAGGAGACCGGTCCAGCGCTGGCGCAAGACGACATCGACAGCCTGTTCAACGCCGCACGCACCGGACAAAACTGATGGCGGACAACCCCAGTCCCGACGCCAAGATTTTTTCGCCCAAGACGCGGTTCCAGACCTTGGCGCGCCGGCCGGGCGGCGTGCCGCGCGGCCAGGCGGTCGACAACGCGCTCAACAATGTCGAGGAGACCAAGCTCGGCTTTGACGAATGGTTCGAGGGCGAGCTCAACGGACTGATCGACGCCATCGAACGCGCCAAATCGGGCGCGCATGTCGACGACTGGATCGACGCCGCGATATTCCATACCCATAACCTGCGCGACGTGGGGACCACGGTCGGGTTCGAGCTCCTGACCTTCATCTCGAGCACGTTCTGCACGATACTCGACGGCATCAAATCCGGCGTCGAATGCAATGTGGAATCGCTGACCTGCCATGTCGATGCGCTGCTGCTCATCCGCAAGAAGCAGTATCGCAACCTGCGCCCCGATCAGCTGCCCGAGCTCAGCCGTGGCCTGCATCGGGTCGCCGAAAGCGTGAGCATCGTTCCCAAAACCGGGCAAAAGTGACCGGGCAAAAGTGAGCGAAAAGAAGTAGGCGGAGCGCGACCTCGCTCCGCATCTCGATAGAGATCGGTCCTCGGATAGACTCCGCACAAAAAAATGGCGCCCCCCCGACGCCATTTTTTAGTGCTTCGCGTGCCATGTTTCAGCAGACGTTGGTCACGACTTGCCTGTAGAGGCCATTGCGCAACTGCACGAACTGGCTCTGCGTGCAGCTCTGCGGCTGGGCCGAATTGGCAATTGCGGAGCCGAGGAGCTCGGCGCCGAGGCCGATGCCGAGGCCGAGGCCGAGGCCGCCCCCGAAGCCGCCGAAGCCGCCGCGGTGCCCACCGCCGAAGCCACCGAAGTGGCCGAAGCCGCCGTGGTGTCCGCCGAAGAAGGCGGCCGCAGACGCATGCGTCGGGCTGAGCGCGGTCACGCCGATAACGGAGGTGGCCGCGATGGCAAGAATGGTCTTGCGGAACTTGCTGGCCGCTCCGGTCTTCACATTGAACATGGTCATGGTCGTTCTCCTGAGTTTGCTGGCCCGGGCGCCGATCGCCCTGGCATGCTCAGGAGACTAGGGAAGCCTCCGCTTTAGCGATGTGTTGACCATCACGAAATGGCCGATTCCACCCCACCGACAGTGGGTGGGTTGCCATCAAAGCCCAATGCGGCCTGTCAGAAATCCGGCTTGTCGGCCTGCGGCATCGGGCCCAGATCCTGATGGAAATGATCGCCGTTGTTCTCGGCGCAGGCAATCTCGATCAGCGGCCCCTGCTCCACCCGCCGGTAGCGCTGGATCGCATTCCAGGGGGTGGTGAAGGCGCCCGGATCCTCGACATGGGCGTTCACCTCCAGGGTCTTTCCGCTGTCAATCAGATTGAAGCGCTCGACCACGTGCAATTGCGCGGTGTGCGGCGTCTGGTAATTGTCGACGAAGGTTCGCTCCGAGAGCCCGATCGTGTCGACCACCAGCGCATCGGCCTCGTAGTGGCCGACCGATTCCCCGAACCAGGATGGCTTGAGATCGGCGGAATGCGGCACATTCAGATAGATGTGCCGCACCTGATGGTCCTGCATCCAGATCATCGCGATCTTGGCTTCGCTCTGCACGAAATAGACCGGCGTCGCCGGCAGCAGCAGGAAGGCCGGGACGCCGACCGGCCAGCACCGCTCCTTCGGGATCGAGACCACCTTGCCGGACAGGGAGCGTTCGTTGACCGCGCGCAGCCGGTCGCGCGCCCACGGCTGCAGGATCGGATTGCTGAGATCGGCCACCCGGAAGGTCGGATGCGGATTGTCGCGAAACTTGTAGAAGCTGATGTGCTGGTGCGTCGGGTCCGAGCGGACCGGGCCGGGGCCGCTCGGCGGCGGAATGAATTCGTCATCCTGCGCCAGCCAGCCGGTGGCGCCGGTGGGCGCGAAGTTGAGCACCGGCTCGGCCGCGCATGCGCGCCCCGCGATGACCATGGCGCAACTCAACGCAACCGCGAGGACAGCGCTCCTGGAGATGAGCCTCCGCACAAGTTCCGACACCTGACCTCCCCTCCAGCTGGCTCAATCGTGCAAGCGGCTGAGCCAGCGACCATATCGCGGCCCGTCGTCGCGGAGTAGTCCCACATTTGCCTTTCCGCAACGGGCCGGCTCCTTGCTATGATCGCGCCCGCCTGCCCGCACAAGAAAATCAGCAATCCCGAAGGAGACCGACCGATGCCCGCCAACGACCGTCGTTTCGCTTTCAAGACCGCACGCATCTTCAAGGCCGCGCTCCTCTGTGGCGCGGTGACGCTGGCATGGCCGGCAGTTGCCGCGGAGGTGACGGCGGAGCGGCTGATCAATGCCGACAAGGAGCCGCAGAACTGGCTGATGAACCACCGCACCTATGATGCGCAACGCTATTCGCCGCTCGATACGATCAACAAGTCGAACGTCAAGAACCTGAGGCTGTTGTTCGCCGTGGCGGTCGGCGGCACGTCGGGCGGCGAGAGCCTCGAGGCGACGCCGCTGGTCGAGGACGGGTTCATGTATATCGCGGACGCCTGGGGAGTGGTCTACAAGATCGACGTGCGCGACGGCAAAGCCGGCCGCATCGTGTGGAAGATGGATCCGGGCCAGGAGAAGGTCGATCGCAACCGCGGCGTCGCGCTGTGGGGCAATCTCGTGGTCTCGATCACCTCCCATGATGGGCGCGTGGTGGCAACCGACAAGGAGACCGGCAAGCTGGTCTGGGACACCAACCTGCACGACCAGCCGGATCTGGAGCTGACCGCGGCGCCGCTCGCGCTCAGGGACCGGATCATCATCGGCGCCTCCGGCGGCGACCGCGGCGTGCGCGACTGGATCGCGGCGCTCGACGCCAAGACTGGAAAGCTCGAATGGAAGACCTATTCCATCCCGGCGCCCGGCGAGCCCGGCAGCGAGACCTGGAAGGACAAGAACAATGCCTGGCAGACCGGCGGCGGCGCCTTCTACGTGACCGGGTCCTACGACCCGGCCGCCAACCTGACCTATTGGGGAACCGGCAATCCGGTGCCCGGCTACGACGCGACCTACCGGCCGGGCGACAATCTGTACACGTCGAGCGTGCTCGCGCTCGACCCGGCGAGCGGCAAGATTTCCTGGTTCCACCAATACACGCCCAACGACAATC
>DATDGG010000114.1:0-1643 GCA_036522235.1 Xanthobacteraceae bacterium
GAGAGCGCGCTGACCGCAGACATCTTCCCGGGCAGCGACGCTATCGCGCCGATGACCGGATTGCTTGCATAGCGATAGGTCGAACCGCGTTGCGCTCACGCATCGATGCCGCGCTGCCGGCGCGGCCCGCCGCCGCGCCGAGCCGCCGCAGCCTGCTCAAGGGCATGGCCATGGGCAGCGTGCTGGCGGGCGTGCCGATCTCGGCTTCTGGGCGGTCAGCGACATCAACGCCCAGGAGCTGCAGGAATTCGGCGACAAGCTCGCCGCGGAGGTGCGCGGCGGGGCGTAGAGCGTCATGACTTTGGTCGGATCACCGGTGTGTCGCTCATTGCCCTCCAAGGACGCATGCTATACATGTATAGCAAATTGGAGGCTACAAAATGCTCGCCCTTCGTTTGCCGCCCGAGATTGAGCAGCGGCTCGATGCGCTGGCCAAGAAAACCGGCCGCAGCAAGAGCTATTACGCGCGCGAGGCGATCGTGCGTCAGATTGAGGACATTGAGGACTATTATCTCGCCCGTCGGCGCCTCGCGCGCGGTGGGCGGCGTGTCACACTGGAAAGCCTGGAGCGCCAGCTCAAGAAACCCGCGAAGCGCGGATGACCGCGCCGGCCTGGCGGGTGGAGTTTCACCGCGCCGCCGTCCGCGACCTGCGCAAGCTCGGCGCGGACGGCGAGCGCCTGGTGTTGCGATATTTGCGCGAGCGCATCGCCGGAAACGCGGATCCGCGTCGGTTTGGCCACGCCTTGACGGGTGATCGCAAGGGGCTGTGGCGCTACCGCGTCGGCGACTACCGGATCGTCGCGGACATCGAGGACGACCGGTTCGTGGTGCTGGTGGTGGCGGTTGGCCACCGGCGCGAAGTTTATCGCTGAACAGTCTATCGCTGACATGGCTTCGGCGGGCCGTTGACGCCTCAAGCGCCGCCGACCGGCCCCTTGAGCTCCACCCCGTTGCCTTCGGGATCGGTGAGATAGACCGAAGGTCCCTGGCCCTCCGCCCCGTAGCGCGAGGCCGGGGCGCCGCATTCCGCGTGATGCGCCGCGAGGTGGCGCGCGATCGCGGGGGGATCGAACGGGTCGACCCGCAGGCAAAGGTGGTCGAGATTGGCGCCGCCGCTGCGCGAGCTGCCGCCGGCGGGACCGGCTTCATCGGCCGGCACGATGTCGATCAGTGCATTGCCGGCGCGCAATTGGGTGAGCGTGCCTTGGCGCTTCTCGAGCGCACAGCCGAGCACCTCGACATAGAAGCGCTCGAGCCCGGCGGGGTCGGTCGCGCGCAACACCACATGGTCGATGCCGAGAATGGCGAACGGAATGGACATGACGGTGTCCTCCAACACTCAGGGCGGCCCCGGGGCAGCGACCGGAGTCACGGTCCGGCGCCGATGGCTAGATCGGGCGGGCGCGGATGCGGCAGGCGCCGGGGCATCGGCGGCGTATTTCTCCAGGGCGCGGCGCAAATCGCAAGCGGTGCGGACCAGCTCCTCCTCGCTTGCGGGCGGCATGGGGCGAAACGTCACGGTCTCCTCGACAATATAGCGGCGCGAGGTGATGTCGGTCGGCTCATGGATCGGGACCGCATGGGCGTGGACATGGGCGATGTCGCCGCCGGTAAAGAGAAACGCCACGCGCGGAACCCGCA
>DATDGG010000115.1:0-4322 GCA_036522235.1 Xanthobacteraceae bacterium
TGCCCTACGGCTGCTCGCTCGGGCACAGCCGGCGATGGCCCGGCACGCTCTCGGTCGAGCCGGTCACGCTGATCGGGCTGGTCAAGCAAATCGGCGACTGGGCCTATCACGCGGGGGTGCGGCGACTGTTCATCGTCAACACCCACGTCACCAATGCGGCCCCGCTGCGTTGTGCGCTCGAAATGCTGCGTGCGGAGCATGACGACATGATGGTGGCGTTGCTGAACTCCGCGACGCTGAGCCCGCGCCTGCGGGAGGTGCATTTCGCCGATGGCGAGGATTGGCACGCCAATGATGCCGAGACCTCCATGATGCTGGCCATCGCGCCGGAAATGGTCCGCGCCGGAGCGCTGGCGGAGGCGGACGATGGAGACCGGACCGCGGGCCTGGTTTTCGCGCATCCGGTGAACCGGACGAGCCGCAACGGGGTGACCGGAACACCGAGCCGGGCAAGCCCGGACAATGGGCGGCGATGGTTCGACTGGATGGTGGAGGACCTGAGCGAGCTCATCACGCGCGGCATGACGGAAACGCCACCTCTCGATCAATCCTATTTCACGCAGACCGGCTGAAGCCGCGAGCGGCAGTGCGGAGGCGGCCCCCCTGCCGCCGCGCGGGGCCGGCAGAAAACCCAAGGATACGACTGACCATGTCCACGGTTGAAAAAATCAAGGAGACCCAGGAGCAGCTGCGCCAGAAAGGCGTCAAATACTGCATCGGCGCCTATGTCGACATTCACGGCGTGCCGAAGGCCAAGGTGGTCCCGCTCGATCACCTGGCTCATATGGCGCACGGCTCCGAGCTCTATACCGGCTATGCGCTCGACGGCCTCGGCCAGGAACCGAACGAGGACGAGATCGCTTCGGTGCCCGACTTGAATCACATCATCCAGTTGCCGTGGGAACCGAAGATTGCCTGGATGCCGGCGGACAATGTCTTTCGCGGGAAGCCCTATGCGCTGAACACCCGCGTCGCGTTGAAGAACGTGCTGGAACAGGCGGCCGCGCTCGGAATGGGATTCAATCTCGGGATCGAGTGCGAGGTGTTCGTGCTCAAGCAGAACGGCGACGGCACGCTCGCGATCCCCAATCCCGACGACAAGCTCACCAAGCCCTGCTACGACCTGCGCGGCTTCCTCGACAATTTCAGCTGGCTCGACAAGGTCGCGGCCTGCATCACGGATCTCGGCTGGGATCTCTACTCGTTCGATCACGAGGACGCCAACGGCCAGTATGAGTTCGACTTCAGCTACGCCGACGCCTTGACCATGTGCGACCGCTTCATCTTCTTTCGCTACATGACCAAGCACTATGCCAAGGAGGAGGGCCTGCTCGCGACCATGATGCCCAAGCCGTTTCCCAATCGCACCGGCACGGGCGCGCATTTCAACATGTCGCTCTGTGACCTGGCGAGCGGGCGCAATCTCTTCACCTGTCCCCGGTCTGAGGACCCGCGCGGGCTCGGCCTGAGCGAGTTGGGCTACTATTTCATCGGCGGCATCCTGCGGCACGGCCGGGCGCTGTGCGCCGCCTTCGCGCCGACGGTCAACAGCTACAAGCGTCTGGTTCGTCAGGGTGCCATGGCGACCTTCTCCTGGGCCCCGGTGTTCAATTCCTACGGCTCCAACAATCGTACAAATTCGGTCCGTGTTCCGGCCGGCGGCGGGCGCTGCGAATCGCGCAACGCCGACGGAGCGGTCAATCCCTATCTGGCGGCCGCGCTCGCGCTTGCGGCCGGCCTCGAAGGGATCAAGGAGAAGATCGATCCCGGCGATCCCAACGAAGACAACCTGTATACGATTTCCGAAGCAGCGCGACGTCGGCGGAATATCGAGTTCCTGCCGCAGACGCTGCAAGAGGCGGTGGCGGCGTTCGCCGCCGATCCCCTGATGGAGGCAACGCTTGGAAAGGAGCTGCGCGATGAATTCGTCAAATACAAGACCGCGGAATGGGAGTCGTTCCATCTGTCGGTCAGCCAATGGGAAATCGAACGCTACAGCCATTTGTTCTAACGCAGACCTCGATCATTCTGACCCGCTCGGTCCGTCACCCGCGGGCCTGACCCGCGAGTCCATCCTTTTCGCGAGAAGAAGGATTGCCGGGTCAAGCCCGGCAACGACTCCGAGTCTGATCGAAATCAGCGTCGGGAGCTGATCATGCGCCCCCCTGCCCGAAGCCGGCCGGTCAGCAGGATCAGCATATCGCTCCCGGAGGATTTGCTGAGCGATCTGGACCGCATGGTCGAAGCGCGTGGCTTTGAGAGCCGCTCGCAGGCGGTCAACGACATGCTTCACCAATTCCTGCTGGAGCATAAATGCGATCGAGGTGACGACATCATGGTCGGCATCGTCGCGTTGTTCTACAAGAACTCGGTTCCCGGCCTGCAGAAGCAGCTGGCCGATCTTCAGTTCCGCCATATCGACGAGGTGATCAGCTCGCTGCACGTCCATCTCATGCACAATCAGACCATGGAGGTGATCCTGGTCCAGGGCCCGGCGCGCAAGCTGCAGATGATCGCCGACGAGATGACGTCGCGCCGCGGCGTGACCTCCGGCAAGATGCATCTGATTGCGGCGCTCATTCCACAACTGCACCCATTCATCGGCGGTGCCAAGCAACAAACCCAAGGAGCGGCTTCATGAGATTTCACCAACGCATCCGATCTTCGCACCGCGCGGGGTTGCGGCCGCCGCCGGCGTGCCTACGGCGCCATCATCCCGACTTCGACCGGCAGGCGACGCAAGGCTGGAAGGCGGTCGAGGCCGAAGGCAGGCTGTCCGAGCAAGGCTGGCGCAAGGAGCAGAGATGGGCGCTCGACATGGGGCTGCCCGGGGCCGATTGCCTGACCGACAGGAGCATTCCTACGTTTGCGCGCGGCGAGCTGCCGCACTTCGCCGGCATCAACACGTTCCTCAAGGCGCCTTATGTGGAGAACGTGCACGACGTCGGCAGATACGATGCGGCGGTGATCGGCATTCCGTTCGATTCCGGCACCACCTATCGACCGGGCACGCGCTTCGGACCGCAGGGCATCCGCCGCATCTCGGCGCTCTACACGCCCTACAATTACGAGCTCGGTGTGGATCTGCGCGAGCAGATGACGCTGTGCGATGCCGGCGATGTGTTCACCATCCCGGCCAATCTCGAGAAGAGCTTCGACCAGATTTCGCGCGGCGTCGCCCATGTGTTTTCTTCCGGCGCGCTGCCCGTGATGCTCGGGGGCGATCACTCGATCGGCTTTCCCTGCATGCGCGGCATTGCGCAATGCACTTCGAAGCGGATCGGCATTATTCACTTTGACCGCCATATCGACATCCAGGAGAAGGACCTCGACGAGCGCATGCACACGACGCCCTGGTTCTGGGCGACCAACCTTCCGAACGTGCCGGCCTCCAACTTAGTGCAACTCGGCATCGGCGGTTGGCAGGTGCCGCGCTTCGGGGTGCAGGAGGCGCGCAAACGCGGCACCAACGTGCTCACCATCGAGGATATCGAGAAGCTCGGCCTGGAAAAGTCCGCCGAGATCGCGCTCGAGCTCGCCTGGAAGGATGCCGATGCGGTCTACATTTCGTTCGATGTCGATTCGCTCGATTGCGGTTTCGTTCCCGGCACCGGTTGGCCGGAGCCCGGCGGATTCCTGCCGCGCGAAGCCTTGAAGCTGCTTGGCCTGGTGGCCGCCGAGGGCCTGTGCGGCCTCGAGGTGGTCGAGGTTTCGCCGCCTTACGACACATCCGACATCACTGCGCTGGTGGGCGTGCGGGTGGTGGTCGAGACGCTCGGATCGCTGGTGGCGCACGGCAAGCTCGGCGCGCACAAGCACTTGATCGACAAACCGGTGGCGTATTGAGGAGGCAGCCATGCATGGCGGACACGAGCACGATCATGCCAATGGCGGGGGCGGCCCGGTTGGCGCGCTAGGCCCCGGCCTCGGCCACAATCGGCCGAGCGAGCCGAAGCGGCCGGCGCAATGGCAGACGCCGCACCGCGACGATGTACCGGCGGCCGCGGATGGGCATCATCGCCCCGAGACCGATCTCGATCTGGTCGAGGCCGCCTTTGTGGAGGGCTTTCTCGCCGCCAGCGACGCCACGAGCTTCCTGCGGTTGGCGCGGGTGCCGTTCGAAGGCACCGCGCCGGACGGCGCCAAGCTCGCGCTGCTGCGCGTCGAGATCGACAGCGTCGCGGATGTCGGATCGATCACGCCGCATCTCGGCGGCGCCTCGTTCCGCTACGACCCGCTGCCCGCGCGCATGGTCTCGCGCCGCAAGCGCCTGCGCTTGGTTTATTTCGACGGGCAAGCGCCGCGGATGCTCGATCTGGCGG
>DATDGG010000116.1:0-1951 GCA_036522235.1 Xanthobacteraceae bacterium
GCCATGGACGTGCTGGCGCCGGGGATCGGCGAGATCGTCGGCGGCAGCCAGCGCGAGGAGCGCCTGGACATGCTCGACGCCCGCATGGCCGAGCGCGGCATCGACAAGGAGCACTACGGCTGGTACCGCGACCTGCGCCGCTACGGCACCGTGCCCCACGCCGGCTTCGGCCTCGGCTTCGAGCGGACCTTGGCCTATGTCACCGGCCTCGCCAACGTGCGCGACGCGATTCCGTTTCCACGGACGCCGGGGAATGCAAGGTATTGAGGCCCAACTGTAGGGTGGGCTAAGCGAAGCGTGCCCACCGACGCGTGCCGCATCTTTCAGTAGCGCAGAAGTCCTTCGCGCTCGCTCAACCAAGCCTGCTCATCCGCTACAGCCAGCGCGTCCAAGTCTTGTGGCGTCGCCCGCGCATCGTCCACCCATTCGCGCAGCAACGGCCCGCCGTTGATCACATCAATGGCGAGCTTGCCGTGCTCGTATTCGTAAGCGAAATCGCGCCAGAGCGGATAGTCCGGATAGAGGCGGCGGATCGCCTTGAAGGCGAGCGCCAGGATGCGCCAGGGCTTGAATGCCTGGTGGTCGTAGGCGGGACCTTCGGTGTGAATCTGCACGCCGCTGCAGGGCTTGCCGGCATGCTTGTGAAACGTGGGCTCGAACCAGCAGTCGCGCAGGCGGCAGCCCCGCAGCCAGCGCGGCGCCAGCGCGTGCATTTCCTTGATGACGTTGCGCGCATCGATATCGGGAGCGCCGAACAGCTCGAGCGGCCGGGTGGTGCCGCGCCCTTCCGAGAGCGTCGTGCCCTCGAGCATCACCGTGCCCGCATAGGCGCGCGCCATCCACAAATTGGGCGCGTTGGGGCTGGGATTGATCCAGGTGCGCTCGCGAAGCGCCCAGCCGAATCCCGGCGCGGCGTCGGGCTGCCAGCCTTGCATCTCAATGACGCGATACGCGACATCGAGCTTGAGCGTCCTGACGAACCACGAACCGAGCTCGCCGAGGGTGAGCCCGTGGCGCATCGGCAGCGGCCCGGCGCCGACAAAGCTTTGCCAGCCCTCGCGCAGCGCCAAGCCTTCCACCGGCCGGCCGACCGGATTGGGCCGATCCAGCACCCAAACGGCCTTCCCATGTTTCGACGCTGCTTCGAGCACATAGCGCAGCGTCGTGATGAACGTATAGATACGGCAACCCAAGTCCTGCAGATCGACGAGAAGGACATCAAACGTATCCATCATCGCATCGGTCGGCCTGCGCACCTCGCCATACAGGCTGAACACCGGGATGCCATGCACCGGGTCGTTGAGGTGCGGCGACTCGATCATGTTGTCCTGCTTGTCGCCACGCAGGCCATGCTGCGGACCGAAAGCCGCGACAATCTTAATTTCGCCGCATGCGGCCGCCGCGTCGAGCGAATGCGTGAGGTCTTGCGTGACCGAAGCGGGGTGCGCAAGCAGCGCCACACGCCGGCCGATCAGTGGCGCGCACAAGGCAGGTTCGGCGAGGAGCCGGTCGATGCCGAATTTCATGGTCGTTGCGCCATGGGCAATTCACACGC
This sequence comes from Xanthobacteraceae bacterium, assembly GCA_036522235.1. Classification (GTDB taxonomy): domain Bacteria; phylum Pseudomonadota; class Alphaproteobacteria; order Rhizobiales; family Xanthobacteraceae; genus VAZQ01. The sequence goes on from DATDGG010000116.1 coordinate 1,556, forward strand.
AAAGCAATCGGCATGGTGGAAATCAGGCTTGCCGGTCGAATGTGCCAGTGCCCAATATGACGTCTGGCCGCTCGCTTCTTCGAGCAACGCCGAGAGGCCGAGACGCCAAGCGGCATCGCCCCATCCAGTCCCTCCCTCGCCTGGGGACAAACGGGCGGCAGGTAGCAGCTCATGCAATTCCAGGGAAGTTCGCAACGTGTAGCATTCCTCGTTCGACCGCACGTCGATCCGCGGTGCGCTTATCTCGGTCGCAACATGCTTGCCCATCCGGTAGCTATCGAACCGGTAGGCCGCCCATTGCGTCGAGGGCGCAAAGTTGAATTCGTAATAGGCAGGCCCGGACGAAGTTCGAACAAAAGCCTCGAAGCAGGTGTGCCGCCAAAGCTCATCGGCGCG
>DATDGG010000117.1:0-9798 GCA_036522235.1 Xanthobacteraceae bacterium
GTCAGCCGCGCGAGCTCGCCGACCCACATTTCCTTCCTGGTCCTGGTCGTTCTCAACTTGGTGGGCGGGTTCCAGGCGCTCGGAACCCTGATGGCGGTCGGCATCATGCTGCTGCCGGCGGTGACGGCGCGCTTCTGGGCCGAGGAAGTGCCCAACCTCGTCATCGCCGCGGTCATCTGCGCCTTCGCGGCCAGCGCCTTCGGGCTTCTGCTCTCCTATCACTTCAATGTGCCCTCGGGCCCGGCAATCATCCTGACCTGCGGGGTCGCCTATCTGGTGTCGCTCGCGGTCGGTCCACGGGGCAGTCTTCTCAGGCAGCTCGTCCCGCGCAAGCATCTCGATGCCTGACAAAACCGGGAGTCCAGACATGGTCCTCAAAGTGAACAGACGCCTGCTGCTGTACGCAGCCGCCGTGGTGGCGCCGCTCATGATCGGATCGCCGGCCACGCACGCGGCCGACACCATCAAGGTCGCCGCTTCCTTCAGCGTGCTGGGCGACATGGTGAAACAGATCGGCGGCGATCGCGTGGAGGTGAAGACCTTCGTCGGCCCCAACGGCGACGCCCATGTCTATGAGCCGACGCCCGGCGACGCCAAGACGCTCGTCGACGCCAAGATTCTCGTGGTCAACGGGCTTGGCCTCGAAGGCTGGATGAGCCGGCTGCAGAAGTCGTCCGGCTTCAAGGGCACCGTGGTGACTGCGACGCAGGGCATCAAGACGCGCCAGATGGAAGAGGACGAGCACGGCAAGACCCGCAAGATCACCGATCCGCATGCATGGCAGAGCCTCGCCAACGGCAGGGTCTATGTGCAGAACATCCGCGACGGCCTGGTGGCGGCCGATCCGGCCGGCAAGGACACCTACCAGGCGAACGCCGCCAAGTTCCTGGCCGACATCGACACCGTCGAAAAGACCGTGAAGGACAGCATCGCCAAGCTGCCGCCGGGGCGCCGCAAGATCATCACCACCCACGACGCATTCGGCTATTTCGGCGCCACCTACGGAATGGACTTCATCGCGCCGGAAGGCGTGAGCACCGAAAGCGAGGCCTCGGCCAGGGACGTCGCCAAGATCATCCGTCAGATTAAGGCGGAGAAGATCCCGGCCGTGTTCCTGGAGAACGTCACCGACCATCGGCTGCTCGATCAGATCGCGCGCGAGACCGGCGCCAAGATCGGCGGCACGCTCTATTCGGATGCCCTTTCGGACGAAAAGGGACCGGCCGCGACCTATCTCGACATGTTCCGCCACAATATCGCGACGCTGACTGAAGCGTTGTCGTCCTAGCAAGCATCGCGGCCACAGCGCCATTGCGCGGCCACCACAAGCTCTGATCGCGGCCCTCGGTTCTTGACAAACAGACCGCCTGCTGCAACGTTATACTGTTGCATCAGGCGGCCAGAAACGCAATGTTATAGCGTTGACTGTGCCCGGGGATCCGATGACTTGGGCAGAATGAGGTGTGGGGGGTCCTATGTGGTTTCAGGTCTATCGCATGCGTCTTCTGACGAGCTCGGCACTGGTCTCATGTTGCTGGCTCACCGGATTTGCCTTGGCGCAGACGCCGGAAGAGACGTCTCCGCCGGCGCCCGGCACCTTTCCGACCATCACGGTCGAAACCACGAAGAAGAAGCCGGCACCGAAGCCGCAGATGGTGCGAAAACCGCCGCCGGCGCAGCCGGCGCAAAACGTGGCGCCGCCCGCGACTCCCGCCCAGCAGATCGCGCGCGAGGCCACCACCTTCAACACGGCCCGCGACAAGATCTACACGATCGAGGGCGCCGATTCCGACACCATCGGCAAGGAGGACATTGCGCGCCTGCCGCAGGGCGCCAATACGCCGCTCGACCGGGTGCTGCTGCAATTGCCCGGCGTCTCGCAGGATTCCGCCGCCAGCGGCAATCTGCATGTCCGCAACGAGCACGCCAACGTGGCGTATCGGATCAACGGCATCATGCTGCCCGACGGCGTCTCGGGCTTCGGCTCGATCCTGGAGACCGGGCTCATCGGCAATCTGACCCTGCTCACCGGCGCGCTGCCGACCGAGTTCGGGCTGCGCACTGCCGCCGTCGTCGACATCAAGACCCGCAGCGGCGCCTTCGACGGCGGCGGCAGCGTCAGCATCTATGGGGGCAGCCACGATACTTTCACGACCAGCGTCGAATACGGCGGCACCATCGGGGGCGACTGCCGATCGCAGCCGATCGCAGCCGGCAAGTTCGGAAAGGCATCGCCGACGGTGCCCGGAAGCTGCGGCCCCATCACTGAGTATTTCTTCACCGGCCGCTATCTCACCAGCAATCTCGGCATCGAGAACCCCACCTCCGCGACGGAGCCGATCCACGACCACACCACGCAGGAGCGCGGCTTCGGCTACGTCTCGACCATCCTCGATCCGACCACGCGTATCAGCTGGATCACCGGCGCCTCGCTCGGCAAGTTCCAGATCCCCAACAGCCCGGGCGGCACGCCTCTGCTCGCTTCCGCCTTCGGGGTGACCAATTTCGACTCGACCAAGCTCGACGAGAACCAGCAGGAGCGCACCTATTACAATGTGCTGGCGTATCAGAAATCGCTGAATGACCTCGATTTCCAACTCTCCTATTTCAACCGCTACAGCAGCCTGCATTTCGTCCCCGATACGGTCGGCGACCTCTTGTTCAACGGCATCGCCTCGGATGTCTATCGGGCGACCTTTGCAAACGGCGTCGCCGGCGACGGCTCCTACCGGGTCAACGACGCGCATATCTTGCGCGCCGGCTTTTCGGTCACCGCCGAGAGCACCAAGAACCTCAATATCTCCACGGTCGAGCCCTGCATACTCTGCGACCGCACCGACGACATGGACACGCCAATAACGCTGCCCGACGAAACATCGAAGCTCGGCTGGCTCTACGGCGTTTACGTCCAGGACGAGTGGAAAATCACCAACGCGCTGACCGTGAATGCGGGCCTGCGCTTCGACCAGATGGACGAGTACACCTCTGCAAGCCAGCTGAGCCCGCGCGTCAATTTCGTCTACACCCCGCTCCCTGGCACAACCCTTCACGCCGGCTATGCGCGCTATTTCACCCCGCCGCCGCAAACCATCGCGGCCCCGGTCAAGATCAACCAATTTGCGAATACGACAGGGGCGCCCTCCCAGTTTCTGCAAGACCCTGTTCTGCCGGAGCGCGCCAACGTCTACGACGCCGGCATAACCCAGGTCTTCTCGCGCGGCTGCGCCCCGGTGCCGAGCAGCTATTTCACCAAGGCGAAGGCGGTGAACCGCGAATGCGAAGCGCTCGAGCTCGGGCTTGACGCCTATTACAAGACCGCCCGCGACCTGCTCGACGACGGCCAGTTCGGCGCCGCGCTGGTGCTGAGCGGCTTTAACTATGAGAAGGCCGATAACGAAGGCGTCGAGCTCAGCGCCAAATACCGCAACGGCGCCTTCCAGGCCTACGCCAACGTCGCCTGGGCGCTGCAGAAGGGCACCAACATCATCTCGAACCAATTTCTCATCGACAACACCACCCTGCTCGCCGATCTCGGCGGCCTGACCCGCTTCCAGTACATCCAGACCCACTACATCTTCACGGATCACACCCAGATTTGGACCGGCTCCGCCGGCGCCTCTTACCTGTGGTGGGACACCCTGTTTACCGCCGACATGATCTTCGGCAGCGGGCTGCGCAGCGGCGACGCCAATATCGACCACCTGCCGTTCTACACACAGGTCAATGCGGGGGTCTCGCATGAGTTCAAGGGCTTGACCGACAGGCCGTTCGCCTTGCGCTTCGACGTGGTGAACGTCGCCGACACTGTCTATCAGATCAGGAGTGGATCGGGCCTCGGCGTGTTCGCCCCGCAATTCGGGCCGCGCCGCGGCTATTTCGCCGGCTGGTCGCAAAAGCTGTGACCAATCTCACCCCATGGGGCATGTTTCTCGACGCCGACCCGCTGGTGAAGGCGGTGCTGATCGGGCTTGCCTTCGCGTCGGTCGTCACCTGGACGGTGTGGCTCGCCAAGACCGTCGAGTTGGTGCTGGCGCGGCGGCGCGTGCGCGCCGACCTGCGGATGCTCGAATCGGCGCAGCGGCTGGCCGACGGGGTCGAGCGGCTCGCCGCGAACGAGAGCCCGGGCGGGGAATTTCTCCAGGCGGCGTTCGCGGAAATTCAGCTGTCCCAGGACAGCGCCGACCGCGACGGCATCAAGGAGCGCATCGCCTCGCGCCTGGAACGGATCGAGGCCGCCTGGGGCCGGCGGATCATGCGAGGCACCAGCGTGCTCGCCACCATCGGGGCCACCGCACCGTTCGTGGGCCTGTTCGGCACGGTCTGGGGCATCATGAACAGCTTCATCGGCATTTCGAAGTCGCATACCACCAATCTGGCGGTGGTGGCGCCCGGCATCGCCGAGGCGCTGCTGGCGACCGCCTTCGGGCTCGCGGCCGCAATCCCCGCAGTCGTCATCTACAATATGTTCGCGCGCTCGATTGCGGGCTACCGGGCGTTGTTGGGCGATGCTTCGGCCGCGGTGCTGCGGCTTGTGAGCCGCGACCTCCACCGCCAGGTGACGACTGCCCGCGGAGTGGCGCCCTTGGCGGCCGAGTAGGGCCCTGGAGGATCGTATGAGCGTGCCCCTCGATCATGGCGAGAACAGCCTCGCCGACATCCACCAGATCAACGTCACCCCGTTCATCGACGTGATGCTGGTGCTGCTGATCATCTTCATGGTGGCGGCGCCGCTCGCGACCGTCGATGTCGCGGTGAATTTGCCGACCGCTGCCGCCGAGCCGCAGCCGCAGCCCCCCATGCCGCAATACCTGACCGTGAAGGCCGACCTGACCTTGGCGCTCGGGGATCAGCCGGTCGCGCGCGAGGCGCTCGGCGCGGCGCTTGCGGCAGCGACCAGCGGCGACAAGGACGCCCGCATCTTCCTGCGCGCCGACAAGAGCGTACCCTATGGGGAGCTGATGGAGGTGATGAGTCTCCTGCGCGGCGCTGGATTCCTCAGGATCGCCCTGGTCGGCCTGGAGCGAGTGCCCGCGCCATGATCGCGGTCGCCACGGAGGATCGACGCGAGCTCGTCCGCTGGCTCATCTGCGGCGTGGTCGTGCTGTTCGCACATGGCGGGATCGCGGCCGCGCTGATCGAACGGCGCGCGCCGATCGAGGAAGGCGAGGTCGGCACTGACGCCATCATCGTCGAGTTTCAGCCGGAGCAGATTGAGACCAATCCGACCCCGCCGGTCGAGAAGATCGAGGACAAGGAAGAGCCGCTGCCGGTGCAGCAGTCCGAGGCGATGCTCCAACCTTTGCCCGAACCGCTGCCCGAGCCGCCGCGCCAGGAGACGCCCGCCGTCCTGCCGCAGCCGAGCCGCGCGCGCGCCGACGTCGCGACCTGGAAGAGCCAGATGGTCTCGCTGCTCGAGCACAACAAGCGCTACCCGGGCGAAGCGCGCGCGCGCGGCGAGCAAGGCGTGGCGCGGCTCGCGTTCCGCATCGACCGCGACGGTCATCTTCTGTCGAGCCGTATCGTCGCAAGCTCGGGCTCCGCCGCGCTCGATACCGAGACGCTGGCGCTGGTGCAGCGCACGCAGCCGTTCCCGCCACCGCCGCCGGAGCTGGCCGGCGCCGAGATGACGGTGCCGCTTCGCTTCAGCATCCACTGACCGGGATCCGGCATGACGTACTTGGCGCAGTGTTCGATCGGCGGACCGGACCTCGTGTGGGGAGAAGCCAATCAGCTAAAAGCACGCTCCCAGCGGATTGCCGGGTCGTTCGGCTTCCTTGCTACCGCGCCGCGTGCCGCACCGGAACGGCGGCGTTCTTCTCCGCCGACAGCGCCTTGTGCAGCCAGCGCTCGATCACCTCGACGATCTGCTCGGAATTCTTCTCCAGCATCATCATGTGGCCGTTGCCGTGGATGCCCATGGCGCCGAGGTTGAGCCAGGTCGGGTGCACGCCGGCCTGCTCCAGGAACTTCACCATGCAATGCTCATAGGGTGCGTGGAAGGAAGCCTCCCCGGTGACGATGGCGATCGGCAGCTTCTGCAGATTGGGCAGCTGCCGCGCCGGCGCCTTCTGCAGCCAGCATTTGGCGAGCTCCGGCCCATCGGCCTTCTCCTGCTGCTCGAAGGCGAGCTCGGAAGCATTCGAGGCCGGCGGCGCATAGGTGATCGGGATCGAGGTCAGCCCCCAGCTGCGGGTGGGGGCGCCGTCGCGGAACCAATCCGGCGCGCCGAGGAACTCCATGTCGTGGACGGGCGGCGCCGAGGGCTCGGCCTGAATCAGCGCCTTGACGAGATTGGGCCGCTGGTCGACCGCCTCCCAGCCGTAGGCGCCGGACTGCGAATGGGTCATCAGGATGATGGGCCCGAGCTTGTCGATGAGCGCCGCCAGCGCGTCACGGTTGAGCGCCTGAATCACCTCCGGCTTCTGCACGAACGGCACTTGCGACGCGAAGAACTGATCGAAGCTCGGATCGCCGGCGATGCCCGAGCCTGGCCACTGCGTGTGCAGCCGCGCTTGCGGCCACAGATTGTATTTCTCCGGCGCGGTGAAGCGCTGCTGCACATTGACGATCTGCGGATAGGCCTGCGGCCCGTCGGTGTCGGGCTCGTAGGCGGAACGCCCGCGGCCCGGCTGCTCGACGATATAGACCGCGTAGCCGTGCCGCAGAAAATGCTGCGTCCATCCCTCACGGCCGTCCGGCGTGCCGTTGAAGTTGGTCGCCGTCTGCGCCGCGCCCGGCACGACGACCAACGGATACGGTTGGGTGCGCCGGCTGGGGATCTGGTACTCTACATAGATCTGGCCGTTCATCACCTGCTTGTCGCCGACCTTCGCGTACTTGCCGCCCACGAAGAAATAGCCCTGCTTGGCGATGATGATGGGCTTCTCCGCGGAAAGCGCGGGCGAGCAAGCGAGGACGGCAAGTATGGCCACGGTCGTGAATTTCGAGCTCATGAGATCCTCCCGGGGCGCTCACGGCCTGCATGGGGTCGCGGCGGTGTTCATTGATCCGGCCAGCTTACAGCACTTTCCGCCCGGGTAGACTGCCGAATCGCCGGCGTAGTTCTGGGCACTTACCCCAGCCGTACAGGCTGCACGCTTCGACAGGGTGAATGTCCTGATCGTGAAGAAAGCGGCCGCCCGCGTTGCCGGAACCATCGCCCGCCCCTAACCTCGGTGCCGATGGCCGGGGACAGTGCAAAGGACAAAACAACGGCCGCGGAGCCGGCCGATGCGGTGCCCGCTGCGCCGCGCGGAAGCGCCGCGGAGGTGCTGGCGGCGTTCTTGCGTCTCGGCCTCACCTCCTTCGGCGGCCCGGTCGCGCATCTCGGCTATTTCCGCGAAGAATTCGTGATCCGGCGGCGCTGGCTCGACGACCGCGGCTACGCGGATATCGTGGCGCTCTGCCAGTTTCTGCCCGGCCCCGCCTCGAGCCAGACCGGCATCGCGATCGGGCTGTTGCGCGCCGGCTATGTGGGGGCCTTGGCGGCGTGGGCGGGCTTCACGCTGCCTTCGGCGCTGGCGATGGTTCTGTTCGCCTATGGGGTCGGCCTTGTGGGCGACGCAGCCGGGTCGGGCTGGCTGCATGGGCTCAAGGCCGCGGCGGTCGCGGTAGTGGCGCAGGCGGTGCTCGGCATGGCCCGCACCCTCGCGCCGGACCGGCCGCGCGCCACGCTCGCGGTCGCGGCCGCGGTTGCGGCGCTCGCGGTGCCCTCCGCCTGGGGCCAGATCGGCGCGATCGTGCTGGGCGGCGCGGTCGGCATTGCGTTGCTTGATCGGCAGGCCGCGACCGACCACGCCGCCTTGCCGGTGCCCGTGAGCCGGGCGACCGGCGCCACATTGCAGGCGCTGTTCGTCTGCTTGCTGATCGGATTGCCGATCCTGGCGTCGCTGTCGTCCTCGCAGGCGCTCAAGGAATTCGATGCCTTCTACCGCGCGGGCTCGCTCGTCTTCGGCGGCGGCCACGTGGTGCTGCCGTTGCTGCAGGCCGCGGTGGTGCCGCCCGGCTGGGTAAGCGATCAAGATTTTCTCGCCGGCTACGGGGCCGCCCAGGCGGTGCCGGGACCATTGTTCACCTTCGCCGCCTATCTGGGCGCCGTCATGAGGGTCGCCCCCAACGGCTGGCTCGGAGCAAGCATCTGCCTGATCGGGATTTTCCTGCCGTCATTCTTCCTGGTGATCGGCGCCATGCCGTTCTGGGAGGAGCTTCGCCGCGGCGCCACCGCGCAGGCCGCCCTTGCGGGCGTCAATGCGGCGGTGGTCGGGTTGCTGCTGGCGGCGCTCTACCGCCCGGTCTGGATCACCGGCATCACCGGCGCGGCCGATTTTGCCTTGGCCTGCGCGGCGTTCCTGTTGCTGTTCATGTGGCAGACGCCGCCTTGGCTCGTGGTGGTGCTGAGCGCCGCCGCAGGCGCCGCCATCGCGGCTTTCTTGTAGCGGCAACGGCGCCCCGGATTGCGCTTCGCTCCATCCGGGCTACGAGCTACTATGAAGTTACGAAACGCAATCGCATCGCCCAAAGAATTCGACTATCACTCCCCGCATGACCATCATCGGCCAGCTCGCGGAGTTCGTGGCGCAGGCGAATGCGGCCGCGCTGCCCGCCGCCGAACAGGCGCTGCAGCGTCGGCACGTAGTCGATACATTGATTGCGGCGGCCGCCGGCGCGCATACTTCGGAAGCACAAAGCCTCGCGGCGCTGTTCGGCGCCCGCGCCAACCCTGAAATCATCGGCCAGCGCGCCGCGACCATCAGGCTCTCCGAGGTCGACGACATCCATCTGCCGTCCTGTACCACACCGAGCGCCGCCGCGGTCGCGACTGCACTGTCGCTGGCGGCTCATGCCGAGCGCTTCGATCCGGCGCGCCTCGCAAGCGCCATCTGGGCCGGGACCGAAGTCATGACCCGCATGGGCCAGGCGGTCCGCGGCCCGGAGATTCTTTATCGCGGGGTCTGGCCGAGTTGCCTTGCGGCCCCGATGGCGGCGGCCGCCACCGCGGCCCGCCTGCACGGCCTCGATGCGCGGCAGACCGCCGACACGCTTTCGCTCGCTTTGATGCTTTCGACCCGCGGGACGGGCCGCCCGCACGGCGCGCCGTCGGGGCGCTGGGTGATGTTCGCGGTCGCGGTAGCGTCGGGCCTGTGGGCGGCCAACGCCGTGCAGGCGGGCTATCGGGGCGATCCCGGCCTGTTGGACGGAACCGGCTTTGAGGATAGCTGGGGCTTTGCGCTCGACCGCGATCAGCTCACGGCAGCGTCGGCCGCGCACAGCGTCTATCCGGCGCTCAGCATGAAGCCGTTCTGCTCCGCCAAGCAGTCCATTGCGGCGGTCGAAGCGCTGCGGACCATGCTGGCGTCCGGCGTCGCGCCCGGAAAGATTGCCGCCGTCACGGTCAAGGTTCCACCGGCCTACGCGGCGATGATCGCCACCAAAGCGCAGGAGGGGGTGCGAACCACGAGCTTGGTCAGCGCGGCACGCCAGCTCGCTTTGCTGGCCTGCGATCCCGCGCGTCTCTATGACGTCGACCGCAGCCAGGCCGTCACCGATCCGGCGATCCGGGAGTTCGAGGCCAAGGTCGCGATCGTGGCCGAGCCCGCGCTGGCGCAATATTATCCCGGCGCGTGGCCGGCGGAGGTCGAGGTGATGGGCACCGACGGCAGCACACGGTGCGAGCGCGTCATCGCGGCGCCGGGCGATCCGGCCAGGCCGCTCGATGATCAGGCGCTCGACGACAAAGCGCACCGTCTGCTCGATCGCCTGATCGGCCGCGGGCGTGCAGATGAATTGATCGGCACCGCC
>DATDGG010000118.1:0-8527 GCA_036522235.1 Xanthobacteraceae bacterium
ACATCGATCAGGCTCCGGAATCCGTTTCTCTCATTTCCTCGTTTCGGCCGCTCACTTCGGCCGCTTGGCGCCGTACTTCGACCGGCGCTGTTTGCGGTTCTTGACGCCCTGGGTATCGAGAACGCCGCGCAGGATGTGGTAGCGCACGCCCGGCAGGTCCTTCACGCGGCCGCCGCGGATCATCACCACCGAGTGCTCCTGCAGGTTGTGGCCCTCACCCGGAATGTAACCGATGACCTCGAAGCCGTTGGTCAAGCGCACCTTCGCAACCTTGCGCAACGCCGAGTTGGGCTTCTTCGGCGTCGTCGTGTAGACGCGCGTGCACACGCCGCGCTTCTGCGGCGAAGATTGGAGCGCCGGCACGGTGTTGCGCGCCTTCACCGCGACACGCGGCTTGCGGATCAGCTGATTGATCGTCGGCATCGCTTGAGCTTCACCCTCGTTCGCAGGCTTTTTCCAACCAGCTTCAGTTACGCAGCTTCGGTTACTCAGCTTCGATTATTCCAACGCGCAAAACGGAAGAGCGCCGTCCGCTCCCGGTGCGGTGGGCGCTCACCCGTTCCAGACGACCGCGCTTGCGCAAGCGCCCGCGCGATCATCACCTCGATATCTGACCGTCGATGTCAGAAGCAGCGTTTGAGCTTCATTCCTCGAGGCTGGTGACGCCCACCCGCAGCCGACCGAGATCGATGATCTAAGCTCATGATCTCAATGGTTTAGCAGGAATCGGGCACGCCGTTCCGAGCAAGCGAAGCTCACCGCCTGCCGCAAAGTCCGCGGTATGTATCGGTGGCTTCAGGCGAAGTCAAGGCGCAAGCAGCCGGAATGTCTGCGGTTATTGCGATCGTGATGGCCACCAGGCGGCGTTGCGGCCGCAGGCGTTGCGGCCCCTATTGGCGCTCGAACAGGGCGGCGATCGCCTTGACGCTGCTGCGGGCATAGACCGGCAGGCCGGCTGACAGGGAGCTCCCGTTATTGAACGAGCTCTTGCCGGCAAGCACCTGAGCCGGCACGAGATTTCGCAGCACCGGGACGGCCGCGAATTCCTTCCTTTTGTCGAGCACGCTCACCTCGATCCCGAGCGCCATGAAGACCGTCACCACGGTCCGGTTCGGGTCGCCCGGGAATTGCTGAAACACGGCCAGAAGCTTGCCGAACTGCATCACCTGATTGACGTAGAAAATGCTCTGCTCGACCGCGCCGATCGAGGGCGTGTCGAGCCCGGTCAGCTTGGTCAATCCCGATTGCGTGACTTCGGCAGGCGAGCGCAAAGTGAACTCGCTCTCGAAGTCGAGAAACGGCGGGATCGGCTTGGCTGCGTCCCTGATCTTGTTGGCGAGCTGAATGCCGAGCGGAAACCGGCCTTCGAGCTGATAGTGGGAGCGCACGCAGAGCACCGTCGGGCGGCCCTCGCACCACCGCCGCTGCGGATTCTGGTTGTAGATGACCTTGGGCTCCTGGGTCGCGGTCACTTCGCCGGCGCCGATCAAACGGTGCTTGATCGCGGGATCGATCTGCTCGACGAATGACAGCGCGATGAGCCGCGCGAGATCAAGCGAAGCTGGCGCGCGCGGCAGCACGAACCGCCCCGCCGCCACGTACATGTCGAGCTTCTCCTTGTAGCGCTTCTTGGCGCCGTCAACCACGATGTCGGTGTTCGGCTCGGTATAGCCCGGATAGAGGCCGAGGAATTGCGCCTCAAGCGGCCGCGCCTTGGCCCACGCCTCGTAGCGCATGAAGATCGTCCCGGGCTCGAGCAGATTCTCGGCCGCACGGTCGGTAAAGGCGATCGATTTCGGCTTGAGCTGGTCGAGCTGGATGTCGGTGAGCGCAGCGACCTCTTCGAGGCGGAAGTCCTGCGCCTTGGGGTCAGGCGCCTTCGGGGCCTGGGCGCTCGCAAGCGCAACGGACAATACGAGACCGATCAGGGCAGCAACGGCGCGCGGCATTCGCATGGCGATCCGACCTAGCGCCAGTTCCAGAAGAAGCCGGGATTGCTGCGCGGCGGCTGTACACCCGAACGCGGATCACTGCCGCGCTGCGGCGGCTGCCCATAAGAGGGTTGGCCATAGGTCTGCCCGAACGGCTGCTGCTGCCCATAGGGCTGCTGCGGCTGGCCATAGGCATCACGCCGCTGGGGCTGGACCGGCTGCGGGGGCGGCGGACTGCGCCAGGGGTCGCCGCCAAATGGAAATAGGAAACGCCCGCCGCTGTCGGGCGGCGCGAATTCCTGCCCGGTATCCTCAGCCGTCTCCCGCGCCGAATAGGCCTCGTCACGCGATACCAGCTGAAATTGCGTGTCGAACGGCTCGCCGCGCCGATCGCGCCGGAAATACTCGATGAAGGACTTCGCGCCACCCGTGCTCCCAACGACATCGCCCGAGGCAAGGTTGATCGGGCGTATCACCAGCTCTCGCTTGGCCTCGGCGGAGGGGGGATTGAGCGGGGTCTTGGGTGCGTATTGGGCCCAGACCGCCTCGATGATCGGTTGGAAGATCGGGATCGCGACGCTGGCGCCGGTTTGCCCGCTGCCCAGCGTTCGCCGCTTGCCGTCGGCGTTGTCGTAGCCCACCCACACCGCCACGGTGACGTCGTTGGTGATCCCCATGAACCAGGCGTCGTTCTCGCCTTCGGTGGTGCCGGTCTTGCCCGCCACATAGGGCGACAGATTGGCGATGGACCTCGCCGTTCCGCGCGCCAAGACGCCCTGCAGCATGGTCTTCAGCTGAAAGAAGGACACCCGGTCCGCGGACCCGATGGCGTGGGAGGAGGACGGCGCATCGTGGCGATAGACCACCAATCCGTTGCGCTCGATCGAGTCGATCGCATAGGGCGTCGGCCGCACGCCTTCATTGGCGATGGCGGCATAGAACGGCGCCAGGTCGATCGGCCGGACCGGCTGCGCGCCCAGCACGAACGGGTAATAGGGGACGCATTCGCGGTAGATTTGCGCCTCGAGCGCAAGGTCGCAGATGCGGTCGAGGCTGCTATGGGGATCGCTCGCGATCCCCCCCTCCAGCAAATTGACGGTCGCGAGGTTGCGCGAGTTCTCGAGCGCCCGGCGCAGCGTGACCACGCCCCATTCGCCGCCGTCGTAGTTCTTCGGCGTCCAGTAGTCGCGGTCGCGCGCGATCCCGCCGCCGATCGGCGGCAGCGTGATCTCCTGGTCGCGCACCATGGTGTTGGGCTGCAATCCTTGCTGCAAGGCGGCCAGATAGGTGAGCGGCTTGAGGGCGGAGCCCGGCTGTCGCACCGATTGGGTGGTGCGGTTGAGCTGGCTCAGCGGATAGGAGAAGCCGCCGGACATGGCGAGGATGCGGCCGGTCTTGTTGTCGAGAACCAGCGCCGCGCCTTGCACCGCCGGGCGCACCCGGATCTCGGCCCGGCTGTTCTTGGCCTTGGGGTCGCTTAAGTGGACGAAGACGACGTCGTAGAGCTTGAGATTGCGCCCGATGGAACCGGTCAGCCCCGCAAGCGGCAGGATGCGCCCGTCGGTGAGCCCGACCCGGACCCCGTCGCCGCCCTTGCCGCCGCCCTTGTCGACGACGATCGCGACCGGCCAGTGCACGTCATAGAGCGGCAGGCGGGCATGTTCCAGCGCCTGCTGCCAGGGCGGCTTCTGCGGTCCTGATTTCGGCTCGCTCTGGATGCGCTTGATGGCATTGGCGAGATTGGCCTCGGCCGACTGAAACGACACGCGACCGCCATCGATCTCGAAACGGGCGAGACCTTCCTGCAGGGCGGCTTCGGTCGCCCGTTGCAGGGCCGGCTGAATGGTCGAGTGCACCGTGAAGGAATCGGAGGTGAGCGCGTCGATCCCGGCGAGCGACTTGGCTTCGCGGGCGAGGTGATCGACGAAATGGAAGCCCAAATCGCGCCGCGGATTTTCATACGGAACCAGGGCCGCAGTCGGGTTGGCGGCCTGCTTGAGCGCAGCGGCGTCGATGGCGCCGTCCTCCTGCATGCGGCCGAGCACATAGGCGATGCGCTCCTGCGCCCGATCGGCGTGCTGATCGGGGCTGAAATAGGTCGGCCCCTTGGTCAGCGCCGCCAGCAGCGCCCCCTCCCCCAGGCTGAGCGCCTTCACGGATTTCCCGAAATAGCTGCGCGCCGCCATCTCGACGCCCCAGGAACCGCGGCCGAGATAGGTCGAGTTGAGGTAGAGCTCGAGGATTTCCGCCTTGCTGAGCAGGCGCTCGACCCGGGCGGTCAAGATCATCTCGCGGATCTTGCGCTCATAGGTGAGGTCCTCGCCGACCAGCAGATTCTTCACCACCTGCTGGGTGATGGTCGAGCCGCCCTGCGGCCGGCCGGAATGGGCGATGTTGCCGACGAAGGCACGGATCAGCGAGCGCTCGTCGATGCCGCTATGCTGATAGAAGCGCTTGTCCTCGGCCGAGACGAAGGCCTGTTGCACGTTCTTGGGGATATCGGCGAGCGCCACCCAGACCCGCCGCTGGTCCGACTCGAAGAGCTCCGCAAAGCGGGTCCCCTTGCCGTCGAGCACCACGGTGGCGCCCGGCAGCTTCGGGCTCTTGAGCTTGGCCGGGTCGGGCAGGTCGGCGACCGCCTTGTTGTAGAAATCGATGACTTGGCCCATGTCGAAGGGCGACTGGGCGACCGTCTCGTTCTTGCAGAACTGCTTGTAGGCCGTGAACAGGTCGCTGAAATTGATGCCCCGAAAGGCGGCGATGCCCCCGGTCATGCCCTGCGGGTCTTCCATCGCAGTCGCGATCAGGTCATCGAGGTTCAAGTCCTCGATGTCGAAGGCCTTGCGCATATGGGCGCAACCCGCCTGCAGGAGCGTCACCACCTTCCCCTGATCCTGCACGCGATCGAACTGAGTCTTGATCGCCTCCGGCGCGGTCGTCACCTGGCTCAAGGTCAGAGCGGTGGCGAAAATCTTGACGAGGAGGGCATCCATGGGGCGGCGTGACCGGCCGTCGGGCCTGTTGGAGGAAGCGACTTCAATCTTATAAGACGGCTTTTTGGCGATAGCGTTTCTAGGTTAAATAAATTTCATCCAGGTAAAGGCCCTGCCTTTGGGCCGCCTATGCCGGTTGATCGTGACACGCATTATACGGGCAAAGGTGAGTAGCCGCATACCGACGAAAGTGAGGGGCCGCCCGCGCGATCTTGGGTAATCCCACGATCGCGGCGCGGCCCCGCATTGGCAGGCCAGTGGCTGGGCGGTCACTCCGCTGCCGGCAGCTGCGCCGGCTGCTCGGCCGCCGCGGCCGCCGCCTTGGCGGCGGCTTCCTTCTCGCGCTCCTCCAGAATGAGCGCGTCGCGCTTGCCGGCGACCTCGCGCAGGCTGTTCATCATGGCGCCGGTCCCGGCCGGGATCAGGCGGCCCACGATGACGTTCTCCTTGAGGCCCTCCAGGGTGTCGATCTTGCCGTTGACCGCGGCCTCGGTCAGCACCCGCGTGGTCTCCTGGAACGACGCCGCCGAGATGAACGAGCGGGTCTGCAGCGACGCCTTGGTGATGCCGAGCAGCACCGGGTGGGCAACCGCCTCCTTCTTGCCCTCCTCGCGCGCCCGCGCATTGATCTCGTCGAGCTCGATCTTGTCGATCTGCTCGCCCGTGATCAGCTCGGTCTCGCCCTGCTCGGTGACCTCGACCTTCTGCAGCATCTGCCGGACGATCACCTCGATGTGCTTGTCGTTGATGCTGACGCCCTGCAGCCGGTAGACTTCCTGGATCTCGTTGACCAGATAGGCGGCGAGATCCTCGACGCCCTTGATCGCCAGGATGTCGTGCGGCGCCGGGTTGCCTTCGACGATGAAGTCGCCCTTCTCGACCACGTCGCCTTCCTGCAGATGGATGTGCTTGCCCTTGGGAATGAGATATTCCTTGGGCTCCTCATCCTTCACACCCGACTCGATGATGACGCGGCGCTTGTTCTTGTAGTCCTTGCCGAACCGGATGGTGCCGGAGGCTTCCGCGATGATCGCGGACTCCTTCGGGCGCCGCGCCTCGAACAGCTCCGCCACCCGCGGCAGACCGCCGGTGATGTCGCGCGTCTTGGCGCTTTCGGTCGGGATGCGGGCGATCACGTCGCCCGCCTTGACGGTCGCGCCCGGGTCGACCGAGATGATGGCGTCGACCGCGAGCTGATAGCGCGCCTCGCCGCCGCGGCTCAGCTTGTGGATCTTGCCGCTCTTGTCCTTGATGACCATGGCCGGACGCAGGTCCTGCTGGCCGCGGCCGGAGCCGGTGCGCCAGTCGGTGACCACGCGCTTGGCGATGCCGGTCGATTCGTCGAGCGTCTCCGACATCGACTGGCCTTCGACCAGGTCCTCGAAGCCGACGCTACCCTCGACCTCGGTCAGGATCGGACGGGTATAGGGATCCCACTCGGCGATGCGCTGGCCGCGCTTGACCTTGTCGCCGTCCTCCACCCGCATGCGGGCGCCGTACTGGATGCGATGCACGGCGCGTTCGGTTCCGTCGGGATCGAGCACGGCGACCACCATATTGCGGGCCATCGTGACCATCTCGCCGTCGGAATTCTTCATGATGTTCTTGTTCTTGATCTTGACCTTGCCGTCGAAGTTCGACTCGATGAACGACTGCTCGGAAATCTGCGCGGCGCCGCCGATGTGGAACGTGCGCATGGTGAGCTGCGTGCCGGGCTCGCCGATCGACTGGGCGGCGATGACGCCCACGGCTTCGCCGATATTGACCGGCGTGCCGCGCGCGAGATCGCGGCCGTAGCACTTGCCGCAAACCCCGGTGACGGTCTCGCAGGTGAGCACCGAGCGGATGCGCAGCTCCTGCACGCCGGCAGTGACGATCGCTTCGACCTGCGGCTCTTCGAGCAGCGTGCCCTTCTTGACGATGACCTTGTGCGAGGACGGGTCGCGCACGTCCTCGGCCGTGGTGCGGCCCAGGATGCGCACGCCGAGCGAGGCGACGACCTGCCCGGCATCGATGACGGCGCGCACATTGATGCCGCCCGCAGTGCCGCAGTCCTCGGTGGTGATGATCGAGTCCTGCGCCACGTCGACCAGGCGGCGCGTGAGATAGCCGGAATTGGCAGTCTTGAGCGCCGTATCGGCGAGGCCCTTGCGGGCGCCGTGGGTCGAATTGAAGTATTCGAGCACGGACAGCCCTTCCTTGAAGTTGGAGATGATCGGGCTCTCGATGATCTCGCCGGAGGGCTTGGCCATCAGGCCGCGCATGCCGGCGAGCTGGCGCATCTGCGCGGGCGAGCCGCGCGCGCCGGAATGCGCCATCATGTAGATCGAGTTGATCTGCAGGTCGCGCCCGTCGTGGCCTTTGCGGACCGCCGAAATCTCGCGCATCATCTCTTCGGCGATCTGATCGGTCGACTTCGACCAGGCGTCGACCACCTTGTTGTATTTCTCGCCCTGCGTGATCAGGCCGTCGTTGTATTGCTGCTCGAACTCCTTGGCCAGCGTTCGCGTCTGCTCGATGATCTTCCACTTCGACGCCGGCACCATCATGTCGTCCTTGCCGAACGAGATGCCGGCCTTGAACGCATTGTAGAAGCCGAGCGACATGATCCGGTCGCAGAAGATGACCGTCTCCTTCTGCCCGCAATGGCGGTAGACTTGGTCGATCGTGTTGGAGATTTCCCGCTTGGTCATGAGCTTGTTGACGGCCTCGAAGGAAATCTTCGGGCTCTTCGGCAGCACGTTGCCGAGCATGACGCGGCCCGCGGTCGTTTCGAACCAGCGGCGCACGGGCTTGCTCTTCTCGTCAAGGCCGTCCCAGCGGTACTTGATCTTGGTGTGCAGATCGATCGCCTTGGAATGCAAGGCATGCTCGATCTCGGCCATGTTGCCGAAGATCGGCAGGTTCTTGACGCGGTCGTCGCGCATGATCGACAGGTAGTAGAGGCCGAGCACGATGTCCTGCGACGGCACGATGATCGGCGAGCCGTTGGCCGGGTGCAGGATATTGTTGGTCGACATCATCAGCACGCGCGCCTCGAGCTGGGCTTCCAGCGACAACGGCACGTGCACCGCCATCTGGTCGCCGTCGAAGTCGGCGTTGAAGGCGGCGCAGACCAGGGGATGCAGCTGGATGGCCTTGCCCTCGATCAGCACCGGCTCGAAGGCCTGGATGCCGAGGCGATGCAGGGTCGGGGCGCGGTTGAGCAGCACCGGATGCTCGCGAATGACCTCGTCGAGGATGTCCCAGACCTCGGGCTTCTCCTTCTCGACCAGCTTCTTGGCCTGCTTCACCGTGGTGGAGAGGCCTTTGGCGTCGAGCCGCGAATAGATGAACGGCTTGAACAGTTCGAGCGCCATCTTCTTCGGCAGCCCGCACTGATGCAGCCGCAGCTCCGGCCCGACCACGATCACCGAGCGGCCGGAATAGTCGACGCGCTTGCCGAGCAGGTTCTGGCGGAACCGGCCCTGCTTGCCCTTGAGCATGTCGGCGAGCGACTTCAGCGGGCGCTTGTTGGCGCCGGTGATGACGCGGCCGCGCCGGCCATTGTCGAACAGCGCGTCCACCGCCTCCTGGAGCATGCGCTTCTCGTTGCGGATGATG
>DATDGG010000119.1:0-9462 GCA_036522235.1 Xanthobacteraceae bacterium
ATCTCCGCCATCGTCTGCAGGGTGCGCAGCTGCAGCGCCACCGGATGCTGCGAGATGATGTCGGCGGCCTGGCCGAGCTTGACCGCGGCCTGATACTCGCCCTCGGCGGCGACGATCTTGGCGCGCCGCTCGCGCTCGGCCTCGGCTTCCTTGGCCATGGCGCGCTGCATGTTGTCGGGCAGCATGATGTCCTTGATCTCGACCGCCGTGACCTGCGTGCCCCACGGCTCGGTATGCTGATCGATGACGTCCTTGATCTGCTCGTTGATGCCGGCGGTGTCGGAGAGCAGCTGATCGAGGCTGAAGCGGCCGACCACGTTGCGCACGGTGGTCTGGCTGATCTGGCTGATCGCGTTGTAGACGTTCTCGATCGCGATCACCGATCGTTCCGGGTCGGAAATGTGGTAATACGCGACCGCCGCGATATCGATCGAGACGTTGTCCTTGGTGATGATCTTCTGCGAGGGGATTTGCATCGTGACGGTGCGCAGCGACACGCGCACCATCTGCTGCAGCGGGACGAAGATGACGGTGAGCCCCGGCCCGCGCACGCCGGTGAATTTTCCGAGCGTGAACACCACGCCGCGCTCATACTGGCGCAGCACGCGCAGCGCCACGAACAGATAGAATACGACGGCGACGAGGATGACGGGCGTGAACATGCAGAATTACCCCCATGGATTACGATGGCGGTCGAGCGGCTGGCGCTGGCGGATTGTTCCTATAATCGGCTCTCGGGAAGGAGCTTGCCGATCCGTATCGCGGCGAAACGTTCGGCCTCCTCGGCAGGCAGGTCCACCTCGACGATCACCGCATAGTCATAGGTCTTCGGCAGCCGATCCTCGGCCGGAATCTGCGTCTTGCACTGCGCGCCGAATCTCGATTCCGCCTCTTCGAGCGAAGGATAGAGGCTCGGCGGCAATTCCCCTTGGTCGATGATTTCGCGGACCTGCTCCGACAGGGCCGCGCGGAATTTCTCGCGCGCCGGCCACATCTGGAAGTCGCGCCCCTCGCATCCGGGATATTCAGCCGAGCGCACCGCATACATGCCGTCCCGCAGCCGC
Source organism: Xanthobacteraceae bacterium (assembly GCA_036522235.1). Classification (GTDB taxonomy): domain Bacteria; phylum Pseudomonadota; class Alphaproteobacteria; order Rhizobiales; family Xanthobacteraceae; genus VAZQ01. Next base: position 1,065 of record DATDGG010000119.1, read on the forward strand.
AAGATATGCGCGATCGAGAAATGGGCCATCCCGTGCCTCCCGTGGCAGCCAGGAGAGCATGTTACACCTAAATAACAGATCATGCGACCGCCCGCTTCGTGGGGGCCCCATAGCCCGTCGAAGACGGGCGTAAACGCCCTTATTCTTACTGACTCAGTAAGATTATGGTGGGCGCCCGGGCGGCCACAAGGGCCGCCCCTACTTTCGCCGCCGAGGCGTCACTGCGCCTTGAGGGCCTGCAGGTCCGCTTCGCTGCGCAGCGTCATCACCGCGACCTTGCGGCCGCGGAAATACGGCAGCACCACTTGCGTCGGCGCCCCGTCGCGCTCGAGCAACGACACGTAGCGCGGCTCGGCCCCGCGCGTCGGCAGGTCGAACGCCGTCCAGCTCGAGGCCTTGGGATCGTACCGCATCACACGGTCGGCGCCCCACAGATTGGTCCAGGCATTGTGGTTGCGGTCGACCGTGACATGGTAGGGCTGCTGCTGTCCGGGCAGCGGCACGTAAGTGGTCTCGTGGGTGTGGGTGTCGATGCGGGCGAGGTTGGCGCCCCAGGAGTCGCCGACCCAGAGCACGTCCGCATTCTTGTCGGTGCCCATGCGGCGTGGACCTTGCGCCCATGGCAGCGGCGAGTTGAAGTCGGGCTGGCTGTAGGTCTCGTAGAACTTGCGCTCGTCCGCTGTCAGGCGATCGGCCTCGCTCTTGATCGGCGAAAGCTTGATCTCGGAGGCCTTGCCGCTCGCGCCGTCGCCGACACCGACGGTGTCGAGCACCATCTCGGCCCAATAGCCGTTGCCGTCGCGATCCGCCGCCGCCCCATAGGTCACGCCGGTGCCGTTCGGAGTCTTGTAGGTGACCGATTTGTACTCGGTGAACGTCTGCGTCTTGGGATCGAAGCGCAGCGCGCCGTCCGGCGAGGACGACCAGATCATGCCCTTGCCGTCGTAGTCGACGGTGGTGGCCCCGCCGGTCGGCGACATCCCGGTCGGCGGCAGGAAGACATCGATCTTCTCGGTCTTGGGATCGAGCCGGCCGATGCCGCCGCGGCCCGGATTGACGTTGAACCAGATGATGCCGTCGGGATCGCGGGTCATGCCGTGCGCGCCGGCCGCCAAGCCGTTGGCTCCGTTCACCTTGAGGAGCTTGACCTCGCCGGTCTTGGCGTCGACCCGGCCGATGGTGGTGCGCTTGTTGGGAATGTTGCAGGTGAACCAGACATTGCCCGTGAGGTCGAGCCAGGCATCGTGCACGCCCCAGCCCGGGATCAGGATCGAGGGCGTGCCCATCGACCAGTCGCTGCCGTCGTTCTGCACGAAATTGGCCGGGAGCCCGACATCGGGATCAAGCGGCATGTCGTATTCGCGGAACACCGCGCGCGCGGCCTCGCCCGAAGGCCGCGGCTCGAGCTTGACCTGCATCGAGGTCTCCCCGGGGCCGCGGGCGCGTGCCAGATAGGCGGCAAGCTCCTTCTGGTGGAAGTCGAGAATGCCGGAGGGCGCGCGCTCCTTGCCGACATAGACGCCGTAGACGTTGACGTTCTTCATCAGCTCGATGATGGCGTTCCAGCCGGCCTCGTCGAAGTGGTGCTGCAGCGGGAAGCTTGCGGTATGGCAGCCGGTGCAGACGGTGCGCACGATCCGCTTCATTCGCTGGTCGTCCGGCGTCGCTTCCGGTAGCGCCGAGAGCACCAGATTGCCCGGAAGCTGCTCGAAGGTGCGCTCGGGATCGTTCATCACGGCGAGCGTGAAGTCGTGCTTGCGGTTGGCGCTGAGATCGACCTCGCCCTTGGCGGTCGCAAAGCTTACGGCCTGTGCCCATACGCGATATTTGCCGGAGGGCAGCGGGGGAAAGTAATAGTTGCCGGCTGCATCGGTAAAGACCGTCGTGGTGATCGTGCCGCCCTCAGGCTTCGCCGAAACCGTGATCCCGCCCAGCGCCTCGCCGCTTGCGGACTTGATGGTCCCGCTCAGACGCTCGTCGGCCGCGCGCGCCGGCGCGGCGGCAGCGCATGCGAGGAGCGCGATGGCGGCAACACTGGCTGAGAGAGCTTGTGCGTAGCGCATGGTGCTTCTCCGTTGGTGCGTTGAAACTCTATGGCGCCGGCGGCGCCGGCACGGTCTTGAGATAGGCGACGATCGCGTCGATCTGCGCGCCATCGAAGGAATATTTGAAGCCCGGCATGCGCGGCGCGCCGTTGGCGATGAAATCATGCAAGGCGTGGTCGTCGCCGCCGAGCGAGCTCTTGGACAGGACCGGGCCATATTGCGCGCTGTTCAGGAGCGGCCTGGCGTGGCAGACGCGGCAGTGCTGGTTGAAGAGCGCCATGCCGAGAAGCTCTGTCGCATTGAGCGCCGCCGCACCGGCGGCAACCTGCGCCAAGGCGCCGGACGCTGCGAGGCCGGCCACGCCCAGCGAAAAGAGGCCCGGCAACAAGAGAAAGATGACGCCTTGCCGTAATGGCGTTCTCATCGGCGCTCTCCCCATTCGGTCCGGCCTATCGCCGGAGTTCTTCATTGGTCGTGAGCATAGGCATTTTCGTCGCGTCCCGAAAGACCCATGCCGCTGCGCCGCCCTAGCTCGGCTTGATGCCCGCGAATTTCACCACCTTGGCCCACCGCTCGGTCTCCTCGGCGATGAACTCCGCGAAATCGGCCGATGAGCCGCCGCGCGGCGTGCCGCCCAGCTCTGCGATGCGCTGCCTGATCGTGGGATCGGCAATCGCCGCGTTGATCTGCCGGTTGAGGAGCGCGACGATCTCGGCGGGCGTGCTCTTCGGCGCGCACAGGCCGCTCCAGCCGCTCGCCTCGTAGCCGGGCAGGAACTGCGCCAAAGGCGGGACGTCCGCGAGGGCGTCCAGATGGGCCTGCGTCGCCACCGCCAGCGCCCGCACGGCGCCCGCTTTGGCGAAGGCAAGCGCCGAGCCGGTGGTGGCGAACACGACCTGCGCCTGTCCGGCGAGCAGGTCCGCCATCGCCAGCGCCTCGCCACGATACGGGACGTGGATCATGCGCACGCCCGTCATCATCATGAACAGCTCGCCCGCCATGTGCCCGCTCGAGCCGCTGCCGCCGGAGCCCATGGTGATGGCCTCCGGGTTGGCCTTTGCGTAGGCGATGAACTCCGGCACCGTCCGGGCGGGCACCGACGGATGGACCATCAGAAGCAACGGCGAGCGCATGACATGCACCACCGGCTCGAAATCGGCGATGAAGTTGTAGGCGAGCTTCTGGTAGAGCGACGCGTTGATCGTATTGACCGAGTTGGCCATGAACAGCGTGTAACCGTCGGCGGACGAATGCGCGGCCGTCTCGGTGCCGATATTGTTGTTGCCGCCCGGACGGTTCTCCACCACGAAAGAGCGGCCGAGCTTCTCGCTCAGCCACTGGGCGACGAGGCGGGCCGCGATGTCGGTCCCGCCCCCTGCGCTGGTCGCGACGATGATCCGGACGGATCGCGAAGGATAGGTTTCCGCCTGCGCGATGCGGCTCGCGACCGGCAGCGTTGCGACGCCGCCGGCCAGACGGAGAAATCGGCGACGCTGAATATTCAAAGGCGGCTTCCCCTGCGGCAAACGCGATGAAGGAACCCGGCAGGCGTCGAGGCTAGCACGCTCATCGTCGAGGAAACAGGCCGTGTCGCTTGAGGAACTCGATCATGAAGCGGTCGAACAACCAGGGCTGCTCGATCTGGCACGCGTGGCCGGCGCCGTAGAGGATCTTCATCTCGCAGCCCGGGATGCGCGCCCGCAGGGCGGCGGCGCGCGGATGCGAGCCGTCCTCGCTGCCGGTCAGGATGATCGCCGGGCAGGCGATGCGGGCATGGAGATCGTCCGCTTCGGGCTTCGCCAGCGCCTCGAACTGATAGATGATCGACTGCACATCGGCATGCGCGTTGCGCTCGGTGAACAGGTCGGCGAAAAAGTGCGCCAGCGGGGTTGCGCGGAAGGCCGGGCTCAAATCTTCGAACGTGTAGCCCCAGCGGTAGCCGATGCCCTGCTCCTGGTAGGTCGCGATGCGGCGCTCGGTGAATTCCCGGCCGGGATTGTAGCCGGTGCCCGAGAGCACCAGCGCAGCGGTGCGCCGGAGCTGCTGGTGATGCATATAGGGCAGGAGCGCCGAGCCGACGGAACATCCGACCAGAATGGCGGGATCGCCGGGCGCCACCTCATCGATCGCTTCCCAGCAGGCTTGCGCCATGTCGTCCATGGTAAGTCCGGGCCTTGCCTTGGGCGAACGGCCATAGCCTGGAATGTCGATGGCGATGCAGCGGTACCAGGTGGACATATGCGCCATCTGGAAAATCCAGCAGGACTGGTCCATCGGATTGGGATGCACGAAGGCCATGACCGGTCCGCTTCGGCCCATCCGCTCGTAGTACAATGGCCCATCGATATGCTCGGCCATGGCGCCCCCCGCCGTTCTGGTGAATGTCGGTCTGACTATCTTGCCGCAGCTTTGTAGATCAGAGACTGCTTGGCCCGCGCGATGATGTTCGGCGGCAAGGCGTAAAGCCTCCCCACCAGCGACTGCAGCTCCTCCCCGCCCATCGGGCCGATATCCAATCCGGACGTCTGCGCGTCGGCCAGCAGCGCATTGTCCTCGAGCGCGGTCGCGAGCGCCCTGCGCAGAGCCACAACACGATCGACGGGAACGCCCGACGGCACGACATACGGACGTCCGAAGAGGTTCTGGCTGTAGATCATTTCCATGACCTGCCGTTGCTCGTCGGTGCTCGCGAACGAGACGGTCAGCGGCACGCCCATCTGGTTCATCACGGGATGACCCTTGAGATCCTCCTGCGCGAGCAGCCGCACGAAGCCACCGGTGATCCAGTCGCGCTGCTGGGTCCATAGGCTCGACCAGTCCATGCCGCACATACCTTGCACTTCGTTGCGGTCCATCGCCAGGACGATCTCACGGCTGCCGGCGTAACCGCCGATGAGGCGCAGCTTCACGCCCAGCACGTTGATCAGCACGATGGGAAAGTCCCGCAGCGAGGCGCCTTCGCCGCTGGTGCCGATGATCACCTCCTTGTCGAACGCCTCCTGAAAAGACTTCACCGGCGCGTCGGAACGGACCACACAGAGATAGACGCTTCGGTTCGCGCTCCCGAGCATGATCAGCTTCGAAGGATCGTGCGGCAGGGCCTGGTCGGAGAGGAGCGGCTGCAGGATCGCACCCGCCTGCACCGCGCCGATTGCGGTGCCGTCCTTTGGCGCCTGCAGCGCCACATAGGATACCGCCTTGTTGCTGCCGGCGCCCGGCAGGTTCTGCACGATGACCGTCGGGTTGCCGGGAATGTGCCCGCCGAGATGGCGCCCGAGGAGCCGCGCGTAGCTGTCGTATCCGCCGCCGACCGCAGAGCCGACCGTGATGGTGACGGTCCGGCCCCGGTAGAACGCCTCGACCGAATCCTGCCCGCAGGCCGTGCCGGCCACGAGGCAAGCGGCTGCGAACGCAAGGGCCAATTGCAGACGGCTCGACACGCGCGATCCTCCGCTGCGAACGAGTGTTGCGGGTTCCGACGCTTGAGTTTTGACAGTATACTTCGGCGCTGAAACGCGCACGGCCGGGAACGGCAGGAAGAGCACCAGGGGAAAATCCATGGAAGCGGCCACGGGGGCCAAGCCCGCAACTTTCGCGCTACGCCAGCTCTCTCCCGCGCTCGGCGCGAAAATCTCAGGTGTCGACCTGCGCCATCCGATCGACGAGGCGCTCAAGCACAAGCTCCTCGATGCCTGGCATCAGCATCTGGTGATCCTGCTGCGCGACCAGACGCTCGACGAGGACGCGCAGGTGCGCTTTGCCGAGACGTTCGGGCCACCCGCCAAGGTCACTTCGGGCCGCACCTTCAGCGTCAAGCATCCCTCCGTCATGCTGATCTCGAACATCCGCCAAGACGGCAAGCCGATCGGCGCGCTGCCCGACGGCGAGATGGCGTTCCATACCGACCAGTGTCATCAGGAAGTGCCCGCCAAGGCGACGGTCCTCTACGCCATCGAGGTCCCGCCCCACGGCGGCAACACGCTGTTCGCCAACGCCTACATGGCCTATGCGACGCTGCCGGCGGAGATCAAGCAGCGCATCGCCGGCCGCCGCGCGCTCAACGCCTACGACAAGGATTCGACGCAGCGCACCGCGCGCTACGACAATGCCGCCTCGTCGTGCTGGCATCCGGTGGTGCGCACGCATCCGGCGACCGGGCGCAAGGCGCTTTATATCAATCGCCTCATGACCCGCGAGATCGAAGGCCTGCCGCGCCAGGAGAGCGACGCGATTTTGGAAAAGCTGTTCGATCACCAGGAGCAGGCGCAATTCGTCTACGAGCATGTCTGGCGGCCCGGCGATATCCTGATGTGGGACAACCGCTGCACCTTGCACGCGCGCACGGACTTCCCCGCCGGCGAGCGCCGCCTGTTGCGGCGCGTGACCATTCTGGGAGAGAAGCCAGTCTAGGGACGTCCTGATGAGACTTCCCCGCCGCGAATTCCTGCGTCTCGCCGCGCGTGCCGCGGCGCTCGCGGCTGCGTCACATTCCGCGCGGGCGCAAACCTATCCGTCCCGGCCGCTGCACATCGTCTCCGGCGCGCCCCCCGGCGGCGCCACCGACATCCTGGCTCGCCTGATGGGCCAATGGCTATCGGAGCGGCTCGGCCAGGCGGTCATCGTGGACAACAAGCCGGGCGCGGGAACCAATATCGGGACCGAGGCCGTCGTCCGCGCGCCCGCCGACGGTTACACGCTTCTCCTCATCGCGCCGACGGCTGCCATCAACGCGACACTCTACGAGAAGCTCGGCTTCGACTTCATCCGCGACATCGCGCCGGTCGCCGGCATCATGCGCGTGCCGCAGGTCATGGAGGTCGGCCCCGCGGTTGCGGCCAGGACGGTCCCCGAGTTCATCGCCTATGCCAAGGCCAATCCGGGCCGAGTCAACATGGCCTCGGCCGGCATCGGGACCTCGCCTCACATGGCGGGCGAGCTGTTCAAGATGATGACCGGTATCGACATGATCCACGTGCCCTACCGCGGCTCCGCACCCGCGCTCACCGATCTGATCGGGGGACAGGTACAGGTCATGTTCGATGCCCTGCTTTCGTCGATCGCGCAGATCAGGGCCGGCAAGCTGCGGGCGCTCGCCGTGACCACGGCGAAGCGCGCGGAGGCATTGCCGGACATTCCGACCGTGGCCGATTTCGTGCCCGGCTACGAGGCGAGCGCGTGGTATGCGCTCGGTGCGCCGAAGAACACGCCGCCTGAGATTGTCGAGCGGCTCAACCAGGAGATCAATGCCGGCCTGGCGGGGGCGCGGATCATGCAACGCTTCGCCGAGCTCGGGGGCGCGCCGATGCGGCTGACCCCGGCCGAGCTTGGCAAGTTCATCGCCGACGAGACGCAGAAATGGGGGAAAGTCGTGCGGGCCGCTAATCTCAAGGCGGAGTGATGTCTGATCGACGACGAAGCTTCGCGAGCCAAACACGAGCGTCATTTTCCGGCTCGACCGAGCGCCATCCTTAAGTCTCCCCAAGCCAAGTCTCCCATGTCACACCATGTTACAGCAAAATGACGGATGGTACGCGCTGCGATGGACACGCCTCGCATTGAATGCGATGCCAAAGGGGCGTTACAACGCCGCGCCCGAAACACAAGGAGACCGCACATGAAGAAATTTGTGGCCCTCTATCTCGCGCCCGCATCCGCCATCGAGCAAATGACGGAGCGAATGAAGAACGCGCCGGAGCAAGCCAAAGCCGGCATGGACGCCTGGATGAAATGGGCGAAACAGCACGAGAAGTCGATTCTCGAGCTCGGCGCGCCGCTCGGCAAGACCAAGAAGATTACCGCCACGGGCGCCTCCGACACCAAAAACGACATCACGGGATATTCGGTCGTTCAGGCCGATTCGCACGAATCCGCGGCCAAGATATTCGAGGGACATCCGCACTTTCATATGTCGGGCGGCACCATCGAAGTTCTCGAATGCATGCCGATCCCCGGGATGTAGCGGCGCGCAACAGCCCGCTTCGGCTCTGACGGACACTCGCGGCCCAACGGGCCGCGGGTGCGTCAGTTTGCCCAAAACAATTCAGACGCGCTCGCGCAGACGAATTTCAATCTCCCAGCCGAGCGCGCGGCGCTCCGTGCCGCGAACATGTCAAAAGACATAGAACATTTTCCGCCGAAGTGGACACCGGTTCGGCGCAGAAATGCGACGCTTTAGCGCGCTAGCGCGTCCAACAATTTCCAAGCGTGAGTCGGGAACCGAACGGACACCGACGACTTTCGGGTGGTTATTTGCTCGCAAATGGAGCGTGAATGTAGGAGGTGAGCATGGGCGTGTTGGTCCTGACGTGCCCGGAGACAGGTCGAGAGTTCTCCACCGGCATTCACACGGACGA
>DATDGG010000120.1:0-2818 GCA_036522235.1 Xanthobacteraceae bacterium
GATGCGCCGCTTCCATCACGGCGGCTTCGTGGTTCGCCCGGATTCCGGCATCAAGGTGCCGAAGGATCTCGAAGGCAAGAAGGTCGGCGTGCGCGCCTATTCGGTCACCACCGGGGTGTGGACGCGCGGCATCTTCATGAACGAATACGGGCTCGACTCCGCCAAGGTGACCTGGGTGGTCGACGACGAGGAACACGTCGCGACCCTCAAGTTGCCGCCCAACGTGGTCCATGCGCCGCCGGGCAAATCGCTTGCGTCCATGATGGCGGGCGGCGAGCTGCAGGCGGGCTTTGCCGGCCCGGCCGGCATCGGACGCGCCGGGCCCCCGGTCGCCAACTGGGAAGCCGGCGGCGCGCCGGCCCAGACCTATCCGGAGCTCATCCCCGACGCCGCAAAGGTCGAGGCCGATTGGTACCGCGCGACCGGCATTTATCCGATCCATGGCACCATCGTGGTGAAAGACGACGTGCTGGCGAAGCATCCGTTCGTGGCAAAGTCGCTGTTCGAAGCTTTTGCGGGCGCAAAACAGCCCTATCTCGATCGCCTCAGGGCCGGCATCGGCAGCGCCCCCGAGGACATCCGCTATCGTTCCTTCGCGCCGCTGATGAGCGACCCGCTGCCCTACGGCATGAAAGCCAACCAGGCGAGCATCGAGGCGTTGATCACGTACGCGGTGCAGCAGCAATTGATCCCGAAGCGGCCGGCGCTCGGGGATGTGTTCTTCGATCCGGAACAAGCGTAGCCCGGATTGAGCGAAAGCGAAATCCGGGACGACAGTGCCACTGGCAAGGCAGCTCCCGGATTTCGCTCCCAGACTGAGCAAGAATATCGCGTTATGCGGCGAGGTTCCAACGACGGGAGGCTGGCGGCCTGTTTTGGGGAGTGGCGATGCAAAATTGCGCGAGAAGCGCAATGAGGCCGTCCAGGGCGGCTGTCAGACCGATCGACAGGCGTAAAAGCGACAAATCGGCGGCGCGCTTGGCGAAATAGGCGATGAGATCGTTGAGTCCGATGATCGTCAGGACGCGGGAGAAGTTATAGCACAGGGCCATCAGGCTCCATTCACCGCGCACCTTATTGAAGCCGCGCACGAGAAAGTGCCGGTAGCCGGCGCGGCATTTGAGGGTGCCGAAGGGGTGTTCGACGATCGCGCCGCGCCGCCGCATCCGCCGTCATCCGCGCGCGATGCCGTTCGAGCACCGCCTCGTGCTCCCAGCGGCACACGGTGCGCGTCGGGGTCTTGGTGGACAGGCAGCGCGCGCGTAGCGGACAGGCGTCGCAATCGGCCTTGCGGCTCGTGTAGCGGACCTCGATCCGCCCACCGGTGTTGATTTTGAGTCCCGCGCTCGGAGTGAGGACTTGCCCCGCCGGACAACGATAAACGTCCGTCTCGGTATCGTAGACAAACTCCTCGTGGCTGATGCGGCCTTGCGCTTCGAGCCGCGCGGTCCGCTTGGCTTGCGGCACGTAGGCAACGATGCCGTCCTCCTCGCAGGCCTTGAGCGCGTTGCCGTTGTAATAGCCGGTGTCGGCGAGCGCCGTGAGCGTTGTGACGCCCAGTTCCTCCTTCGCGGCCTTGGCCATGGCGTGGAGCTGGCCGGTATCGTTGCCATCGTTGACGACCTCGCTTGCCACGATGAGCTTGTGCTTGTCGTCAACCGCGATCTGCACGTTGTAGCCCGCCACCACCCGGCCGTTCTTCGACAACAGCCGGGCATCTGGATCGGTCCGCGACAACTGTGTTTGCCCACTCGCCTCGAGCTGCGCGAGGTCAGCCCGCACGCCCGCGCGCTTGGCCATCAGCGCCGCAATCTCCTTGGCGACATCCTGGCCGCTCTGTCCGCTAATCGCCGTAGCACCCTGCGCGGCCTCCGCGGCATCGCTTTCGGCAAGCGCCGCACCGTAAGCCTCGATGTCCCGGTCGATCTCCGCCAACCGTTCGGCGAGCCGTCTTTGCGTCTTGATGCTGCCCCGGCTGGCATCGCCATCGAAAAACGCCCCGTCAATCGCCACTACTTCGCCGCCCACCAGATTGAGCTCGCGCATCATCAGCACGAACTCCCGGTTCGCCGCCTTGAGTGCCGCCCAATTGTCCTTGCGAAACGTCGCAATGGTCCGAAAACACGGCTTCAGCTCCCGCAGCAACCAGATCAGCTCAAGATTGCGGCAGACCTCGCGCGCCAACGCACGCGAGGAGCGAATCCGGAACAGGTAGCCGTAAATGAAAAGCTTCAATAGATCGGCAGGATGGTACGGCGGCTGGCCCGCCCCACCGGCCGATGCCACAAGCCTAAATCCAAGCTTCTCAAGATCGAGCAGGTCCACGAAGGCATCAATGGCCCGCACAACATTGTCGCGACCGACATAGTCCTCGATGCGCGGTGGAAGAAAGCTCGGCTGAGCCCGGCTCACCCCAGTCTTGAAGGAACGAATCGTCATAAAACGAATCGTACACCGATCCGCAAAACCAGCTATGAATTCTTGCCCGGTCTCGAAGCGAAATCCGGGAGGACATCGCAACTCCTTAAGCTTGCGCGAATCTCGACGCCGATCCCGGATTTCGCTTCGCTCAATCCGGGCTACAACCTCGATCCTACGCGTCAATGCGCAAATGCGCGCGCCCTGTGCGCCACCATTTCGGGCGGATTCGCAACAAACAGCTGCCTCAGTACTTCGCGGTCGATCGGCTTCTGGAAGACGCGCGCCTCCGGGAATGGCCCCGTGGCTGCTTCCGAGCCATACCCTGTCATGAACACGAACGGTAGCTTGCGCGCCGCAAGCGCGGCGGCTACCGGATAGACCATCTCGCCGCCGAGAT
>DATDGG010000121.1:0-1906 GCA_036522235.1 Xanthobacteraceae bacterium
GGCACCGTGGAAGGTCGCCGTGTGGAAGCGGCATTCGATGGCGGGTTAGTGACCTCCGACGCGGGAGCGCTGCTGCTCGGCGCGACCGATCGAGCGATCCGAATGATGGACCGGTTTGCGTTGTGCTTTCACGACGAACGGCGTCCTCAATACATCGAGCATGAGGTCGCGACCCTGGTCGGTCAACGGGTGTTCGGGATCGCGCTCGGCTACGAGGATCTCAACGACCACGACGAGCTGCGGCACGATCCGATGATGGCAATATTGGCGGGCAAGCTCACGGCGCGGCGCAAGGATTGCGCGCCGGTTGCCGGCAAGTCGACGTTGAACCGGTTGGAGCTGAGCAAGCTTGCGCCGACGCGCTACCACAAGATCAGCCACAATCCGGTAGCGATCAAGAATCTTCTGGTCGACCTGTTTGTGGAGGCGCATGAGCGCGCACCGCGGCAGATCATTATCGACCTCGATACGACCGACGATCCGCTGCACGGCGAGCAGGAGGGGCGGTTCTTCCACGGTTACTACGACGGCTACTGCTACCTGCCGCTCTACGTGTTCTGCGGCCGTCATCTGCTGGTCGCCAAGCTGCGGAGCGCGGCGATCGACGCGGCCGCCGGCGCGATCGAGGAGGTGGCGCGCGTGGTGGCGCACATCCGCCGCCGGTGGCCACGCGTGCGCATTCTGTTGCGGGCAGACTCAGGCTTCGCGCGCGAGGACCTGATGGCTTGGTGCGAGGCCAACGGCATCGACTTCCTGTTCGGACTGGCCAAGAACGAGCGGCTCATCGCCGAGATCACGACCGAACTCGATGTGGTCGCTGCGAAGAGCCAACGTACCGGCCGGACCGAGCGCCGCTTCAAGAACTTCATGTGGATGACGCGCCGGACCTGGAGCCGGCGGCGCCGGATCGTGGCCAAGGCCGAGTGGACGCAAGGCGAAGCCAATCCCCGTTTCGTGGTGACCTCGCTCAGAGGCGATGAATGCAGGGCCAAGTACCTGTACGAGAAGGTCTACTGCGCGCGCGGCGACATGGAGAACCGGATCAAGGAATGCCAGCTCGACCTCTATGCCGACCGCACCTCGACCGCCACCATGCGGGCCAATCAACTGCGCCTGTGGTTTGCCTCCATGGCCTACGTGCTGCTCTGCGCACTGCGTCGTATCGGGCTGCATGACACCGACTTCGCCACCGCGACTTGCGGCACCCTTCGTCTCAAGCTGCTCAAGATCGGTGCGATCGTGCGTTTCAGTGTTCGCCGCATCAAAATCGCCATGGCATCCGCCTGTCCGGCCGCCCGAGACTGGCTCCGCGCCGCCATCCGGCTCGCGATTGCCGCCTTGGCCCGCGCCTCGCCGGCATGACACGCGCCGCCGCGACGCGTGACCACCCCGGCACCATCCCAAGGCTCACCGAGATCAATTCGTCGCTGCCGCCGCAGCCCGCAAATGTCCAGTCGACGCCGCGTCTCCAGACGCCACAGACGGCTGCGCGGACAAAATTGCAAATGATCCCGCGCTCAAATCCGCTCGATCATGTTGCAGTAGTGTGAGATATCCGGGCTAGGCCTGTCGCAAGGGAGGGAGCACAGCGGTCGCGGAGATTGGCGCCGCGCTAATCCAGCGGCTGCAGCTTCACGATGGCCGCGCCGTGGTTGTTGCCGAACCACACGCTGATCGGCGTCGTAGAATCGTCGACATAGAGGTTGCGGATGTTGGTGTTCACCGGCAGCTGATACTCCACCATGTCGCCGGTCTTGGAGTTTATCCGGGTGATGCGATCGGACGCCATGCCGCCGGTCCAGATGTCGCCGTTCTTGTCGACCTTCGATTGGTAGGGCAGCGACCACTTGGTCGGCAACGTCCATTCCTCGAGCTTGTTGGTCTTGGTGTCGAGCATGCCGACGAC
>DATDGG010000122.1:0-14063 GCA_036522235.1 Xanthobacteraceae bacterium
GGGCCTCCTCGCGCTCGCCGTCACTCTGGGGCTGGCGCGGGACGTGCCAAGCTGAGGATCAAGAGCGCAACCGCGAGCCCGGACAGATCGGCATTATGCAGCACCAGGCCGAAGGCCGCGGCCGCCAAGGCCAAGGCGACCAGCATGAGCGATGGCCGCAGCAGGTTGAGCGCGGCGGCGGCGAGCGCGATCCAGCCGAAGGCCGCGTGATTGAACAGGACGATGGTGACCCTGAAGGTCGCGCAGAGCCAAGTCCTGAGGCCGGCCTGGCAGGCGAGCGCAACCGGCCCATATTCGATCGCCAGATAGCGCAGATAGAGCGCCTCCCCGATGGCGAGGAAGCCGATCACCAGGAGCCAATTGGTCGCCCGCGCGCTCGGGAGGAAAAGCCGTGGCTGCATGCAGGCCCAACCATCCATCTATAGAGCGGCCGAAGTCGGATAGATCCGGCGTCGGCTGAGAGAGAGGGATCGTGCCTTGGCGCACCAACGGCGGTCAAGCAACCGCGCGTGAGGTCATTTTCCGGCGGGGTAGGCCGGCACGGGCTTGAAGCCCGAGACGATTGGCGCCCCCGCTCCATGGTGGTGCGCCGCCGCCGGCGCGGCCTTGCCCGCGTCGCCCAGCGCCAAGCGTTGGCCCTCGAAGGCGACCGGCTGGCAATATTGGTGGGCGGTCGCGAGAGTTACACACAGCTGCGCGGCTGCCTCCGCATCGGGCATCGGGCCGATGATCAGCCGCAGCTCGGCGGCATGCGTCTTGCCGTTCTCGCGCGTGGCGACCACCGGGTAAAAGTCATCCAACAGGCTCGGGTCGTTGTTCTTGGTCGAATGCCAGAGCGCCCGCAAGCCATCGAAATTGGCGGCGCCGCCGACATCGACGCCCAATCCGGACGGTGCCGGGAACGGCTCGCTCGGCACCGACATGCGTGCCGGGTCGGAAGCCGGCGCCATGGCACGATTGCCGGCATCGGAGGCGGGGCTCTTGACGGCCTCGTTCGCGCCGGACGGGGCTGCGGGTGGGGGCTTGAGCGCGACGACTGTCACCTCCGGCTTGGATGGTCCCGTGGGTGCCGCCGGCGCGGACGCCGCGGGTGCGGGGGCCAACGGTGCCGGCGTCATGGGCGCGTGCGTCACAGGAGCAGGCGTCACAGGAGCAGGCGTCACAGGAGCAGGCGTTATGGGAGGCATTGATGGTGCAGGCGTCGCCGGCGCTTCGGCCCACGGTGCCGGCATGGCATTGATCGCGGCCGCGAGGTTCTGTGCCGGGGCTTGCGGCGAAGCTTGCTGCGGCGCCGATGCCGCTGCGGCAGCGCGGTCGCGCTTGATCGATCCGGTCACGCCTTCGAGATTGTGCTCGAGCACGGCGAGGCGGGTGGCGAGCTGATCGCGATCGGCGGTGAGCGTGCGCACGGCTTCCGAAAGGTGGCGCGTCTCCTCGGCGTTGTTGCTCGGCGATGCCCGGAAATCCCCTGCCGGAACTCGCGGTTGCACGCTCTCCAGGCCGGATGTTTGTTGGCCGGAAGCGACCGAAGCCGCGGACCGTTGCGCGCCAGTGCCCGAAAAGGCCGAGATGACGGCGACAAAGAGGGCAACAGTGGCAAACCCGCCCCAGATCGCCAAGCGCCACAGTCCCTGCATGCCGAATAGCGGTCGCTCGGGGTTCCAATTGGGGCTGTAGGTTTGCTCCGTCATGTGTCTAATCGCTCTGCGGCGACGGTGTTTTCGTATGAATCTTCAACTACGAATCACCATGGTAAAAGGGTAGCAGATTCGCCGCGGTTTGGCTCGCGTGATGCGCGAATTTGGTAGGCCGTCCGGCTTTTCCGCCGCGGCGTGCTCGGATAAGACGAGCTACGGAGCCTGCATCTCGATGGTTAAGCGCAATGTTTGAAAGGACCTGCCTGGCGGTCGTGCTCGCGGCCGGCGAGGGCACGCGCATGCGCGCGGGGCGGCCGAAGGTCTTGCATGAAATCGCCGGCCGTTCCTTGCTGGCGCATGTGCTCGGAGCGGTGCGCGCGGCCGGCGGCGTTTCGGCAGCGGTCGTCATCGGGCCGGCCGCTTCTGCCGTGGCCAGCGAAGCCGAGCGGGCGTGGCCGGGCGCTGAAACCTTCGTGCAGACCGAGCGTCGCGGCACCGCCCATGCGGTGCTGGCGGCGCGGGCGGCCATCGCACACGGGTGGGATGATCTTCTGGTCATTTTCGGCGACACGCCGCTGATTTCCGCGCCGACCCTTGCCCGCATGCGGGGCGCCGTCGCCGCCGGCGCCGCCGTCGCGGTCCTGGGATTTCGACCGCGGGATCCGGGCGGCTATGGCCGACTCGTGGTAGAAAACGGCGAGCTCACGGCCATTCGTGAGGAGCTCGATGCGAGCGCGGCCGAGCGCGCGATCGGCCTCTGCAATGGCGGACTGATGGCGTTTGCCGGGTCGACCGCGCTCGCGATCCTCGAGCGGATCGGCAGCGACAATCGCAAGGGCGAATTCTACCTCACCGACGCGGTCGCGATCGCCCGCGCGATGCAGCTCAAGACGGTCGCCATCGAGACCGAGGAGGACGAAGTGCGCGGCATCAACACCAAGGCGCAACTGGCGGAGACCGAGGCGGCGTTGCAGCAGCGCCTGCGCGCCGCCGCCATGGAAGCAGGCGTCACCCTGGTGGCGCCGGAGACGGTGTTTCTTTCGACCGACACCAAGTTCGGCCGCGACGTGGTGGTCGAGCCGTTCGTGGTTTTCGGGCCGGGAGTGACGATCGAGGACAATGCCTTGATCCGCTCGTTCACCCATCTGGATCGCGCGCATGTGGGCAAGGGCGCCCAGGTCGGACCCTACGCGCGGCTGCGGCCGGGCGCGCATCTGTGCGAAGACGTCCATATCGGCAATTTCGTCGAGGTGAAGCAGGCGACGATCGAGGCCGGCGCCAAGGCCAACCATCTCGCCTATATCGGCGACGCCCGGCTCGGCGCCGGATCGAATTTCGGGGCCGGCGCCATCGTCTGCAACTACGACGGGGCCGCCAAGCACAGGACCGATATCGGCGAGGGTGTGTTCATCGGCTCGAATGCCGCGCTGGTGGCGCCGGTCAAGGTCGGTGACGGCGCCTATGTGGCGACCGGCTCGGTGATCACCCACGACGTTCCGCCTGACGCGCTTGCGATCGGACGCACCCGGCAGATCGTCAAGGAGGGTCGGGCGGCACGCCTGCGCAACCTCAAGGCAGCCAGGAAAAAGAATCCGGCGGCGGAGTAGGGCGGCGGGCGGCGTTAGCCTTAATTGCCACAATTTGACACAGATGGTGACTTCCCAGTCGGTATTCATGCCGTCTACACCAATGCCGGGGCCATGATCGGCGCTGTGTGAGGAGGGTTGGCGCGATGTGCGGGATCGTCGGAATTCTTGGACGCGAGCCGGTTGCGGAGCATCTGGTCGATGCGCTCAAGCGCCTCGAATATCGCGGCTACGACTCCGCCGGCGTCGCCACCTTGGAGGGCGGCCGCCTGACGCGCCGGCGGGCCGAGGGCAAGCTGCGCAATCTCGAGACCAAGCTGCGCGGCGAGCCGCTAAAGGGCCTGATCGGCATCGGCCATACGCGCTGGGCGACCCATGGCAAGCCGAACGAGAGCAACGCCCATCCGCATGCCACCGACCGCCTGGCGCTGGTGCACAACGGCATCATCGAGAACTTCCGCGAGTTGCGCGAGGAGTTGGAGCAGAAGGGCGCGAAATTCGGTTCCGAGACCGATACCGAGGTGGTCGCCCATCTGGTGACCGACGAGATGAAGAAGGGCCGCTCGCCGGTCGAGGCGGTTGCGGCGGCGTTGCCGCGGCTGCGCGGCGCCTTTGCGCTCGCCTTCCTGTTCGAGGGCGAGGACGACCTGCTGATCGGCGCCCGCAAGGGCTCGCCGCTCGCGGTCGGCTATGGCGAGGGCGAAATGTATCTCGGCTCCGATGCCATCGCGCTCGCACCCTTCACCGACACCATCGCCTATCTGGAGGACGGCGACGCCGCCGTCCTCACCCGCAACGGCGTCGAAATCCACGACGCCAAGGGCGCGACCGTGGAGCGCGCAGTGGTGAAATCGGCGGCTTCCGCCTTCCTGGTCGACAAGGGCAACCATCGCCACTTCATGGCCAAGGAAATCCACGAGCAGCCCGAAGTGGTCGGCCACACGCTCGCCCATTATCTCGACATGGCGAACGAGCGGGTGGCGCTGCCGGCGGCGCTGCCGTTCGACTTCGGCGCGCTCGCGCGCGTCTCGATCGCGGCCTGCGGCACTGCCTATTACGCTGGCCTCATCGCCAAATACTGGTTCGAGCGCTTTGCCCGCCTGCCGGTCGAGATCGACGTCGCGTCCGAGTTCCGCTATCGCGAGGTCCCGCTGCAGCCGGGGGGGCTTGCGATCTTCGTCTCGCAATCGGGCGAGACCGCGGACACCTTGGCGACGCTGCGCTACGCCAAGGAGCACAAGCAGCACGTCCTATCGGTCGTCAATGTGCCGACCTCGACCATCGCGCGCGCGAGCGACGTGGTGATGCCGACCTTGGCCGGCCCCGAGATCGGCGTCGCCTCCACCAAGGCGTTCACCTGCCAGCTCGCCGTGCTGGCGGCGCTGGCGGTTGCCGCCGGGCGCGCGCGCGGCGTGCTGAGCGAGGCCGACGAAGCAAAGCTCGTGCGCGGCCTGATCGAAGTGCCGCGCCACATTGCGCAAGCGCTCGCGCTCGAGCCGCAGATCGAGCATCTGGCGCGCGATCTCGCCAAGAGCCGCGACGTGCTCTATCTCGGCCGCGGCACGAGCTTCCCGATCGCGCTCGAAGGAGCGCTCAAGCTCAAGGAGATTTCCTATATCCACGCCGAAGGCTATGCGGCGGGCGAGCTCAAGCACGGCCCGATCGCGCTGATCGACGAGACCATGCCGGTGATCGTGATCGCGCCTTACGACCGGGTGTTCGACAAGACCGTGTCCAACATGCAGGAGGTCGCGGCGCGCGGCGGCCGCATGATCCTGGTCACCGATCCCAAGGGCGCGCACGAGGCGCATGTGGAGTCCGCCGCCAAGATCGTGCTGCCCGAGATGGCCGCGACGGTGACGCCGCTCGTCTACGCGGTCCCGGTGCAGCTCCTCGCCTATCACACCGCGGTGGTCATGGGCACCGACGTCGATCAGCCGCGCAATCTCGCCAAGTCGGTCACGGTCGAGTGAGACGGCCCTGCGACGCCGCCGGTCTGGCCCGCGGCCGCGCAAAAAGGTAATCTTGATTCATCGACGGGCGAATCTCGACATAGGCCGCATGAACGAATTCGAGGGAAATCCGGGAATTGTTCCGCCAGCGCCGGTTGCGGACACCGACGCTGCGCAACTGCGGGCGCCGCTTTCCGCCGTCCCGTTTCACCACGGGATGATGAGCCGCCTGCGGAACTATTTTCTGACCGGGCTCGTCCTGGTTGGTCCACTCTACATCACGGCGAACCTCACCTGGTGGTTCATCAACTGGGTGGACGACCTGGTGCGTCCGTTCATCCCGGTGACCTACCGGCCTGAGACCTATCTGCCGGTTCATGTTCCCGGCACCGGTCTCATCATCGCGTTTCTGGCGCTCACCGTGCTCGGCTTTCTCACCGCCAACCTGGTCGGGCGTACCCTGGTCGAGGCCGGTGAGAACATCCTCAACCGCATGCCGGTGGTGCGGCCGATCTACAAGAGCCTCAAGCAGATATTCGAGACGCTGTTCTCGAATTCGGGATCGAATTTCCGCCGGGTGGGTCTGGTCGAGTTTCCGGGACCGGGAATGTGGTCGCTGGTCTTTCTCTCGCAGCCGCCGGGCGCCGCCATCGCGGCCCGCCTGCCCGAGGCGGAGCACGTCTCGGCCTTCATGCCGTGCACGCCCAATCCGACCACCGGCTTCTTCTTCTATGTGCCGCGGCGCGACGTGATCGATCTCGATATCACGGTCGAGACCGCGATGACGCTGCTGATGTCGGCCGGCATGGCGCAGGCGGGCGGCGAGGACGCCCAGCGCAAGCTCGCGGCACTGGCGGATGTCGCCCGCGCCCGCCCCGCGCAGCCGCGCCGCAGCATCGAGCCCGAGACGGTGAAGTGATGCCGGCACTCACCCCGCGCGGATGAGCCGGACCGCCTCATCGCGTTCGAACAGATAGAGCAGGTGCCGCAGCGCTTCGCCGCGCGGCGTGGCCAGCGTCGGGTCGCGCGCCAGGATGAGCGCGGCATCGTCGCGGGCGGCGCCGATATATTTGCCGTGCAGCTCGATGCGGGCGACCTTGAAGGCGGGCAGGCCCGACTGGCGGGTGCCGAGCACGTCGCCTTCGCCGCGCAGCCGCAGATCTTCCTCGGCGATGCGAAAGCCGTCCTGCGTCTCGCGCATGATCTTGAGCCGCGCCTTGGCGGTTTCGCCGAGCGGTCCCTTGTAGATGAGCAGGCAGGTCGAAGGCGCCGCGCCGCGCCCGACGCGTCCGCGCAGCTGATGCAGCTGCGCGAGCCCGAAACGCTCAGCATGCTCGATCACCATCACGCTCGCTTCCGGCACGTCCACGCCAACTTCGATGACGGTGGTGGCAACCAGGAGCCGCGTCTCGCCTGACGCGAAGCGCTCCATGGCGCGATCCTTGTCGGCGCCCTTCATGCGGCCATGCACCAGGCCGACGATCGCGCCGAAGCGCGCTTTCAGCGCAGTGAAGCGCTCTTCGGCGGCGTTGAGATCGACATTCTCCGACTCCTCGACCAAGGGGCACACCCAATAGACGCGCGCGCCCTCACCGAGCGCGCGTCCGACCGCCTCGGCCACCTCCTCGTAGCGCTCGAGCGGAATGGTGCGGGTATCGATGGGCGCGCGTCCGGCCGGCTTCTCGCGCAGCTCGGAAATATCCATGTCGCCGAAATAGGTCAGCACCAATGTGCGCGGGATCGGGGTCGCGGTCATCACCAGCACGTCGACGGCCTCGCCCTTGCGGGCGAGCGCCAGGCGCTGGTGAACGCCGAACCGATGCTGCTCGTCGACGACCGCAAGGGCAAGATCGCGGAACGCGACCTCCTCCTGGAACACCGCATGCGTGCCGATGAGGACATGGATGTCGCCGAAGGCGAGTCGCTCGAGCAGCGCGCCACGCTCGGCGCCGCGTTCGCGGCCGGTGAGGATGGCGACATTCATGCCGGCTGCGGTCGCGAGCGGCGCCACGGTATTGAAATGCTGGCGCGCCAGGAGCTCGGTCGGCGCCATCAAGGCGGCCTGCCGCCCGGCTTCGACCACAGCCGCCGCCGCCATGAGGGCGACGACCGTCTTGCCCGAGCCGACATCCCCTTGCAGCAGCCGCAGCATGCGCTCGGGCTTGGCGAGATCGGCGACGATGTCGGCGACGGCGCGCGTCTGCGAGGGCGTGAGCGCGAAGGGCAGCGCGCCGATCAGCTTTTTCCGCAGGTGCCCGGTGCCGGGCGTGGCGCGGCCGGAGGGCCGCCGCAAATGCTTCCGTACCAGCGCGAGCGCGACCTGGCCGGCCAATAATTCATCATAGGCGAGCCGCGACCAAGCCGGCCGTTCGGGCAAGGCATCGGCGGGCTCGGGGGGCCGATGCAAGATGCGCAACGCCTCCCCGAAGGGGGGAAATCGCTCGCGCGCAAGCCAGTTTGCCTCCTGCCATTCCGGCAGGTTCGGCAGCTGCGCCAGCGCGGAATCGGCCGCGCGGCGCAACTGATTGAGCGCAAGACCTTCGGTCAGCGGATAGACCGGCTCGACCAGCGGCAGCTTGGCGAGATCTGCCTCGCTCACCACGCGGTCCGGATGCACCATCTGCCGCATGCCGTCATAGATGGCGGCCGTGCCCGATATGTAGCGCACCGCGCCGACCGGCAGGAGCTTGTCGAGATAGTCTTTGTGCGCCTTGAAATAGGTGAGCACGATGTCGCCGGTGTCGTCGCTGGCGTAGATCAGATAGGGCGCGCGCGGCCGTCGCGGCGGCGGCGGCCGGTGACGGTCGATCTTCACCGCTACGGTGACGACTTGGCCGGCGACCACGTCGCGCAGCTTCGGCCGTGCCCGGCGATCGATGGTGCCGGACGGCAGGTGGAACAACAGGTCGATGACGCGCGCCGCCGCGTCCGCGCGTCCGAGCAGATGCTGGTAGAGTTTTTCCTGCTTGGGACCGATGCCGGCGAGGCTCGTCAGCGGCGCAAACAGCGGATTGAGGACGGCAGGCCGCATTAGGGTGCCCGGGCGGGGGATTTGAGGGGCAAATTATCACAATGCCACCCGGCGTGCCGTGCATCCGCCTGCTGACTTTGCGCGCCGCGCCGCCTATATGACCATCGCCCGGCACGTCCGGGCATTTGGCGTTGGCAGGCGAGACCGAAACCGATGACGACACGCTCGAGCGAGGGGCTGGACTTGCGCCGCCGCAAGCTTCTGTTCCGCTCCTGGCACCGCGGCATGCGCGAGATGGACCTGATCATGGGCGGCTTCGCGGATGCGCGCGTGGCTGCGCTGAGCGAGGGCGAGCTCGCCGAGTTCGAGCGGTTGATCGAGGTTCCGGACCGCGATTTGCTGGCCTGGATCACCGGCGAGGAGGCGGTGCCACCGGATTTCGACGGCGCCCTGTTCCGCAATCTGCGCGATTTCCACCTTGGCGGCCGCGGCGCGCGCGGCGGCGCGGGGTGAGCATGCCCCGATCTCCCGTCGATCTTTTGGCGCCGGGCCGCGGGCTGACGCTGGCGAGCGTTGCCGACGGCGCGCAGGGGCTGATCGTCGCCGATCTCGCCCGTGCGGTCGCGGCACGCCCGGCTGCGCCGCCGACGAGCGTTCTGGTGATTTGCCGCGACGGCACCCGCATGGCAGCGCTGGCGCGGGCGCTCGCCTTCTTCGACCCCGGCATCGAGGTGCAGGAATTCCCGGCCTGGGACTGCCTGCCCTATGACCGCGCCTCGCCCCATGCGGGCGTGGTCGCGCAGCGGATGACGGCGCTGTCGCGGCTCGCGCATCTCCCCGGACGCGCGGCGCCCTCGGTCCTCATCACTACCGTCAATGCCGCGCTCCAGCGGGTGCCGGCGCGTGAGCTCGTCGCCGCCCAGGCGCTCGCCGTCACCCCCGGCAATGTGCTCAACATGGCCGGCATCACGCGCTGGCTCGAGCTCAATGGCTTCGCCCGCGCTGCGACCGTGCGCGAGGCCGGTGACTATGCGGTGCGCGGCGGCATCATCGATCTCTTTGCGCCCGGCCGGCCTGAGCCGGTGCGGCTCGATTTCTTCGGCGACACGCTCGAATCGATCCGCAGCTTCGACCCCGAGAGCCAGCGCACCACCGACCAGCTGCATGCGCTCGATCTCGTTCCGGTCGCCGAGCTTCAGCTCACCACCGAGACGATCCGGCGTTTTCGGCTCGGCTATGTGGAAGCCTTTGGGGCGCCCGCGCCGGAGGATCTGCTCTACCAGGCGGTGAGCGAGGGTCGCCGCCACATCGGCATGGAGCACTGGCTGCCGCTGTTTCATGCCCGCCTCGACACGATTTTCGACTACCTGCCGGGCTCTGCCGTGGTGCTTGAGCCGCAGGTCGATGACGTGGCGCGTGAGCGCTCCGATCAGATCAAGGACTACTACGAAGCCCGCCAGCAGGCGCTAGGCCAGCGTGGCGGCGGTCCGCTCTACCATCCGTTGCCGCCGGATCGGCTCTATTTGCCGCCGGCGCAATGGGCCGAGCGGCTCACGGCGGCGCCGCTGGCGCGGCTCACGCCGTTTGCGGTGCCGGACGCGCAGGGGGGCGTGATCGATGCGGCCACCAGGCAGGGACGCAATTTCGCGGCCGAGCGCACCGAGCCGGGGCGCAATGTCTTCGAGGCGGTGGTGCAACACGCGATGAGCCTGCAGGCCGCACGCAAACGCGTGGTTATCGCCTTGTGGAGCGAGGGCGCGCGCGAGCGCATGGGCCACGTGCTGGCCGATCACGGGCTCGCCAATCTTAACTCCGTGCCGTCCTGGCCGGAGGCCATGCGGCTGCCGGCCCCGCAGGTTGGACTGGCGGTGCTCGGGCTTGAAAGCGGCTTCGAGACCGATACTGCCGCCGTCATCAGCGAGCAGGACGTTCTGGGCGATCGCCTGGTGCGCCCGCGCCGGGCGACGCAGCGGGGCGAAAATTTCATCGCCGAGATCACGAGCCTCGCGGCCGGCGATCTGGTGGTTCATGTCGATCACGGCATCGGCCGCTTTGTCGGGCTGCGCGCCATCGAGGCGGCCGGCGCGCCCCACGACTGCCTCGAAATCCACTATGCGGGCGGCGACAAGCTGTTCCTGCCGGTCGAGAACGTCGAGCTTTTGTCGCGCTACGGCTCGGAGGATACCGGCGTCGAGCTCGATCGGCTCGGCGGCGTCGCCTGGCAGACCCGCAAGGCGCGCATGAAAAAGCGCATCCGCGAGATCGCGGGCGAGCTGATCAAGATCGCGGCCGAGCGGCAGACGCGCGCGGCGCCGCAGCTCACGGTCGCGCACGGCGCTTATGATGAGTTCTGCGCCGGCTTTCCCTACGAGGAAACCGACGACCAGCAGGCCGCGATCGATGCGGTGCTCAAGGAGCTGGCCGTCGGGCGGCCGATGGATCGTCTCATCTGCGGCGACGTCGGCTTCGGCAAGACCGAGGTGGCTTTGCGCGCCGCTTTCGTGACCGCGATGACCGGCCGGCAGGTCGCCGTGGTGGTGCCGACCACGCTGCTGGCGCGGCAGCACACCAAGACCTTCAGCGAGCGGTTCCGCAATTTTCCGGTTCAGATCGGCCAAGCTTCGCGGCTGGTATCGCCGGCCGAGCTTGCGCGCGTGAAGAAAGGCTTTGCCGACGGCCAGATCGACATCGCGATCGGCACCCATGCGCTGCTCGGCAAGGCCATCAAGTTCAAGGACCTCGCGCTGGTGATCGTCGACGAGGAGCAGCATTTCGGCGTCGCCCACAAGGAGCGGCTCAAGCAGCTGCGCGCCGAGGTCCATGTGCTGACGCTGACCGCGACCCCGATCCCGCGCACGCTACAGCTGGCGCTGACCGGCGTGCGGGATTTGTCGATCATCGCCTCGCCCCCGGTCGACCGGCTCGCGGTACGCACCTTCGTGTCGCCGTTCGATCCGCTGGTGGTGCGCGAGGCGTTGCTGCGCGAGCGCTATCGGGGCGGGCAGGCCTTCTATGTCTGCCCCCGCATCGAGGACCTGGCGGGCGCCAAGGAGTTTCTCGACAAGAGCGTGCCGGAAATGCGCGTCGCGGTCGCGCACGGGCAGATGCCCGCGACCGTCCTCGAGGACATCATGGCGGCCTTCTACGACGGCAAATACGATCTCCTGCTGTCGACCACGATCGTGGAATCCGGGCTTGATATTCCCGCCGCCAATACCCTGATCGTGCACCGCGCCGACCGCTTCGGCCTGTCGCAGCTCTATCAGCTGCGCGGGCGGGTCGGGCGCGCCAAGGTGCGCGCCTATGCGCTCCTGACCTTGCCGGCCGAGCGCAAGATCACCGCGCAGGCCGAGCGGCGCCTCAAGGTGCTGCAGTCGCTCGACACGCTCGGCGCCGGCTTCCAGCTCGCCTCGCACGATCTCGATATCCGCGGCGCCGGCAATCTCCTGGGCGACGAGCAGTCCGGCCATATCAAGGAGGTCGGCTTCGAGCTCTACCAGCAAATGCTGGAGGAGGCGGTGGCGAGCCTCAAGGCCGGCATCAGCGCGCCGGTCGCCGATCAGTGGTCGCCGCAGATCACCATCGGCATGCCGGTGATGATCCCGGAGGCTTACGTTGCCGACCTGCCGGTGCGGCTCGCGCTCTACCGGCGGCTGGCGGAGATCGAGGACGAGCGTGACATCGAGGCCTTCGGCGCCGAGCTGTCCGACCGTTTCGGCACGCCGCCGTCCGAGGTCGAGCATCTGTTGCAGATCGTCGCGATCAAGACGCTGTGCCGGCGCGCCAATGTGGAGAAGGTGGATGCCGGTCCCAAGGGCGCGGTCATTTCCTTCCGCGACAATGTTTTCGCCAATCCGGACCGGCTCATCCGTTTCATCGCCGAGCAGGGACCTTCCGCCAAGGTCAGGCCCGACATGAAGGTCGTGTTCTTCGACGACTGGCAGAAGCCCGAGCAGCGGCTCAAGGGAACCATGACGATCCTGCGCAGCCTGGTGCGGCTCGCGGCGCCCGCCAAGGCGGCGTGACGTGGCGGGCTTCTATGGCGGATTGCTGCATCTGGTGCTGATACCGACCCATGGGCTTGCGCTGCTCAGCCTCGGTCTCCTGATCGCCCAACAGCCTGTGGGCCATCGCCTCCTCCCGCAGTGCCTGTTCGCGCTCGGGCTCTCCGCTGGACTGGTGGCGCTCGCCTTGGCGGTCGGCGAGACGCCCGCGAGCGATGTGCTGCTGACTGCGGTTGCGATCAGCGGCGCCCTGGTGGCGGCGGCATTGCGCCTGCCGCGTCTGGTCCTGGGCCCGCTTGCAGCCGCGATGGGCGCGGCGATCGGGCTCGATTCGCCTCCCGACGTAATTTCACTCCAGGAGGCGGTCGCAATGCTGATCGGGACCGGATTGGGAGCGCTGATCGGCTTGGGTCTCGTCGTCGCAGGCGCATCGCGTCTCGCGCGCGCCTGGCAGCAGATCGGCGTGCGCGTGCTCGGCTCGTGGACCGCGGCAAGCGCGCTGCTCGCGATCGCGGTGCGCTTCGCGCGATGAGGTCGGAATCCTATTCGGCCGCAACGCGCCTCGCGAGCTCGCCGGCGGCGCGCTCGATCGCGGCGGCGAGCTGTTCGGGCGGCTGCGCGCCGCTTGCAGCGATCAGGCCGCCGAAGATGAAGCAGGGCACGCCGTCGATGCCGGCATCCTTGGCGGACTCTGCTTCGCGGGCGACCTCGGCGACGTCCTCGTCGCTCGCCAAGCGGGCGCGGACCTCACCGCCGTCGAGGCCGCAATCGGCCGCCGCCGCGACCAGGACGTCCGCCTGCGAGAGATCGCCGCCTTCGCTGAAATAGATTTCCATCAGCCGCTGCTTCATGCGCGCCGCATTGCCGGTCTCGCCCGCCCACCGGATCAGCCGATGGCAATCGAGCGTGTTCGGCTGGCGCTTGATCGCATCGCGACGATAGCTGAGCCCGATCGCCGCGGCGGCCTCGACCACGCGGTTGTTGTTGCTGTTGTAGCGCTCGACCGAGCCGAATTTGGCGATCAGGTAGTCCTCCCGGCTCATGCCTTCGCGGGGCACCCACGGGTTCAGGAAATAGGGCCGGAAGCGCATCTCGACCGGGATGTCGGGCTTCGAGGCGATCGCCTGCTCCAACAGCCGCTTGCCGATATAGCACCAGGGGCAGACGACGTCGGAAATCACGTCGATGGTGAGCGTTGCGCTTGAAGACATGGACAAATCCTCCGCCGGTCCCTTCCGGGAATGCCGAGAAGGTAATGTCGCCGTCAGCCCGCCGCAACCTTGGGATAGGTTCCGACCCGCGCCACCAGCGAGCTCAGATCGTCGGTCGGCTTGAGGGTCGCGAGCGTGACGGTCGGCTTGATCGTCGCTCGGTCGTGACCGGGCGCCAGCATGGTGTGCTTGAGCACGCTGGCGATGCGGCGGGCGACCACATGCGCGCTGCGCAGGTCGGTCTCGGTAAAGGCCGCCAATATGGAGCCGTCCTGCTCCTGGCAGGCGAAATCGATGTCGCGCACCAGCCGGCTGAACAGGCGCGCCGCATCGAGATGGGCGCGGGGCTCGCGCGTCTCCTCGAACGAGAAGCGGGCGACCGAAAGACAGCCGCCGTTGCTCTCGGCGTCCTTCACGGCGCGCGCGAGGTCGCTCCAGAACGCGTCGCGCGCGAACAGCCCGGTCGCCGGATCGAGCGTGCCCTCGGTCTCGAGCGACTTCAACAGGCGCTTGAGGTGCGCCTCGAACGCGTGCAGGCGCACGAACGGCAGCAGGCGCTCGACCAGGCGCTGCGGCTCGCCGTCGAGCTGAATGAGATTGGGCAGCCGCTCGTCGTTTGCCGCCCGGCTCGCCAGCAACCCGACCGGAAGATCGCGGAAGCGCACGTCCTCGGAAAGCACCGTGAGCAGCGCGTCAATCACC
>DATDGG010000123.1:0-15326 GCA_036522235.1 Xanthobacteraceae bacterium
GTGATGGCGCGGCAGCTCGTTGCCGAGCTGGCGGATCGCCTCGAAGAACGGCAGGCCCTCGATGTCGCCGACGGTGCCGCCGATCTCGCACAGCACGAAGTCGTAGCCCTCGTTGCCGTCGAGGATGAATTGCTTGATCGCGTTGGTGACGTGGGGGACCACCTGGATGGTGGCGCCGAGATAGTCGCCGCGCCGTTCGTTCGCGAGAATCTCCTGATAGATGCGCCCGGCCGTGATGTTGCACTGACGGTCCGCCGGGCGGCCGGTGAAGCGCTCGTAATGGCCGAGATCGAGATCGGTCTCGGCGCCGTCGTCGGTGACGAAGACCTCGCCGTGCTGGTAGGGCGACATCGTCCCGGGATCGACATTGAGATAGGGATCGAGCTTGCGCAGCCGCACCGTGTAGCCGCGCGCCTGCAAAAGCGCGCCGAGTGCCGCCGATGCGAGACCCTTGCCGAGGGAGGAGACCACGCCGCCGGTGATGAAGATGTACCGCGCCATGGGGCCTAACCTTTAACGCCTGCGCGTCGATTCGACGAGGGGTTTTGCGGACAACGGCGCGGGATCGATCGGGTCATGGTGATATCGGCCGGATAACTTTGTCGGAACAATAGCTTGAGCGCCGCTTCTGATGTGCATTGCGGGACCGGCCGGTCCGCGTCCATTGCCGCATGCTCCTTTCGCCCTATCAAAGCTCTCATCGCTCCACTAAAGCCCTACAAAACCGAAGGGCCGGTTGCCCGGCCCTCGTGATGCTCGAACCTATTGAGACTGCGGCACCTGCGGTCCGCCCGTCGGCGGCGCGCCTTCCTTTCCTTGCAGCTCTTTCAGGAGCCCGCCGCCGCCCGGCGCCAGCGGGGCGTTGGTGCCCGGCGCCGCCGGTTGCGTCTGGCCCGCCGGGGCCCCGGTATTGAGGATCGAGGTCGGCTTGCGGTCGAAGCTCGCGAGCCAGGAGAGCGCCAGGCTGGTGGCAAAGAAGGCCAGCGCCAGATAGGCGGTGGTGCGGGTCAGCACATTGGCGGTGCCGCGGCTGCTCAGAAACCCGCCGCTCGAGCCGATACCGAGCCCACCGCCTTCGGATTTCTGCAGCAGCACCACGCCGATCAGGGCAACGACTATCATGAGATGGATGACGATAAGGACAATCATGTTTCCGCTCGAAGAATCCTCAAAGGCAACCGGCCCGGGCCTGTGCCCGTCCGCTCGCGTCAGGGCGTTTACGCCCGTCTTCGACGGGCTATTGGCTCATATAGGCTGTCGGGCGCTGAATACACGATCCGGGGGGGCATTTCTACGGCTCTTCAAGGGCGGGAGCCCCGAGCGCCCGCCCGCCTGCGACCTCGGGCTATTTCAAGGTGCCGATATAGGCAATGACGTCGTCGACATCCTTGGGATCGTTCAATCCGGAGAACGGCATGCGGTTGCCCTTCACCTTGGCCTGCGGGTCCTTGAGATATTCCTTGAGGCTGCCGGCGTCCCAGTTGAAGCCCGCCCGGGTCATGGCGTTCGAATAGCGGAAATCATCGCGCGAGCCGGCCTTGCGGCCGATCACCCCGGTGAGGTTCGGGCCGAGCGCATCGGGCTTGTCGGAATGGCAGGCGGCGCAGGACTGGAACACCTGCTTGCCGTGATCGATATCGGCCGCGAGCGCCGGAGCGGCGAGCGCGGCAATCGAGACGGCAAACGCGATCGAGATGGCGAGTTGGGTCATTGGCGGCTCTTTGCTGGCTATGAGTGTTTATCCGTCATGGCGGGGCATGGCTCGCGAAGACAGGCGCGTAAACGCCCCTATGTCCCGGCCACCCACGCCTTTCTTCGGAACCGAGGAAGCAAGACGTGGGTGCCCGGCATGAAGCCGGGCATGACTCCTGAGGGTGTGGCGCCGCTTACTTTTTCGCGGGCCAGTATTTCTGGAAATATTTCGGGTCGGGCGGCGGCTGATTTTTCTGGATCGGCATGACGTAGCCTTGCGCGTCCTTGAGGTAGAGATTGCCGCCGATCGTCAGCCAGGGATTGTCCTCGGTGCAATTGTATTCCACGAAGATCGGCTTGTGCTCGCGGCGATAGAAGCGCGACACCGTCCACGGCTGCGTGAAGGCGTGGTCGGAGGTGGTGATCTCGTTGTGCAGGATGTCGGGATCCTTCTGGTCGAGATAGAGCTTCTCCTTGACCACGGTCTGGTTGTCCGGGTGCAGCGGAATGCCGCTCGAATCGATCAGGCGCGGACCGCGCATGTTGCGGGTCTCGATTTCGAGCGTGTCATAGGTACCGCTGTTCGTGGAGTCGCTCCACTTGCCGATGGAATAGCCCACGAAGGCCAGATCCTCGAGATTCGGCCAGTCGCGTCCGTCGGTGTAGATGCGGCGGATCGGGCTCATGGATTCCGCCAGCATGTAGGTGACCTTGGGCTTCACCACGATCTCGATCGGCTCATAGAGCGTCATCACGCGGGGCATGCCAACCGGGCCGCAGGTCGACTTGATATCGAACTCCTCGCCGCGGGCTTGCTTGGCGAGGTTCGACTGCCAGACCGCCTGGAATTCCGGCGTCAGCGGCGGCTTCTGGCCGCGGCCCGGCGGGTTGGCCGGGTCCCAGGCGCCGACCGGGCTGCCGCGAATCCAGAGCGCGTCCCAATCCGGATATTTCTTGGCCTCCTCGGCCCTGGCGAGGAGCGGCAGCAGCAGCGCCGCCGCCAGCGCGGCCGCGCCGATCGAGCTCTTGGTCAGCATAAGTTCCTCCTTTGCTTGCCGGCGGTGCCGCGCGGCATTTCTTGTTGTGTAATCGCAAGTCTAGCCGGATTTCCGCGCGGGCGGGAGGCCCCCACGCGCTTCCTTACGGAGGGGGCTTCCCGGTCGCGAAATTCCGCAAATCGGGCGGCGGCTCGTCCTTGCGCGCCGGCATCAGGTAGCCGTCGCCGCTCACGATGTAATTGTGCCCGCCGATGAGCACGTGATGATTGTCCTCGGTGCAGTAGGTCTCGGTCCATAGCGGTTGCGGCCGCGCGTCGCGGTGGTAGCTGCGCGTCACCGTCCAGGGCCGCGTCAGCGCGTGGTCGATGGTGGTGACCTCGTTGTGCAGGATGTTGGGATCATCCTTGTCGCTGTAGAGCCGCTCGGTGATGATCGCCTGGTCGTCGGCGTGGAACGGGACGCCGCTCGAATCGTAGGTGTGCGGGCCCTTGAGGGCGCGGGTCTCGACCACGAGCTGGTCGAAGCGGCCGCTGCCCTTGCGATCCTCCCAGTGGCCGATCGAATAGCCGGCGAAGCTCGGCGTGAGCTTGGCCGGGAAGTCGCGGCCGTCGGTGTAGATGCGCCGGCGCATGTTGAAGAGCTCGAGCGCGATATAGGTCGTCTCCGGCGTGACGATGATTTCCATCGGCAGGACCGCGATCATGCCGCGCGGCATGCCGGAGGGCACGCACAGATAGGTCGGATCGATGCCCTGCCCGCCGTCGTGCTCGTCCTTCAGGGCAGCCTCGTAGATCGCCTGGTATTCAGCCGTCAGCGGCGCCTGCACCCCGAGTCCGAGCGGCTTGGTCGGGTCCCAGGCATTGCCGTTGCCGCGCCCGGTGCGCAGCCATTGACCCTTCCAGTCGGGATATTTCGATGGATCAGATCCTTGCGCCTCGGCAACCCCGGCGCTCACAAGCCCCGTGAACGCCAGCGCTCCGATCAAACCTCGCCACCGCATTGCCCTTCTCCGGACCCGCCGCCACGCTGGTCGAGGCGCTATCGTATCCGGCACGGGGCGAAGTGCAATGCGGCAGCAGTCCTACCGCGTCCGCGCCTTCGCGGGCCGGCGCGCCGACTTCCCATTCTTGCGCCTGTCCACGCGGGGTCGGGCGCGGCTCGCGTCCTGGCGCGCAGTCTTGCGGCTGCCGGAACGGCGCGCGCGTCTCGGTGTGGTCGTCGGTTCGTCCTGCTGGGGCAGCGGAGCAACCGGCAGCGATCTTTGCGGGACCGAGGCGCTTGCCGCCAGCGTCGGCATTGGCGTGGTCGTCACATCGTTGACGTATTTCGTGATGCCGGACGCGAGCCACATCGCGCGCAAGTCCTTGGGCGCGCTTGCCGTGATGGTCCGGCGCAGGAAGCTCGAAGCCGTCTTGCTCGGGACCAGTTGGGTATGGTTGAACTCCTTCCGGTTGTTCGGGCCATACGGAAGATAGAGCCCGACCCGGCGCACGACCGTCTGCCACAAACGAGCGAGCTTCGATCCGGGCCCGCCGATTCCGGTCATATCGACCGCCAGCCCGTAGCTATGCATCGAGTTGAACTTGTCGGAAAAGCCGCCGACTCCAAAAGCGGGCGGTCGATAGGCCGAATAGAGGCCGGCATGGGTCAGGCCGGCCTCGCGGGCGAGCTTGATGGCGGCGGCGAGCTTGACGATGAACTCGGGATGCAGCCGCCCGATCGCGAGCGGCACGCCCTGCCGGGTCATCGTGTAGCCTGGGGTTGCGGTGTTGATCAGATAGGTCTTGGCTTCCTCGACCGCGGATTTCCCTCGTGCCGCCTCGGTCGGGCGTTCCTCGATCACTGCCGGCAGGTTTGCGGTGGCAGGGTTGACCGGCGCCTGTGGGCGCGCGGGTATGCTGAGATCGGGAAGCTTGAGCGTCGCCAGCTTGGGTTCCACCACCGCGGCTGATTGTGGCCTCGGCATGATGGCGAGCGAGAGCGGCAGCGCCGGCCCCCAGATTCTCCCGCGCAGATCGGTAAGCTCCCGGCGCAGCTCCGCGACCGCGGCAACCTGCTGACGCAGGTCGTGGACTTCCTTTTTCAGCGAGGTCAGCGCCCTCATGTCCTTCTGGGCGGCTGCCTGGTCGCCGCGGTGGTCGACGTGATGATGACCAGTGCGCTGCGCCGGATGACGGTGACCCTCCTGTTGCTGTGCAATTGCAGAATTTGATTGAACCGATTGAGCCAGAACCAAACCTATGCCGACGGCGAACCAGCTGCGAACCACGCTTTCCTCCCCAGCCCCTATGAGCTGTCAGTCCCGCATCGACCCTCCCTTGGCCAGTATCGGGGGCGAGGATGGTTGCCTCAACCCACGGATCGCCTCTGCTGTTTGTTTGGTTAATGCAGCAATCGTTCGGCATCGACTGCGCGCGCAAGGTTGCAGCGCGCGTGCCAGCTGCGCGGCGTGCGTGCTCAGCCTGCCTTCGCGGCCAGGTCCTGATCCTTCTGCGTCGCGCGCTTGGCCGCCGGGCGCTCGGCGATGCGCCGCGCATAGGCGACGAATTCCGGCCGCTCCGGCACGCCCTTGAACATCATGCCCCAGCGTATGCCCGAGCCGATCACGACGTCGGCGGCGGTGAACTGCTCGCCCATGAGATAGGGTCCGCCGCGCACCGCCTCCGACAGCACGTTCATCACGCTCTCGTGGTCGCCATAGCCGAGCGCCTGGCGCGGCGGCTCGCCGGTGCGCGGGAACGAGCGGTCCATGATCGCGGCCTCCAGGCACGTCGGCCCGAAGAACAGCCATTTGAGATAGGGCCCGCGCCGCGGGTCGCCCAGCGGCACGTTGAGCTTGGCCTGCGGGAACGCGTCGGCGAGATACGTGCAGATCGCCGCCCCCTCGGTGATGATTGTGTCGCCATGCTTGAGCGCCGGCACCTTCCCCATCGGGTTGACCTTGAGATAGTCCGCGGTGCGGGTCTCGCCCTTCTTGAAGCTCATCAGCTCAAGGTCGTAGGGCTCGCCAACCTCCTCGAGCATCCAAAGCACGACCGAGGAACGCGACGGGGCGACATGGTAGAGGGTAAGGTTGGGCATGGCGGTCTCGCTTGATGTGTCGGAGGATCAACGCGGCGTGCGTAAGGGCGCATCGTGACCGTTCTGCGACGCTCGCGCTCCGTGTCCCGGCCTTGAACTGGGACCGTCCAACCGCCTGAGTCTGGAACGGTTCCAGCTCAAGGCCGGGACAGGTCTGGAAACGGTTCCGTCAGGCCTTCTTCTTCTGCTCCCAGAGGCCGAGCATGGCGCCGGTGGGATCAGCGATGACGCTGAAGGACCCCGCCCCCATGATCTCGGTGACGTCCTTCATCACGTTCGCGCCGAGCGACTTCGCCTTGGCGGTGGCGGCCTTGACGTCATCGACCAGCACATAGGCCATCCAGGCCGAGGTCGCGTTGGGGATCGGGTTCTTCATCATTCCGCCGCCGGTGCCTTCGCCGACCTTGATCATCGTATAGGTCATGTCGGCCATCGGCATGTCCTCGAGGTTCCAATCAAACAGCGTCTGATAGAAGGTCTTGGCCTTGCCGACGTCGTTCGACATGAGCTCGACGTGCACGAATGGATTTCCCATGATCTTGGCTCCTTGCTCCATGAAGGTGATGTCAACGCCCTCGCCTGATAGTCGGCCTCGGTGACGAAACCATGATGGCGGCGGCACCATGCTCGGCCGGTAGCGGAATGGGGTCGGCGCGACGAGAAAGGCCCCGCTTGCGCGGGGCCCTTCGGTGGCGTCGTCGCTGGTGCGAGCTTAGTTCGCCAGCGGGTCGGGGCGAATCTGGACGTGGTAGACCTTGGGCTGCTGCTGCTTGCCGCCTTCATTGTGGAACATCGTGCGGGTGCCCGAGGTGGTCCATATGCCACGGCCCTTCCAGCCGCTCATGGCGTCGTCGATGCGGCCGTCGACGTTCTTGGTGAAGAAGCCCATCGGATAGGGCACGTGCAGCACCACGAACTTGCCGTCGACCAGGGCGGTCAGCGCCTCGCCGCCATTGGTCGAGGCGATCGGCACGTTGTTGCCGAGGCCGAGCGTGTTGTAGCGATCGACCCAGACGTAATAGGCGTGCTCGGCGCTGCCCGGATCGGTCACGTCCTTGAACTGCGGTCCGGGGAATTGATAGAGCGTCCAGCCCTCCGGGCATTGCTTGCCGTCGAGCGTGGTCGGCCCGGTCAGCGGTCCCTTGCACTTGGTGCGGTCGAAGCTCGCGAGATGGCCGCTGGAGAGCGCGGTCCACACCACGCCGTTGGTGTCGAGATCGACGCCGCGCGAGCCGTAGCCCTCCGGCGGCGGCTGGTAGATTTCGCCGAGCGCGGTCTCGGGCGGATTGGCGCCGGGAACCAGGCGGATCAGATAGCCGGGCTGCTCGATGCGCGAGAAGCCCACATCCATGGCCTGGCCCCAGATCGAATCGTCGACCGGGCTCGGCTGCACGCCGTAGAAGCCGGCGATCACCCGCTTGTCCTTCTTGGGATCGAGCGGATCCTTGGCCTCGACATAGTCGGTGCGCTTGCCGGTGCCGACCACGTCGATGACCAAAGGCGTCCAGCCTTGCGACTTCGCCGCATCGCCGGTTTGGTCATACATCTTGGTATTGAGATAGCCGACCGCACCGAAGCCCGGCCCGCCGGCGCTGGTCCACAGCGTGTCGTCCTTGCTGAAGTAGAGGTGATGGGTGTTGAAGCAGGTGTCGATCAGCGACCACTTCTCGGTCTTGGGGTCGTACATGGAGAGCTGCCGCTGCGATTCGTTGAGCGGCACGATCTTGGCCGAGATCAGGTCCGAGCCCTTCTTGCAATAATCCGGATTGGCCGGTCCGCGGATGCGGGCGGTGAACCAGACGCGGCCCTTCTCGTCCATGATCGGGTTGTGGATGCTGGTATGGCCGTCCCAGATCAGCTCGTCGCCCCAATAGGCCGAGGCGGCCTTCGGCAGGTCGAGCGACGAGGGCGTCTTGGGGTCGACGTAGGGATGCTTGATGGTGGTGACGGTGTTCTTGACCGGATCGAGCACCGGCACGAGGTCCGTGCTCTCCTCGGTCGAGCCGTAGATCTTGCCGTTGGCATTGATGGTCGGGTTGCGCTTGTCGGTCGACACCGCGTCATGCAGATAGGCCTTGGGATTGGACCAATCCCAGATGCTCACAACCATGTTGCGCTCGACGCCCTTGGGCCGCTCGGGCTTGGCGAACGGCAATTCGCCCTTGGCGATGCGGTCGGTCCAGTCGGCGAACAGGCTGATGCCCTTGTCGGGGCCGAGCCGCTCCAGCGTCAGCGCCATGTTGAGCATGGCCTGCCCGGATTGCACGCGCCTGATCCAGGCTTCCTTGGAATCCTTGAAGGGGCCGAGCCCCTCCGGGATGTGGCGCACGCCGGAAGAGCCGAGCGCGTGGCAGGACTGACAGGAATTCTTGATCGTATCGATCCAGAAATGCTGCGACTTCATCACCGTCGGAATGCCGTTGCCTTGCGGTCCGGTGCCGGGGAAGTCGCTCTTGGGCGGGATGCGCAGCATCGCGTACCAGTACATGCCGGGATAATATTCGGCGGCGGCCGCCGCATTGGGGGCGATGGTCGCGGTCAGATTGAGGATCTTGCCGGGCGCGGTCGCGACCTTGGGCGAGTCCACCAGCCCATAGCCGCGCACCCACACGCTGTAGTTCGCCTGCGGCAGCGCCGGCAGCACGTAGCGCCCCTGGTCGTCGGTCACCACGATCTTGGCGAACTTGGTCGGAAGGTCGGTGGTCTCGGCGATCACCCAGACGCCGGCTTCCGGCCCATTCGGGCTCGTCACCACGCCGCCGAGATCGGTCGCCCCGATGTTCACGCCGGGCGGGGCCTGCTGGGCCGACACCGGCCCGCCCGCGGCCGCAAGCGCGCCGGCCAGCGCAATCATCGCCACGCTCAGATACAATCTCCCTTTGATCTTCATGGGTTGCGCTCCTCCGTGAGCTTTGGTGCTTTGAGGTTGGCTTATGGGCACAGAAGACATCGATCTCACGCGATAGTCTGGTATCGAAGATCGTGTGGTCATAAGATCGGGGGCGGCTCGCGGTATCAATAAATCCGCAGCAAATCCGCAGCATCGCTTGGCCGCGCCGCCCGAGCTTTCCAAGCTATCAAAGCATTTTCCACCGCGGTCCGCCACTCCCTAAGCGGGATTGCGGCGCTCCCGCCCCACCTATCCTTTCCGCGGCAGGAAGGCGTCGGTCACGAACTGTGCGAGGTCCTGCTCCTTGGGCAGGAGCTTGAGCTCCACGAAGCTCTTGCTCATGACCGCGAGCGTGCCGGCAGCGATCACGCCGTCACGCGAGAAGAAGCTTCCGGGCATCAGCTGATCATAGACCTTGGCGGCGACGCTCGGCCGCACGCCGAGCGCTTCCTGGGCGAAGGCCAAGGTCTCGGGCCGGTGATGCCTCGCATAGTCGATGGTCTCGAACCAGCCGCGCACAAAGGTGCGCAGCGCCTCCGGACGCTCCTTGATGAGCGCATCGGAGGCGAAAATGACCTGATTCTGGAACGTCGTGATGAGGTCGCCGAAATTGACCAGGATCTTGGCCTGCCCACGCTCCTCGAGATCGAGCGCGGCGGCGATGTCGATGACGGCGGCGTCGACATCGCGGGTCTTGAGCGTGGCGATGCGGGCGGGGGTGTCGCCGACGGCGACGCGCTTGATCTCGGAGAGCTCCCATCCCTTGCTGACCGCGATCTGCGACACCGCCCAGTCGGTGAGCGCGCCGAAATTGGTCACCGCCACGGTGCGGCCGCGCAGCTGATCGAGCGAGGTCACCGAATTGTCGGGCCGCACCACCAGGACGAGGATGGTAGGCGGTCCGGACAAGGCGGCGACCGCCTTGAGCGGCGCGCCCTTGGCGGCGAAGGCCAAGGTGGCGCCGGAGGCGAGCGCAATGTCGATGCTGCCGGCCACCACCGCCTGCACCATCTTGGCCTGGGTGATGAGCACCATCTCGAGATCGAGGCCGTTGCGCTTGTGGACCCCGAGCTTGGCGCCGAAGTCCCCCATCATCAGGGCGAAGTCCTCCGCCACCTTGGCGACGGTCAGGTTGGCGGCGCGCGCCTTCGCGGATAAGCCGCCGATGGCAAACGTCGCCGCGGCGCCGCGCAACACATTCCGGCGCGTCGCCGTTCTGGGTGCCGCTCCTGGGCTCATGGCCATTCCTCCCGGCGCGCCGCTTCGGCTTCTTCGGCTTCTTCCGGCAGCGCGCGGCTAGCCTAGGCGCGCCCCTTCCCGCCGTCTAAGATATAAATGGCATCGATGTCATGCCGGATCGGCATGGAGGCATTCATGGAACTGCGCACGCTACGCTACTTCGTCCACGTCGCGGATGCGCGCAGCTTCTCGAAGGCGTCGGTGTTCCTGCGGGTGGCGCAGCCCGCGCTCAGCCGGCAGATCCGCAAGCTCGAGGACGAGATCGGCATGCCGCTGTTCGTGCGCGCCGGCCATCATCTCGAATTGACCGAGGCCGGGGCGCTGCTGCTCAACCGCGCGCATGTGTTGCTGCGGCAGGTTTCGAACACCCTCGACGAGGTGCGCGCGTCGGCCTCCAATCTCGGCGGCACGCTGACCATCGGGGTGAGCCCGGCCACCAGCGAGCTGGTGGCGCCGCTCCTGATGGGCGAATGCGCAAAGCGCTATCCGGCGCTGCGCCTGGATTTCATCGAAGGCTTCAGCCGCTACGTGTTCGACCAGCTCGTCAATCAGGGCCTCACGCTTTGCCTCATCCACAACCCGCCGCCGCACAAGGCGATCGACGTGCATCCGCTCTTGGTCGAGGCGATGTATCTGGTCGGGCCGCCGCCCAGGCCGGGCGGGCTCGCCGCCGTCACCGCCAGGACCAAGCTCGACGGGCTGCCCTTCATCCTGCCGAACGAGGCGCATGCGCTGCGCCGGCTCATCGAGCGCGCCTTTGGCCGCGCGCATGCGCGCAGCGCCCTCACCATCGCGGCCCAGACCGACGGCATGGTCACCACCCGGGCGCTGGTGTCCGCCGGCCAGGGCTACACGATCCTGCCCTACAGCGCGATCCATCAACAGCTGATGGTCGGGCAGATCTCCGCCGCGCGCCTGCATGACATCGACATCCCCTGGATCCTCAGCCTCGCCTGCTGGAACGACCAGCGCGCCGCCCGCTCGGTGCTGGCGGTGCGCGACATCCTCACCGCGCATTTCGAGCGCCTGGGTCACAACGACAAATGGGGCACCGTGCCGGCAAAGGCCGGCCACGCAACGGCCGCCGGAAACGTCGCCAAAAAGGCGATCAAGACGCGCAAGAGCGCCTATGCCTGATCGGCATAGGACCTATAAATATTATATCTTGGACGAAAGGGTCGGCCGCCGCGTAGGCAGAGGTAAGCCGATCCCGAGGCTGCAGCTCGGGCGAGACCTGAGGAAAGTCATGCCGGAAGTGATCGTCTGCGACACCAATGCCATGCCGTTCGAGGAGGTGCGCCGCGGACGCGTGCATATGATCCGCCGCAAGCGGCTTCCGCTCGAGACCGGCATCCCCGGCGTGACCATGGAATACTCGTTGTCGGTGGTGCCGGACGGCTATTTCACGCCGCGCCACCGGCACAATTTCGATCAGATACGCTACACGCTGTCCGGCCTCCAGAGCACCGGGCTCGGCGACCTCGCGGCCGGCGAATGCGGCTATTTCCCGGAAGGCTGCCCTTACGGCCCGCAGCAGCAGGAAGGCGAATGCGAGTGCCTGGTGCTGCAGTTCCAGGGCGCCAGCGGCGAGCATCTGCTCAGCAACGAGGAGATGAACGCGACCTATGACCGGCTGATCGAGGCCGGCGGCAAGTTCGAGAACGGCGTCTACAAGGGCTTCAAGCCGGACGGCTCGCCGAAGAACCGGGACTCCTACGAAGCGATCTGGGAGGAGCACCAGGGCCGCGAGCTGGTCTTCCCGCCGCCGCGCTACCGCGAGCCGGTGATGATGCTCTCCAAGAATTTTCGCTTCTGGCCCGACCGCAAGCGCGAAGGCCTCGAAATCAAGCACCTCGGCACGTTCAGCGAAGCCCGCACCGGCATCGGCTTCTTGAAAATCCTCCCCGGCGCCGAGCGGGGAGGCGGCGCGCAGGATGACGCCGAGCTGCTGTTCTGCCTCGACGGCGCCTTCACCTATGACGGCAAGAGCTGCGGGCGCGGCACCTATCTTTATCTTCCCCATGGCGCGCCGGTGCAGGCGCTGCGCTCGGATCAAGGCGCCGAGTTCTTCGTCATCACCCTGTCCATGCTGGCGGACTTGGCGGCGATGCAGAAAACCTCAGCCGCCCACCCGGCGGTGCGCGCGCAGGAACATGTAAGGGGCTGAGCAAGCTATCCCCGTCGTCATGGCCGGGCTTGTCCCGGCCACCCAAGCCTTTCTTGCTGCTTGGCCGTCAAGACGTGGGTGCCCGGCACAAGGTTTACACTCGGGCCGGCCGCAGGCCGGGCCCGGGTGCCGGGCATGACTCCGAGTGTGGTCGCGCCGGCCTCCCGCGACGAGCGCGGCTAAGCAATCAAATCAACCGCCCGGGGCGCTTCAAATATTGCGTGGTGATGGCGTTGGCCGACCAATAGGCGAGCGCGCCCACGACGCCGGTCGGATTGTAGCTCTGGTTCTGCGGAAACACCGAGGCGCCCATCACGAACAGGTTGTCGGCGTCCCATGATTGCAGATAGCGATTGAGCACGCTCGAGCCGGGGTCGGCGCCCATCATGGTGCCGCCGGTATTGTGGGTCGACTGATAGGGCACGACATTGTAGTTGCCGCGCCGCGGTGCCGGCGCGCTCATCACCGTCGGGTTCATGGCGCGCGCGATCTTTCCGATCACGCCGGCCATGTATTCGGCGAGCTTGTAGTCGTTGTCGTGGAAATTGTAGCTCATGCGGATGAGCGGGCGGCCGAGCGCGTCCTTGTAGGTCGGATCGAGGTCGAGGAAGTTCTCGCGATGCGCGTAGCTGCAACCTGACGCGTTGACGCCGAAGGCGTGATTGTACCATTTGGCGGTCGCCTTCTTCCAATCGCGGCCCCAGCGCGGCGTGCCCGGCGGCACCGGCCGCGTCGTGATCGGGCGTCCATTGGTGACGGCGGCCTGGATATAGGCGCCGCCGAAGAAGCCGAGCCCCGAATGGTCGAAATTGTCGCCGTTGAAGTCGTCGATGACGGTGCCGTGCGAGCCCGCCGCCATGAACGGATTGATCTCGTGGTTCTCGAAGAACACCTGCACATTGGTGCCGGTCACCTGATAGCAGTAGTTCTTGCCGACCACGCCCTTGCCGGTCTTGTAGTCGTAGGGTTCGCCGATACCGGAAGTGAGCATCAGCAGCACATTGTTGAACACATAGGCGCCGAGGACCACCAACCCCGCCGGCTGCTCGTATTCCTCGCCGCTTCGGGTATCGACATAGCGCACCGCCTTCACCTTGCGCGCCGCCTTGTCGTAGACGAGCTCCTTCACATAGGCGTGGGCACGCAGCTCGAATTTGGCATCCGCCAGCAGGGCCGGCAGGATGCAGACATTGGGCGAAGCCTTGGCATTGGCCTCGCAGCCGAACCGCTCGCAATGGCCGCAATATTCGCAGGCGCCGAGCGTGAGGCCTTCCGGATTGGTGTAGACATCGCTCGAATTCGCCGCCGGCGCCGGGAACGGGTGATAGCCGAGGCTCTTGCAGCCCGCCTCCATCAGGGCGCCCGCCATCGGCTGGACCAGCGGCTTGTTGGGATATTCGTTCGCCCGCGGCCCCTCGAACACATTGCCGCCGTCGATCTTCTGCCCGCGCAGGTTTCCGGCCTTGCCGGAGATGCCGCAAAGCTTCTCGAACTTGTCGTAATAAGGCTCGAGCTCGTCATAGCTGACCGGATAGTCCGCGATCGTCATCTCGTCGGGAATGGCGTTGCGGCCGTAGCGCTCGAGTATCTGGCTGCGCGGCTTGTGGTCGTAGGGCAAGAGCCGCCAGGTATTGCCGTTCCAGTGCGAGCCGGCGCCGCCCAGATTGGTGCCCGGTAGGAACGAGCCGAGCCGCCGGATCGGCAGCGCCGTCTCCGCCGGCGAATGGCGCACCGTAACGGTTTCCATCTGGGTGTCCTGGAACAGCTCGTGGCGATTGACGTATTTGAGCTCGTCGCGCACGCTCGGCAGCGTGAAATCCTCGCGCGGCGTACGCTTGGCGCCGCGCTCGAGCCCGACCACGTTGAGCCCCGCCTTGGTCAGCTCGCGCGCCAGGATGCTGCCGGTCCAGCCGACGCCGATCACGACCGCATCGACTTCCTTCAAGAGCGTTGCCATGACGGGTCTCTCCCTGATCTTCTGGTTTTTCCCACGTCGTTAGTCTCAGAACCGAATCTTGCCGCAGCGGGCTCCCTCGCCCCGAAGGGGAGAGGGTTGGGGTGAGGGGGTTACGCCCCCTGTTGTCTTGTGCGCGGCGTTGCGGCGCGTAGAGACTCTATTTGTTTGCTCGCGAAACGTCTCCAAACAAACAATGAGCGCCGGAGCCCCCTCTCCCCACCCTCTCCCCGCTGGGGAGAGGGAGTGAAATGCCGTGCCCACCCGACCCGTCACGAAAAGTCCGCGATCGAGCGCGGCGGCTTGTCGTATTTCTTGCCCAGATAGGTCCTGATCTCTTCGCGGTAGGTGGCGGGCAATCCCGGATAGCCGACCATCTTCCAGGCCGCCTTGTCGCGGTTGCCGCCATAGATCGGATCGGCGAAGAAGCCTTCCATGCTGATCTGCAGGAGTGCGTCGAAGAACATGGCGCTGCTGAAGCTTGCGAACTCCGCCTTGCCGGCTTCCATCGCCTTTAGTGCCGCCTCGCGCTCCTTTTCGGCCAGCCGGTCGAAGTCTTTGCCGTAGGTCTTGCGAGTCCAGTCATTGGCGGCAGCGATGCCGGCGCGGAAGAACTCGCGCGGATTGAGCGGGAGCTGGTAGCCGAGCTCGGGCTTGCCCTTGGGAAACGGGCCGTCGCGGTAGAGCCTGGCGCCGCTGCCATAGGCGCCGGCGAGCTGCCGATCAATGAACACCGCGACGCCGCAGTCGCTGCCTGATGGCGAGAGCTCGT
This sequence comes from Xanthobacteraceae bacterium, assembly GCA_036522235.1. GTDB lineage: Bacteria > Pseudomonadota > Alphaproteobacteria > Rhizobiales > Xanthobacteraceae > VAZQ01. Next base: position 14,794 of record DATDGG010000123.1, read on the forward strand.
CGGCGGGAATAAGCGCGTCGGCCGCAGCCGCCACGAAGGCATGCTCGGTCGGCGTGAGGGTCAGCAGCGGCTCGGGCTCGCTCGCGGCGGCGGCGCGGGCTGGCGCGGCCGCAGGCGTCTGCGCGTTGGCGGCGGGAGCAAGCCCGGCTGCGACCGCAGTCCCGGCCCCGACCAGAAAGCTGCGGCGGGGGATTTTGTCGCTCGGGATATCCTTGTCGCTGACCTTGTCGGACATGGCGAACCCTCCATCAAAGGCGCGCTCGAGCGGCCTCTCATTTTTTAGGAGACTAGGCTGAATTGGGCGGCCGGGCTATCCCGGCCGCACCAGGGCTGTAGCTAGCGGGTGATCTGTCGCCGGTTTGTAGCTCGTGAAGTGTCGTGTTCCAGGTGTCCCGGAACAAAGGGGGCACGATGGGCACGGCATCGATTCACGAGGGTGTGCGTCGGATGCGTTTTTCGAGTTTGCTGGAGCGGCAGGAACGGGGCGCGATCACGCAAGAGGAGGCGGCCGAGCTTCTGGGGGTGCATGTGCG
>DATDGG010000124.1:0-7092 GCA_036522235.1 Xanthobacteraceae bacterium
GACACTTCGCCATCAATCTCGTGCGAACCGCCAAGGACAAAAGAAGCATCAAGCTCAGGCGAAAACGCGCCGGTTGGGATCCAGAGTTCCTCGCCGCAATCCTCGGCCAACTAACGCGTTAACCCGGATTCGGAGCCCTGGAAGCGCCGGCCCTGCCATTGCAAGAACAAATCTACGCTGGGCTTGCGTCTCCCAAGGTGACGGTTCGCGCAGCCGGTGCCGTCGTGATCGATTTTCAATTCCTCACTTTGCCGGCTTCGTGGCGTCGGCGATCTGCGAGGAATCGATGCGATAGAGCGCGAACCGGTCGCTGGTGAACAGCGTGGTCAGGTGCTCGGGGTCGGGGTTCTCGAAGTTCCGATCCACGAACAGCACATAGAGATAATCGTAGTCGGAAAGCCAGCGCCGCCAGTATTTCTCGCTCTTGGCGTCCGTGTTCTTGGCCAGGCGGACCAGCTCGTTGATCATCGGCGGCGATCCGTCGACAGTGTCGACGCGCGGGCGATATTCGGGACGCGCGTGCATGATTTGCTTGCCGACGACGGTAAACGCTGTGGTCACCAAGGCGGAGCGCTCGATGATGGCAAAGCAAGCCGCGTGCACCAGACCGAGATCATGCAGATCGTCGCCGCCGTCCGGGTCCGCATAGGCGACCAGCACCTTGCTGCCGCGGTCGATCAGCTGGACGGATTGCCGGAACGTATCGGTGCCCGCCGACAGCGACGACCACATGTCCTCCACTTCCGCTATCCGGATGCCCAGCATCACGACCAGCACGACGGCGAAGCCGCGGCGCACGATCCGGTCGCGCAGGTTGAGGTCGAAGCAGGCGATCAACATGAAGGCCAGCGAGATCGGCAGCCGCTGGTCCGCCATATAGGTTTCGAAGATGACCCGCGGCAACGCCATGTAGGCCGCTACCCCGATCGCCAGCACCCCGACGCCCACCGCATGGAAGCGCAGCGCCCGGTGGCGCGTGGCCCAGCCGATCGCGAACGCAATGGCGGCGGTGAAGAAGAAGGCGGCGCCGTGGGAATAGACCTCGATGATATAGGCGAGCCCTTCGAGCTTGCCGGGAAGCTCCCAGGTATAGGTCTGGCGCAGCCCCCAGGTGGGGCTCATCATCAGGAGCGGCAGAACCGGAAGGAACGGCAGCCCGGTGATGGCGAAATCGAGCAGCAGGCGGTGAGCCCCCGGCGCGCCGGTGCGAGCGCGCGCCCATTGGGTCCACAGCCGGTGGAGCTCGAATGCCAAGAGGCCGATGCCATAGACCCCGACCGCGAACAGGTGGCAGAAGAACAATCCCACGACGAACAGCGCCGAGACCGGCAGCCGCAGCACGAGACTGCGTTCGCGCAGCCAGATCCAGCTCGCCAGCGCCCACAGCGCAAGCCCGATCCCGAACACATAGTTCATCGTGCCGACCAGAAACACGTTGTTGTAGAGCAACGGAAACGCGATCAACGGCAGCACCGACCAGCGGCCGAACAGCACCCGCTGGAGCGCGACGGTGCCCGACGCGATCAGGATGAAGCTCGTGATGGTGTAGACCTGCCCCGCCAGATAGACGTTCATCACTCGCATCAGCGAGGGGACGATCAAATCCATCATCAGGTTGGGAATGACCTGCCAGTCGATCTCATAGAAGCGCGCGAGGTCGGGATCAGCGTCGACCGTCGCGATCACCTGCATGCGCGCCAGGTGATTGATGTAATCCGATATCGGCGGCCATGGATGCAGCAGGACGGGCAGCGACGTGATCGCCAGGAGCACGCAAAAAAGCGCCGCGACCGAGCCGAGCGTAAACTTGCCCGACTGCCGCCGTTCGGCCGCGCGCGCGCGGCGCGCTGCGGCGGCCTGCGGCGGCGGGAGATGCTCCTCCCGGTGCGGCTGCGGCGCGGTCGGATCGATTGAATCGTCGGAAGCAAGGCGATTGATCATGGCTGCTCGAATCAAAAGGAGTGAACCCCCTTGCGGGGGCGGAGAGAGAGCGGCCCGGCCTTGGTGAACAACCCCACCGCGGGCGAACCTGCCCGACGCCATGTGAACGCACGATGAATGCGGCGGAGGCCAGAGTCGGGAACCTCACGGAGGAGCACTGCTGCGAATGCGGCGATTCGTTCGGGCGTATTAGATGTTCAGCACGCGCCCATAGGCATCGAGCACCGCCTCCTTCATCATCTCGGAGAGGGTCGGATGCGGGAAGACGGTGTGCATCAGCTCTTCTTCGGTGGTCTCCAGGTTCATGGCGACCACGTAGCCCTGGATCAGCTCGGTGACCTCGGCGCCGACCATGTGGGCGCCGAGCAATTGGCCGGTGGTCTTGTGGAAGATCACCTTGACCAGCCCCTGGTCCTCGCCGAGCGCGATCGCCTTGCCGTTGCCGACGAACGGGAAGCGGCCGACGCGAATCTCGAGCTTCTTCTCCTTGGCGGTCTGCTCGGTGAGGCCGACCGAAGCGATCTGCGGCGAGCAGTAGGTGCAGCCCGGGATCAACTGCTTGTCCATGGGATGCGGCTTGAGGCCTTTGATCGCCTCCACGCAGATGACACCTTCGTGCTCGGCCTTGTGCGCCAGCATCGGTGCCCCGGATACGTCGCCGATCGCGTAGATGCCCGGCACGTTGGTGCGGTTGAACTGATCGACCGTGATGGTGCCGCGATCGGTCTTCACGCCGAGTTTTTCGAGGTCGAGATTCTCGATATTGCCGGTGACGCCGACCGCGGAGATGACGCGCTCGATGGTGAGCGATTGCGTCGCGCCCTTGCCGTCCTCGATCGTTGCGATGACGCTGTCGGCCCGCTTCTCGAGCTTTGTGACCTTGGCGCCGGTCAAGATCTTGATGCCCTGCTTCTCGAACGCCTTGCGCGCGAAGGCGGCGATCTCGGCATCCTCGACCGGAAGGATCTGCGGCAGGACCTCGACCACCGTCACCTCGGCGCCGAACGAGCGGTAGAAGCTCGCGAACTCGACCCCGATCGCACCCGAGCCGATGACCAGCAGCGATTTCGGGATGCGGTCCGGCGCCATGGCTTCGAAATAGGTCCAGATGAGCTTCTTGTCCGGCTCAAGCCCGGGCAGGACGCGCGGGCGGGCACCGGTCGCGATGATCACGTGCTTGGCCTGGTAGGTGGCGGGACCGAGCGCGCCCTTGGGTGCTGCGCTCTTGGAAGCCAAGTTCTTGGATTCTCTGACGCTGACCTTGCCGGGCGCATCGATCACCGCCTCGCCCCAGACCACGGCGACCTTGTTCTTCTTCATCAAAAAGTCGACGCCGTCATTGAGCCGCTTCGAAACGTTGCGCGAGCGCTGCACCACGGCGGCGGCATCGAAGGCGACATTGCCGGCCGAGAGCCCATAATCCTTGGCGTGCTGCAGGTAATGAAAAATCTCCGCCGAGCGCAGCAGCGCCTTGGTTGGGATGCAGCCCCAGTTGAGGCAGATGCCGCCCAGATAATCGCGCTCCACGATCGCGGTCTTGAAGCCGAGCTGGGCGGAGCGGATCGCGGTGACATAGCCGCCCGGGCCCGAGCCGATGATGATGATATCGAATTCGGTGTCAGCCATGTGAGCTAGACCACCATCATGACCGGGTTCTCGATCAGGGTCCGGAACGCGCCGATGAGCTGTGCGCCGAGCGCGCCGTCGACCGCGCGGTGGTCGCACGACATCGTCACGCTCATGATATGCGCAGCCTCGATCTTGCCGCCCTTGACGATCGCGCGCTCCTCGCCGGCGCCGACCGCCAGGATGGTGGCATGCGGCGGGTTGATCACGGCGGTGAAATCCTTGATGCCGTACATGCCGAGGTTCGATACCGCGGTGGTGCCGCCCTGATATTCGTGCGGCTTGAGCTTGCGCGCACGCGCGCGCGCCGCCAGGTCCCTCATCTCGTTCGAGATCGCCGACAGCGATTTGCTCTCGGCGTTGCGGACGATCGGCGTGATCAGGCCGCCCGGCATCGCCACCGCCACGCCGATGTCGGAATGCGCGTGCTTGAGCATGCCGGCCTCGGTCCAGGTGACGTTGGCGTCGGGCACGCGCTGCAAGGCGACCGCCAGCGCCTTGATGACGAAATCATTGACCGAGAGCTTCCACGCCGGCTTGCCGTCCTGGTCCTTTGGAGCGGCGGCGTTGATCTCTTCGCGGGCGTCGAGGAGCTTGCCGATATCGCAATCGACGGTCAGGTAGAAATGCGGAATGGTCTGCACCGAGGCGGTGAGCCGATGCGCGATCGTGCGGCGCATGCCGTCGTGCGGGACGACCTGGTAGCTGCCCTCTTCATAGAGCGCGCGGATCTGCTGGTCCGACATGGACGGCGCGATCGCGGGCGCGTGGCCGGCCGCTGTTGCGGCGGGGGGCGCGCGCAATCCCTGGCCGGATTTCGCGGCGTCAATGTCGCGGGCGACGATGCGGCCGTGGGGGCCGGAGCCTGCGAGTTGCGCCAGCGCGATGCCGGCAGCTTTGGCAAGCCGCCGCGCCAACGGCGAGGCGAAAATTCGGGTGCCCAAATCGTGCGCCGGAGCCCCCTCACCCCGACCCTCTCCCCTCTGGGGAGAGGGAGCGCTCTGTGCCTGGGGCGAAGGTGTGCCTCCGACTTTCGCCGGAGAGTCGGAAGGTGGTTGCGGCAAGCTGGGCGGGACTCCCTCTCCCCGCAGGGGAGAGGGTCGGGGTGAGGGGGACGGGGCGCTGGCTGCTCTCGCCGCCGCCTTGGGATCCTCACCCTCCTGCGCCAGCACGGCGATCAACTGGTTGACCGCGACATCCGCCGTGCCTTCCGGCACCACGATCTTGGCCAGCACGCCGTCGTCGATCGACTCGTATTCCATCGTGGCCTTGTCGGTCTCGATCTCCGCGATCACCTCGCCGGCCTTGACCTTATCGCCCTCGCGCTTGAGCCATTTGGAGAGATTGCCCTTCTCCATGGTGGGCGAGAGCGCGGGCATGAGGATGTTGACTGGCATGGGGGCGACTAAAGATTGTCTGACCGGACGTAGCTCACGCCGGTGCCAGCAAGAGTGAACTCGACGCCGAAGATGACCAGTTTCCTCGGCATTTTCTCGACCGGCAACGCTGCCGCCTTGGCGGCGGCCTCCAGCTGATCGGCCTGCAGCGGCGGCTGCAACGCGGCAACGAGCTTGAACATGGTGTCCCGTTCCGATTGGACGAAACCGAATCGAATATCGCCGCCGGATTTGGTGAGCGCGAGCTCGGCGGTCTGGATTGCCAGGTAGGCCGACAGGCCAGCGAATGCGAAACAGGCAAACATCCAGAGCCGGGTCGCGGTCATCGTCTCACCTGTAGCAGACGGACTTGGCCACCTCGACCACTTCGGCGACCGAGGGCAGCGCGAGCTTTTCGAGGTTTGCCGCATAGGGCATCGGCACGTCCTTGCCGGTGACGCGCATGACCGGCGCATCGAGCCAATCGAACGCCTGCTCCATCATGGCGGCGGCGATCTCGGCGCCCACGCCCGACTGCCGCCAGCCCTCCTCCACCGTGACCAGGCGGCCGGTCTTCTGCACCGAGGCGAGGATGGTTTCCACGTCCATGGGCTTGAGCGTGCGCAGATCGATGACCTCGGCCTCGATGCCGTCCTTGGCCAAAAGCTCCGCCGCCTTGAGCGCATAGGTCATGCCCATGGACCAGGCCACCAGCGTGACATGCTGGCCTACGCGCGCGATCTTCGCCTTGCCGATCGGCACCAGATAATCGTCGAGCTTGGGCAGCGGAAAGCTCTGCCCGTAGAGTATCTCGTTTTCCAGGAACATGATCGGATTGGGATCGCGGATGGCGGCCTTGAGCAGACCCTTGGCGTCCGCGGCCGTATAGGGGGCGATGACCTTAAGGCCTGGAATGTGCGAGTACCACGACGTGAAATCCTGGCTGTGCTGGGCCCCGACCCGGGAAGCGGGACCATTGGGGCCGCGGAACACGATCGACACCTTGACCTGGCCGCCCGACATGTAGCGCGTCTTGGCGGCCGAATTGATCAGATGGTCCATGGCCTGCATGGCAAAATTGAAGGTCATGAACTCGACGATGGGCTTGAGACCCGCCAGCGCCGCCCCGATGCCGAGCCCGGCAAAGCCATGCTCGGTGATCGGCGTGTCGATGACGCGGCGCGCGCCGAATTCCTGCAACAGGCCCTGGGTGACCTTGTAGGCGCCCTGATATTCGGCGACCTCCTCGCCCATCACGAACACGTCGCCGTCGCGGCGCATCTCCTCCGCCATGGCGTCGCGCAGCGCCTCGCGCACCGTCATGGTCACCATCTCGGTGCCGGCGGGCACGTCCGTCTCGGGCAAGATTTCGAGCTTCGGTGGAGCGGTCGATGGCGGTGCGGCGGGCGCGCTGTCGGCCTTGGATGGCGCTGGCTTTTGCTGGGGTGCAGCCGCCGCCGCCGGCTTGCCGGCGGGCGCCGCCTCCCCTTCCGCCAGGATGGTGGCGATCGGCGTGTTGACCGCGACGTCATTGGTGCCTTCGGGCACCAGGATCTTTCCCAGCACGCCTTCGTCGATCGCCTCGACCTCCATGGTGGCCTTGTCGGTCTCGATCTCGGCGATGACGTCGCCCGGCTTCACCGGATCGCCTTCCCGCTTCAGCCATTTGGCGAGGTTGCCCTTCTCCATCGTGGGCGAGAGGGCGGGCATCAAGACCTGGATCGACATAGTGATTCTTTGGGGCTTGGTTGAAGCGCGATTACTGCACGACGTCGGTATAAAGCTCGGCCGGATCAGGCTCGGCGTCGTGGGTCGCGAATTCCGACGCCTCGTTGACGACGGCGCGCACCTCGGCATCGATCTTCTTCAGTTCTTCCTCGGTGGCCCAGGACTTGGCCAGAAGCCGCCCGCGCACCTGCTCGATCGGATCGTGCTCGGTGCGCACCTTGTCGACTTCCTCCTTGGGCCGGTATTTGGCCGGGTCCGACATGGAATGGCCGCGGTACCGATAGGTGAGCATTTCGAGGATCATCGGCCCGTTGCCCTCGCGGCACCATTTCACGGCGCGCTCGCCGGCGGCCTTGACGGCGCGCACGTCCATGCCGTCGACCTGCTCGCCCGGGACGTCGAAGGAATGGCCGCGCATGGA
>DATDGG010000125.1:0-12082 GCA_036522235.1 Xanthobacteraceae bacterium
CGCAGCTCGATCCGATCGATGCCGAGGTCGCGTGCCGCCATGTCGATGAGCCGTTCGCGGAAGAAATCAGTCTCGAAGCGGCCGGGGCCCCGGTAGGTCCCGACCGGCGTCTTGTTGGTCAATTGCAGCGCGACGTCGATATCGATGTTGGGAATGCGATAGGGCCCGGACATGAACTGCGCGACATTGCGGGCGCTGATCGCCCCATTGGTGCGCATATAAGCGCCGACATCCGAATAGGCATGGCCGCGCAGCGCCAGGATGGTGCCGTCGCGCGCGCAGGCGATCTCGATGTCGCATTCGTGCTCGCGCGCGTGATTGACGGTCATGAGCTGCTCGCGGCGATCCTCGATCCATTTCACCGGCCGCCCCACATGGCGGGCCGCGAACGGGATGAGAAAATCCTCCGGGTAGAACTCGCCGCGGGCGCCAAAGCCGCCGCCGACATCGTTTTCCACCATGTCGATCGCGTCCTCGGCGAGCCCCATCTGCCTGGCGAGGGTGCGGCGGTTGAAGAACAGCACCTTGGCGGCGCCGTTGACGGTAAGGCGGGCGCGCGCCGCATCCCATTCGGCGAGGAGGCCGCGCGTCTCCATCGGCAGCGCCATGTGCCGCTGCACCCGGAAGCGCTCGCGCCGAACGTAATCGGCCCGCCGGCAGGCGGCGGCGGCGTCGCCCAGGACAGCGTGGAACTTGAGCGCGAGATTGCTGCCGGTCTCTTCGAACAGGAGGGGAACGTCCTGCGCCGAGGCGTGCCGGTCGGCAACCGCGGGCAGCGGTTCGATATCGACCGCGATCGCTTCAAGGGCGTCCTCGGCGAGCGCGGCGCTTTCGGCCAGCACGACGGCCAGCGCCTCGCCCACGTAGCGGACCTTGGCATGAGCGATGACGGGCTGGGCGAACGGCTCGAATTCCGGCAGCGGCTGCAGCCGCATCGGGACATGGGGAACGCGGGCGCCGAGATCGGCCGCCGTGATGACGCTGTGCACGCCCGGCATCGCCAGGGCGCGGGCGCAATCGATCGCGCGAATGCGCCCATGGGCGCGGGAGCTGCGCAGGATCGCGGCGTGCAGCAGGCCGGGGCGGGTCAGGTCGTCGACATATGCGCCGCGGCCGCGCAGAAAGCGAAGATCCTCCAGGCGCTCGATCGGGCTGCCGATGAACGAATTCACCGTCCTCATGTCGGGCCCTTGGGGAGGACCTTCTCGCGCTCCTCGTGCCCGTAGGCCGAGCGCGCATCGAGCACCGCTTCGACGATTGATATATAGCCGGTGCAGCGGCAGAGATTGCCGGAGAGAACTTCGCGCACGCGGTCGGCGTCGCAGTCCGGCTCCTCCGTCAGCAGCGCATGGGCGGTGGTGATCATGCCGGGCGTGCAGAACCCGCATTGGAGCGCATGATGCCTGCGGAAAGAGGCCTGCAGCGGCGTCAGGTGATCGTCGTGGGAGAGCCCCTCGACCGTCACCACCTCGGCGCCGTCGGCCTGCACGGCGAGCATCAGGCAAGCGCGCACCGCGGCGCCGTCCACGATCACCGTGCAGGCGCCGCACACGCCGTGCTCGCAACCCACATGGGTGCCGGTCAGCCGCAGGCGATGGCGCAGGCAGTCCGCGAGCGTCAAGCGCGGCTCGACCTCGACATCGACATCGGCTCCATTGACCTTGAAATGGACCCGCATGGCTAACCCTCGCCGGCCGGCGCGCCGGCGGCGTCCCGCAGCGCGCGCTCGACCATGGTGCCGGCGAGCGCACGCCGATAGTCGGCGCTGGCATGGATGTCGGTTTGCGGATCGACCGCCGCTGACGCCGCCGCTTCGGCTTCGGCGATCACCGCTTCGTCGATCGCGCGGCCGTCGAGGACAGCCTCGACCGCAGCGAGCCGAAGCGGGCGATCGCCGACCCCGATCGCGCCCACATGGGCATTGCGCGCTTTCCCGCTCTCGTCCTGATCGTACCAGACCGCCGCGGCCGCCATGGCGAAATCGCCGCGCCGGCGGGCGAATTCCTGAAATCCGAAGCGCCGCGCCGCCGGCCAGGCCGGAAAGCGGATTTCCACGATGATCTCGTCGGGCGCGAGCGCCGTCGTCAGGGCGCCGAGAAAAAAATCCGCCGCCTTGATGGCGCGCGCTCCGGCGCTTCCGACCACGGCCATCTCCGCCTCGCAAGTAAGCGCGATGCCGGGGATTTCGGCAGCCGGGTCCGCATGAGCGATGCTGCCGCCGATCGTGCCGCGATTGCGGATCTGATAATGCGCCACATGGGTTACGGCGGTCGCGAGCAGCGGATGGGCGACGCGCAGGCGCGCGTGGCTGAGGATATCGCACCAGCGAACCATTGCGCCGAGCGTCACGCCGCGCGCGGAAATATCGATCCTGCGCAAGTCAGGCACCTTGCGCAGGTCGACCAGCAGCGACGGCGCGGCCAGGCGGAACGCCAGCATCGGCACCAGGCTCTGGCCGCCGGCGAGCAGCTTGGCGTCGCCGTTGTGCGCGGCCAGAAGTGCAACCGCGTCGGACAGCCGGGTCGGGCACGCATATTCGAAGGGCGGGAGTTTCATGAGGGGGAGTGTAGGATGGCTTGCGCGTTCGCGAAACCCATCACGTGCAAGTCCGAGCCTTGCCGAACATCCAAATTGCGCTTTCTGACCTCTGCATCACCAATTTGGCCCCGTCGCCTTCACAGGGCGATGGTGCGCGATGCACGACTATCTGAGCCAAGCCGCCCGTCATCAGGTGGAGCGAAGGCGGCAATCTTGCCCGAGCGCGGCGGTCGGCAACGGCGTTTGGGTGATACGTCACGAACACGTCATGTGGTGCCGCTTGACGCAACTATGCAAATCAGTGCATTCAGGAAATTGAAACTCACGAAGTGTGCGCCGATCTCGGACCTGCCCAAGATTGGTTTTTTTAATAGGCACGCAAGTCGGATAAGTTCGACTTGCGAACCTGGAGACCGTGCCAGGTTCTTGATTCATAATCGGGATGAATCGCAATCAGGTGGCCATCCGTAGGGCCAGCGCCCTGTCTTGAGCTGTGTCCCTGCCGCATGGCTCCAGCGGCTCAGTGTTCGCCAATCATTGTTTCCAGACTGTATTTTCAATGGACCAAGCTCTGGAGCCATGCGTTTTCGTTTGGTCTCCGGACCCGTTGGGACGCCGGGCGGCTCTCGTGGCTTCACCTATTCGTAGATCGGTTGAGTCCTTGTGAAACCCATCGTTGGGCTGAGCACACAGCGAGGCCGATGAATGGTTTCGCAAACGCTCGACCCATCCTACAAACCTCGAACGTTCGGGGCCAACGAGGGGAAACCAGATGGCACTAGCGCTGAGCCTGGCGGTCTGCGATTACGACCGCACGCGCGCGATCTTCGACGGCCGCGCCGCGGTCGAGGGCTGCGACATCACGGCGGTGCCGCTGGAGCCCGAGGAGGCCTTTCACCGCGCCTTCAAGTTCAGCGAATTCGACATCAGCGAGATTTCGCTGTCGAGCTACATCATGACCAGCGCGCGGGGCGATGCGCACTACATCGCGATCCCGGCATTCGTGTCGCGGCTGTTCCGGCACAGCGGCATCTATATCCGCGCCGACCGCGGCATCACCCAGCCGCAGGACCTCAAGGGCAAGACGATCGGGCTGCCGGAATATCAGATCACCGCCAATGTCTGGATCAGGGGCATCTTGAAGGACGAATACGGCGTCGTGCCGGCGGACATCAAATGGCGGCGCGGCGGCCTCGAAGATCCAGGGCGTGACGAACGCGCAGCGATCCGCCTGCCGCCCGAGATCGACCTGCAGGCCATTCCGGCGCATCGCACGCTCTCCGACATGCTGGCCGAAGGCGAGCTCGATGGATTGATCAGCGCGCGGGCGCCGTCCTGCTTCCTGCGCGGCGCGCCGCATGTGGGACGCCTGTTCGGCGACTATCCGGCGACCGAAGAAGCCTATTTTCGCAAGACGCATATCTTTCCGATCATGCACGCGATCGGCATCCGCCGCTCGCTGGTGGAGCGGCATCCTTGGCTCGCGGCCAGCGTCTACAAGGCCTTTCTCAAAGCCAAGAATCTGTGCATGCACGAGCTCGGGCAGATCGGGCATCTGGCGACCTCGCTGCCGTGGAGCGTCGCCGAGTTCGACCGGCTGCGCCGCGTCATGGGCGAGGATTTCTGGAGCTACGGGGTCGAGAACAACGCCCATGTGCTGGAGACGCTGGCGCGCTACTCGCACGAGCAGCACCTCTCGGTCAGGCGGCTGCCGGTCGAGGAAATGTTCGCGCCCTCGACCTATGAGCTATCGAAAATCTGATCGACCCGCGGCCATTCCGTAGCCCGGATGGAGCGTTTGCGTAATCCGGGACCACCACCCCCGCATTCGACCTGCGGCCATTCCGTAGCCCGGATGGAGCGTTTGCGTAATCCGGGGCCGCCGCCCCCGCATTCCGCTGCGCTCCATGCGGGCTACACACTTGCGGCCTTAATCAGCTCCCACACCCGCGGCGGGGTGAGCGGCAGCTCGCGGGGCTCGACCGCCAGCGATGCCAGCGCGGCCGCGACCGCGTTGGCGATCACGCCGCCGACCGGGATGATGCCCCCCTCGCCCGCCCCCTTGGCGCCCAGCGGATTGTGCGGCGCAGGCTTCTCCTCCAGCGCCACCGCGCGGATGCAAGGAAAGTCGCTCGCGGTCGGCATCAGGTAGTCGGCAAGCGAGCCGGTGAGCAACTGGCCGTCGGCGTCATAGATGAAATGCTCGAGCAGCGCGCCGCCCAGCCCCTGCACCACGGCCCCGACGGTCTGCCCATGCAAGGTCAACGGATTGATGATGCGCCCGACATCCTCCACCGCCACATAATCGATGAGCTCGACCTGGCCGGTCTTGGGATCGACGCTCACATGGGCCGCATGGGCGCCATAGCTGTAGGTGCGCTTGTTGCTCGCATAAGTGCCCTCGGCCGCGATGCCGTCGGCGGCAAGGTCCCGCAAGGCGATGGTGGCGCGCGCAGGCCCGACCGCCGCCCCGTGATCGATTGCAATGTCCTTGGCGGCACAGCCCAGGCGTTTCGCCGCCGCCGCGCGGATGGCCTCGCGCAGCTTGCCGGCGGCGAGCACGATCGCGGAGCCGCCCATGACGGTCGAACGCGAGCTGTAGGAGCCGAAACCCTCGCTGACATGATCGGTCGAGCCGTGAAACACGCCCTTGATCTGGTCCATCGGGATTTCCAGCGCATCGGCGGCGATCTGGGCAAAGACGGTCTCGAGCCCCTGGCCAACGCAAGACGAGCCGACGAAGACCGATACCGTGCCGTCGCCTTCGAGCTTGAGCCGCGCGTTTTCCTTCGGCCCCGACGCGCCGCCTTCGATGTAACAGCCGACCGCGAGACCGTTATAGCGGCCGTCGATCAAGGCGCCTTGCAGCGGCGCCTTCGCGGCCCAGCCGAAATCGGCGAGGCAGCGCTCGAGCGTGGCGCCATAGTCGCCGCTGTCGCACGCGGTCTCGATATCGAGCACCAGAATCCTGGCCAGCGGATAGGGCATTTCGCTCTCCGCGATCAGGTTGCGGGCGCGCATCGCGACCGGATCGAGGCCGAGATCGCGCGCCGCAATGTCGATCATCCGCTCGCGGAAGAAATCGGCCTCGAAGCGTCCGGGGCCCCGATAGGTCCCTGACGGCGTCTTGTTGGTCATCAGCAACGAAACATCGATACGGACGTGCGGAATGCTGTAGGGCCCCGACATCACCTGGGCGATGTTGCGCGAAGCGGTGGCGCCGACCGTGCGCAGATAGGCGCCGAGATCGGTAAAGGCCGCGCCGCGCAGGCCGAGGATGGTGCCGTCGCGGTCGCAGGCGATCTCGAGCTCGCACTCGGCGTCGCGGGCATGGTTGCCGGCCAGGAGATTCTCGCGCCGATCCTCGATCCATTTGACCGGACGCCCGGTCAGCCGCGCCGCGAACGGGACCAGGAAATCCTCCGGATAGAACTCGCCGCGCGCCCCGAAGCCGCCGCCGACGTCATATTCCAGCATGCGAATGGAGGGCTCCGGAATGCTCAGCATTTTCGCCAGCATGCGCCGGTTGGGGAACGCTACCTTGGCGGCGCCGGAAACCGTCAGCCGCTCGCGCGCCGCATCCCATTCGGCCAGCAATCCGCGCGGCTCCATGGGCACAGCCGAGTGCCGCTGCACCTTGAACCGCTCGCGGCGGAGGTAAGGCGCTTCGCGGAAGGCGCGCTCCGCATCGCCGCGGACGGCGGTGATCGTGCTGGCGAGATTGGTCCCGCTCTCCTCGAACAGGAGCACGTCACCGGCGCGGGCGGTGGCGCGGTCGGCGACCGCCGGCAGCGGCGCGATGTCGAGGACGATCGCCTCCAATGCGTCCTCCGCGAGCGCTGCGCTCTGCGCTACCACGACCGCGATCGGCTCGCCCACATAGCGGACCTTGCGGTGTGCGATGACCGGCTGCTGATATTGCAGCAGCGCCGGCAACGGCTCCTGCCGCAGCGGAATGGTCGGCACCGTCTCGCCGATATCGGCGGCCGTGATCACCGCGACGACGCCGGGCCGCGCCCGCGCGGCGGCAACATCGATCGACCGGATGCGCCCATGCGCGACCGCGCTGCGCAGGATCACCGCATGCAAGAGCCCGTCGCGGGTGAGATCGTCGACATATTGCCCGCGACCCCTGAGCAGGCGCAGGTCCTCGATGCGCTCCACCGGGCTGCCCACGAAGGCATTTGTCCGGCGCTTCTCGTCCATGCGGGTTCGCCGTCCATGACGGTTCGCCGTCCACGACGGTTCGCGGATGTTGTGGCGGCAGGCCCTGCTACCTATGTCAATTTCAGGCCGCAAGCCAACCGAGAAAATCGCCGTCTCCGGCTGGGCGTTCAAACGAGGCGCACAATGAAAACAATCTGCTCGTCAATCGCGATTGTCCTTATCTCCGGCAGCCTCGCCCTGGCGCAAGGCTATCCGCCGGGCGTCAATCCGAGCAATCCCAACGACATGACCCGCCGCAACAATCCCAACGATATGACCTTGCCCGGCGCCAGCAATCCGCAGGATCTGGTCCGCTCGCCCTCGCTCCCGAAACCACGGTCGTCCGCCCCCAACCTCCAGATCGCAAGCCCGCCGCCGCTCAGCTCTGCGCTGGCGCATACTCACACGGACCAGCCGGTCAAGAAATTCCCGCGGCACAAGCGCCGCGTACCCGAACCGGGCGGCCAATGAGATTGCCAAAGTCAAAGCCCGGCCAAATGGCCGGGCTTTGGTTCCTGCTAGAGAAGCGAGGATTCGGAGATCGCCTTAGCGATCCCGATAGTTGCTCCCCTCGATCGTGTCCTGCGAAACATGGGGCCCCGACTTTGTCGCGGGGACAAAACCGTAGGCCTTGCCGCCATTGGCAGTGTTGGCAGTGTTGGCAGCGTTGGGAAACCAGCGCGGGTGGTAGACCGGATTGACGGCCGCGTTGCCGGGGACGACGAAACCACCGGTATATTCACCCGAATTGTCGCTCGCCAGCGCCGCGGAGGCCGTGCCGAGGATGAGCGCCGCCGCGAGGACGGCCTTGGTCTTGGTCAACATTTCGAAATCTCCATCTGTCATTTTTTTCGCCCCGTTCGCGGTCCTGAGATATTCGCGGACCGCGATATCGCAACGCACAATTTTTTGATTTGGAGATTCGGGCGCCGCGGCAGCGCCCGGCGCCGAGATAAAAATCTTATAATCATTACGTTATTTGGAATTTTAGACGGCTGCAGGCGGCGAGAAGAGGATTTTCGATCCGACGATGTTGTGCGCCGCACAAACTTGATATGCGCAGCGCGCATGGATCGGCCCGCCGCATGAAAATCAGGCCGACCGGATCAAACTCATTTCGGGTTGAGGCGAATCCCGGTGAATTTCCATTGCGACATTTCTTCCATGGCGTAGCGGACACCCTCGCGTCCGAAGCCGCTCGAGCCGACCCCGCCGAACGGATAGGTGTCGAGCCGGAAGCGGCTCGCCTCGTTGATCCAGAGCGAACCGACCCGCAGCTTGCGCGACACCTTGAACGCGGTCTCCAGGCTCGCCGTGAAGCAGGCGCCTTGCAGCCCGAACTCGGAGGAATTGGCGAGCGCCAGCGCCGCGTCCACATTGGCGACCGGCTGCACCACCACGACCGGACCGAACGCTTCCTCGCTCATCAGGCGCGCCTGCGCCGGCGCGTCCGCCACGATCGCGGGCCCCAGGATACAGCCGCGGCGGTCGGGCTTGAGCACCAGACGGGCGCCCTTGGCGACCGCATCGGCGATCATCTGCTCCACGCGGTCGGCGGCGGCGGCGCTGATCATCGGGCCAACGTCAGTCGCCGGATCTTCCGGATCGCCGACCTTAAGCTTCTTGGCAGCCGCCACGAACAGCTCCAGGAATTTCTCGTAAACCGACTGCTCCACGATCACCCGCTGGGCCGAGATGCATTGCTGGCCGCTCGCCTCGAAGGCGGCGCCCGCCATGCGGGTCGCCGCGTCGGCGAGATCGGCATCGGCGCAGACGATATTGGCCGCATTGGAGCCGAGCTCGGCGACAAAGCGCTTGGCGCCGGCCGCGCGCGCAAGCTCATGTCCGGCCGCGGTACTGCCGGTCACGGTAAGCGCGCCGACGAGCGGATGCGCGGCCAACAGGAGCGCGGTCTGCCGTCCGCCCGGCACCACGTTGAAGAGCCCGTCGGGCAAGCCGCCTTTCTTGACCGCCTCCGCCAGCAGCAGCGCCACTTCAGTTCCGGGCGGCGAAGGCTTGACCACGACCGCATTGCCCATGGCGAGCGCGGGCGCGAGCTTCTGCACCAGGAGGTTGACCGGCCCGTTGAACGGCGTGATCGCGGCCACCACCCCATAGGGAAGGCGCGTGGTGAAGCCGAAGCGGCCGGCGCCGGCCGCCATCGCGTCGAGCGGCAGCACCTCGCCATTGAGATGGGGCAGCTGCGCCGCACAGGCGCGGATAAAGGCGCCCGCCCGCTTGGCCTCGAAGGTCGCGGCACGCTTGGGCTTGCCGATGACGCGGATGAGCGAGCGGATGAGCTGGGCTTCGATCTTGTCGGTCGCATCGGCCGCCGCCATCAGCCATTCCACGCGCTTGGCGACGGTCTCATCCTGATGCTTCACATAGGCCGCATGCGCGTGCCTGACCGCGGCATCGATGATGCCGGCATCGGATTCCACGATTTCGGAAGCCACCGTCGCGTCGATCGGCGACACCAGCGGTGAAAAGGTCGCGTCGGGCGCCACATCGGCGGCGCCGCCGATCCAGGGCAAATGACGGGCAGCAATGGTCATCGGGCTTCTCCTTCGGCGCAGGCGCTGGGCCGCAAGCCTTCCCGTGGCCCCGGCAGGCTGTCAAGCCTGGGCGGCGGTTTCGGGAAATTGGTGGTATCGTGAGTGTCCTACAGGCTTGGGAGCGATCCCGACAAGGCAAGCCATCCCATGTCACGGCACAGCATGATCATCGCGCTGCTCGGCGCACTTCTCGCCGGCACGGTGTGCGCCGGCACGGCGCAGGCGCAGACGAAGATCCGCGTCGGCAAGGCGCAGGCACAGACCTTTGCGTTCGTGCCAGTCGATGTCGGGGCCGCGGCCGGCCTGTTCAAGAAGCGCGGCCTCGACGTCGAGATCAGCAATTTTGCCGGCGACGCGCGGCTGTTGCAGGCCTTGGCGGCCGACGCGGTCGATATTGCGCTCGGCGGCGGCCCCACGCTTGCTTTCGTGGCCAAGGGTGCCCCCATGCGCGCGGTCGCGGCGCTTGCGGACGCTCCAGGTACGATGATGGTGGTGGTGCGCAGCGACGGCCCGGTCAAGACCGAGGACGACCTCAAGGGACGCACGCTCAGCGTCTCGACCGCGGGCTCGCTCACCTATTGGCTGGCGCAGCAGCTGTCACGCTCGCACGGCTGGGGCGCCGACGGCATCAAGATCGCCACGCTCGGCGCCACGACCGCGCAGGCGGCCGCGCTCAAGACCAACCAGATCGACGGGATCGTCACCGAATCGAGCACGGTGTTCAGGCTCGAGGAGGATGGCGTCGGCCGCATACTCGTGCGGTTCGGCGACCGCATCAAGGACTTCCACGTCCATGTCATCTACGCGAGCAACAAACTGATCGAGACCAATCCGGATGCGGTGCGCGCATTCCTGGCCGGTTGGTTCGACAGCGTGCAATACATGCGCGACCACCGAGATGAGACGATCGCCATCGCGCAGCGCGTCTCGGACGTGTCGAGGTCGGTCGCCAGCCGCAACTACCAGGAGCTGATGCCGATCTTCAATCTGACCGGCCGCTTCAATCCCAAGGCGCTCGACGTGCTGTCGGCGTCCTTCGTCGAGCTCGGCCTCTTCCCCGGCGCCCCCGACATGAGCAAGCTCACCACCGAGGCGTTCTTGCCGAAGTGATGCGCAATTTTTGCACCGACCCGGTGTATTTCGAGGGTCACGGCGTTAACGAGGATTTTTCCTTAACGCCCTGCTAACGCGGCGCGCGTAGAATCGCTTCGAACTCCTCCGCGTGCCAGGGACCATGGTCAAGCCGCCGCCGACATTCGCGAGTCTCGAGGGTCTGCTCGACCATGGTCGGAGGGACGGCTTCGATATCCGACCGACGCTGCTGCGGGTATTGACCGATCTCTATCTGCAGAAGCCCACCCATCCGCTGGAAGACGAGCGCTATTATACCGAGCTCGCGCTCCGGCTGATCGGCTCGACCGACGTCGCGGCGCGGGCGGCGGTCGCGGCGCGGCTTGCGCCCTATCCGGCGGCGCCGCGGGCGGTGATCCTGCGGCTGGCGCGCGACGTCATCGACGTGGCCGAGCCGATCCTGCGGCAATCGCCTTGCCTGACGCCGGCCGATCTTAAGTCGATTGCGCTCGATTGCGGCGCGGCCCATGCCGCAATCGTCGCGATCCGGCCGAGCCCGAGCACGCCGGAAGCCCCCGATCCGCCCATCGCGATCCGGACGGGCGACCGCCCGCCCACGGAAGGCGCAGAGGCCGCCGAGCTGAGCGAGCTGTTCTTTTCCGCCGGCGCCGCGGAACGCCGCCTCATCTTGATGAATCTCGATTGCACGGCCCGGGCTTCGCCGCGCGTGCCGCAGGCGCGGGCAATGGAGATCGTCGGGCGGCTCGAAACCTCAGCGTTGGCGCACAATATCGACGCCTTCGCGCGCGAGATCGAGCTGGCATTCGGGATTTCCAGCCACCTGGCGCGGCAGATCGCGCGCGATGATCTGGGCGAGCCGATCGTGGTGGTCGCCAAGGCCCTGGCGGCGCCGCGCGCGGTCCTGGAACGCATTCTCCTATTCGTCAATCCGCGCATCGGACAATCGGTGCGGCGGGTTTATGAGCTTGCGACCCATTATGACGAGATCAGCATCGAGGCGGCGCTGTGCCTGGTCTCGATCTGGCGGGAGGCCGAGCCGCGCGAGCAGGAAACGCCGCGGCCGCCGAGCGTCTTGCGCCGGCCCCCGCCCGATCTCGGCCGGCCCGCAACGCCCCTCCCCGCACGCCGTCCGTTGGTCCGCGAGCCTCGCACACGCAGCCTGAGCCGCTGAAGCGGTTCACGCCACGACCGTTTCCAGGAAATGGCGACCGGCGCGGTCCTCGACCTCCAGCACCCAGGCGTCCGGATCGAAACGGATCTCGCGAACGATCCGCTCCTCGATCTTGGCTTCCGGCGCCGGCTGCTCCTTGACGCAGGGGCTGAACGCGCGATCGCTCGGCTGCGCCTCGTCGAACGCGGATTGCGGCGCCGGACCGAACAGCTCCGCGGTCCCGTCCAGGCGATTGAGCTTGATGAAGATCGCGCCGGCGTCCTCGGCGCCGCGCCGCCGCACCGCCGCAAAGGCGCCTTCAAGATTGCAGCGGCGCAGATAGGCCGCCACCCAGATCGCGGATTTGAGGCGCATCGCGCTTAAACTAGTCGAGCGGGCGGCCGGTCAGCCCGCTGAGCTCGCGCGCCACCCGCTCCGAGGGTTGTCCGGTGATCGGCAGCCTGCGCTCGCGTTCGAACTTTTCGATGGCCGCACGCGTCTCGGTGTCGACGACGCCGGTCGGCTTGATCTGGCCATAGCC
>DATDGG010000126.1:0-28314 GCA_036522235.1 Xanthobacteraceae bacterium
AATGTCAGCGCGAAATAGAGGCCGATGCCGGCGCCGAAGAAGACCGGCAGCCAGAGCAGGCGGCGGTCGCCCTCGGCGGCGAGGCGATCCGCCAGCGCGCCGAACAGCCTCGGCGATCCCGCGCCCGAACCGAGCCGTCCGACCGGGATCACCGCATCCGACATCGCCGCCCCGCCACTCGTACAAGGCGAGCCTAGCGGAACGGATCATCAATTTACAGTGGTGTTGGGGATAAGCTCGCGTCAGCCCCCGGCTGGTATCAGCCTTTGGGCTGGCATCAGCCTTTGGCGTCGCAAACCCAGGCGCGGATGACGCAGTCCTTGCCGCCATTGCGGTAGCAATAGCGCAGCGCCGTGTTCTGCGCCTGCCCGAGCCGGGGCGCGGCCGCGTAGCCGTAGGCCCCGCAGGTATTGCGTATGTCGATCGACAGCGCGGCGCAATTGCCGCGCATGGAGGTCGCGACCTTGCATTCGCCCGAGCACTGGCCGAGCGCGGCGGCGGTTGCGGCGTCGACCTGATCATAGTCGTAGGACAGACCGTAGGCGCCGCATTGGCCGATCGCGAGCGCACCCGCGGCCTGCGCCCAATCAGCGCCCGAGACATTCGCGCACAGGAGGCTCGCCGCGACGCCGATGCGCGCGCAAGCCTGACGAAAGCGGGTCATGAAAGCCCCTGCCCAGAGGAACGTCACGACTCTACCCGCGAAGCGTTGCAACTTGGTGAACGGAATTGTGAATCGATCGCGAAACTGTCGCGCGACGGCGGCCCGGCAATCGAAGTGCAAGATCGATGGCCGCGGCCCTATCCACAATTGCCGGCGTCCGTTCGACCAGGCCACCGTCAATAGTTAGGCATTTTACGAATTATCGTTGACGGCGCGATCGCTCGCGACATATACTTAGTCACATGACTAACAATAGCGCCGCCCTCGACCGCGTGTTCCATGCGCTGGCCGATCCGTCCCGGCGGGCCATCGTGCAACGGCTCTGTCGCGGTCCGGCCTCGGTGAGCGAGCTCGCCAAGCCGCTCGCCATGGCGCTGCCGACGGTCCTGCAACATCTCGATGTCCTGGAGGAAAGCCGCCTCGTCCGCTCGGAAAAGGCCGGGCGGGTGCGCACCTGCCATCTGGAGCCGGTCGCGTTCGCGATCGTCGAGCACTGGATCGGCCGGCAGCGGCTGGTGTGGGAGCAGCGCCTCGATCGATTGGAAGCCTACGTCAAGACCTTGTCCGAGAAGGGAGGCAAGCATGGCAGATAACCTCGCCCGCGCCGAAGCGCATGCCGACTTGAAACTCACCCGCCTGATCGACGCGCCACGCGCGCTCGTTTTCAAGATGTGGACCGAGGCGGAGCACCTCGCGCAGTGGTTTGGACCAAGACAGGTCACGCTGCCGTTCTGCAATATCGAGCCTCGGCCGGGCGGCACGCTCCATTTCTGCCACCGCCTCGACGACGGCACCGAGGTCTGGGTCAAAGGCGTCTATCGCGAGGTCGTCGCGCCGGAGCGGCTGGTGTTCTCGCTGTCCTTCGTCGACTCGGACGGGCGCGCGGCGGCGCATCCGATGATTCCGGATTGGCCCCTCGACACGGTGATCCTGACGACCGTCACGTTCGCCGATCGGCACGGCAAGACTGCGCTCGACATCCTCCAGCAGATCCTGCCACCGCAGGGGACCGCCACGGATGCCGTCAGGCGTGAACGGCAGGCGGCGCGCACCGGATGGGGGGAGACCCTCGACCGGCTCGCCGAATATGTCGGGAGGGTAGCCTGATCGAACATTTCGTGTTGGCCATCACATCGCGATGGACGAGCCTTCCTTACCCTCCTGAACATGCCGCGGCGATCGGCGCTCCGGCAGTCAGCTCAGGAGGTTGCCATGCCCTCTCTCGTCCATCGCTTCTCTGCCATCGCGGCCTGCACCGTCGTCGCCAGCGCGGTTCTGGCGGGAACCGGAACGTCGGCCTCGGCGGGGAACTTCACGAAATTCGCCAACGTCAATCGGTTCATCGCCCAGAGCCAAGCTCAGACCTCCAGCTCCTCGGTTTCGCTGGGTGGGGTGAACCGGCTCCTCTCCGGGAACCCGGCGCAGCCCTACCACAGCTATCATTCGGTGAACCTCGGCGGCGTGAACCGGTTCCTCTCCGGCAACCAGCCGCAGCCCTATGACGGCTATGCGTCGGTGAACCTCAGCGGCGCGAACCGCTTCCTCTCCGGCAACCAGCCGCAGCCCTACGCGCAATATCATTCGGTGGACCTGGGGGGAGTGAACGCCTTCCTTTCCGGCCGCTGAACTCGGATCAGACGTCAGGGCCCCAGTCAAAGAAAGGCTGGGGCTTCTGACCGCGCCTGTGCCTTCCAATCAGCTTACCCCCGCTCGATCTCGGCCTTGATGCCGGCGAGCGCCTCCTGGGTGTCGACGTCGGTGAACGCGGCCTTGCCGGTG
The DNA here is from genome assembly GCA_036522235.1 of Xanthobacteraceae bacterium. Classification (GTDB taxonomy): domain Bacteria; phylum Pseudomonadota; class Alphaproteobacteria; order Rhizobiales; family Xanthobacteraceae; genus VAZQ01. The sequence continues at coordinate 2,444 of DATDGG010000126.1, forward strand.
ACCGGCACCTCGATCACCGCCTCGCCATAGCGGCCGATCAGGTTACGGGCCCCGACGTCGCCCTCGATCGTCATCAGATCGGGAAAGAAGCGGCGCGACCACAGCACCGGATTGCCGCGCTTGCCCTGGATGGTCGGAACGACCGCGAGCGCGCCACGCTCGGGCGCGAAGCCGGCAATGAGCCGGTCGATCAGGTCGGCATCGACCTGCGGCATGTCGCCGAGGCAGATGACCGCGCCGTCGGCGCCTGCCGGCACGGCGGTGATGCCGGCGCGCAGCGAGGTACCGAGCCCATCGGCGAAATCGGGATTGTGCGCGAGCTTGACCGGCAGGCCGGCGAGCGCCGCCTCGACGCGCTCGTGCTGATGGCCGGTCACCACGATGACGGGCTTGGCGCGCGAGGCGAGCGCCTGCTCGGCGGCGATGCGCACCAGCGGCTTGCCGGCGATCTCGGCGACGAGCTTGTTCGCCCCACCCATGCGGGTCGAGCGCCCCGCCGCCAGCACGATGGCGGCGATCGACCGCGCGCCGGCCGCCAGCGGCTCGTCGCGCGGCTGCGGCCGGGTGACGATTTCCATCAGCAGGCCGCCGACCCCCATGCCGGTGATGGCTTCGCGCGGCACATCGAGCCCGGCGAGCAAGCGCATGAGGACCCAGTCGAACCCGTTCTCCTTGGGCGAGCGCGCGCAGCCCGGCGCGCCGACCACCGGGCGGCCGCGCACGTCGCCGACCAGGAGAAGATTGCCGGGATCGACCGGCATGCCGAAATGCTCGATGCGCCCGCCGACGGCTTCGACAGCCGCCGGAATCACGTCGCGCCGGTCGGCGATCGCCGAGGCGCCGAACACGATCACGAGCTCGGCGCCCTGCTTCAAGACTTCATCGATCGCCTTGGCGAGCGCACCCTGCTCGTGCGGCACCCGCCGCTCCGCCATGATCGCGGCGCCGGCCGGCGCCAGGCGCTCTTCGGTCACCTTGAGGGTCTTTTCCACCACCTTGCCGGCGAGCCCCGGCAGCACGGTCGAGACCACGCCGATCTTGCGGATGCGATAGGGCGCGACCGCGATCAATGGTGCGCGCGCCACAGCCAGCGCCGCGTCGCGCGCGGAACGCGCCACCGCGAACGGGATGATCTTGACGGTCGCGATCATCTCGCCCGCCACCACCGGCTTGTAGGCCGCAAGCGTCGCGAAGGTGATCGATTCGTCGACCAGATTGAGGCGGTCGATCGCGTCCTTGTCGACCACCAGCAGGCCGGCAGCCTCGGCGAACATATTGGCGCGCCCCGTGAAGGCGCGGTCGATGCGGATGCCCGCACCCGCGACCGCGGCCGCGATCGCGGCGGCGGCTTCATCCTCCGCGACGTCGCTTGGCTCGAGCCGCGCCACCACGATCTCGGCGACACCGACTGCCCGCAGCGCCGCGACCTCGGCCTTGCCGATGGCGGTGCCTTTCTTGAGCACCAGGCCGTCCTTGCGGATCGAGTGAACCGCGATCCCGCCTTCGGCCTCCCCGACCGGCACCGCGCCGAACTTCATAACGTCTTCTCCGCCGGCAGCCGCAGCCGCGCCGTGATCTCGCCGATGATCGCGACCGCGATCTCGGCCGGCGAGACCGCCCCGATGGCAAGGCCGATCGGGGAATGGATGCGGGCGAGCTCCGCGTCAGCGATGCCTTGCGCCTTGAGCCTCTCGATCCGCCGGGCATGGGTCTTCTTCGAGCCGAGCGCGCCGATATAGAAGCAATCGCGCTTGAGCGCATGGGTCAGCGCCGGATCGTCGATCTTGGGATCATGCGTAAGCGCAACGAAGGCGGTGTAACGGTCGATCCCGAGCGGCGGCAGCGCCGCGTCCGGCCAATCGGCGATCAGCTTGACGTCGGGAAAGCGCTCGGGGCTGGCAAAGGCGGTGCGCGGGTCCACGATGGTGACGTCGTAGCCGACGAGCTTGGCCATCGGGGTCAGCGCCTGGCTGATATGCACCGCGCCGGTGACGACGAGCCGCGGCGGCGGCACATAGACGGTCAGGAACACGCGGCCCTGCGGGCTCTCGGCCATGCCGCTCTTGCCCATGCGCAGGTGCTTTTCCAGAAGCTCCTTAAGCGGATCGCTGGCCACGTCAGCGCCCTTGACCAGGCGCTGCGCGCCGGTCTCGACCTCCGTGACCACGACCGCGGCGCACCGCGCCGCGCGCTCGCCGTTGAGCGCGGAGAGGATGGCGAGCTTCACGGGCGCCTCGCGGGAACTGCCGTGACCAAGACTCCCATATTCATGCCTATTCGACCTTCTCCAGATAGACCCGGATGGTGCCGCCGCAGGAGAGCCCGACCTCCCAGGCGGTCTCGTCGGCGACGCCGAATTCGAGCGTCTTCGGCTTGCCGCTGTCGATCACGTCGAGCGCCTCGGTCACCACCGCGCCCTCGACGCAGCCGCCCGAGACCGAGCCCAGGAAATTGCCCTGATCATCGATGATGAGGTTCGAGCCGACCGGCCGGGGCGCCGAGCCCCAGGTCTCGACCACGGTAGCCAGCGCCACCCCGCGCCCGGCCTTGCGCCAGTCCTCGGCTGCCTTGAGGATATCTTCGTCGCGCGCCAGCATGCTCATGGGTGCTTCTCCGTCAGTCGTCGTATCACATAGAATATAGGTATTGCGGCCCGTTTTGACTGCCGCAACGCTCCCCTCACGCCACCTTCCGCAACCAGGCACCTGGATCACCGCTGCCCTTTCCGGACAGCGCGCGGACGAGCTCCGCCATGGACTCCAAATTGTGGATCGGGCGCAATTCGTCAACATGGGGCAGCATGGTGCGGATGCCTTTGGCCCTGGCCTCGAAACCGGAAAAGCGCAGCAACGGATTGAGCCAGATCAGGCGCCGGCAGGAGCGGTGCAGGCGATCGATCTCGAATGCCAGGCGATCGTCGGGATCGCGCTCGAGGCCGTCCGTAATGAGCAGCACGATCGCGCCCTGGGTGAGGACGCGGCGCGCCCACAGCTTGTTGAAGGCCATGAGGGAAGCGGCAATGCGGGTGCCGCCCGACCAGTCGGCGACACTCGCCGCGCAGGCCGCGAGCGCCTCGTCGGGGTCCTTGGCCTTGAGCGCCCTGGTCACGTTGGTGAGGCGCGTGCCGAACAGGAACGTCGACACGCGCTTGCGCGCATCCGTCACGGCATGAAGGAAATGCAGAAACAGCCGCGTGTACTGGCTCATGGAGCCCGAAATGTCGATGAGCGCAACCACCGGCGGCGGCTTGCGGCGAGCGCCGAGATATTTCAGGTCGATCACCGCACCGCCGGCCTTGAGGCTCGCCCGCAAGGTGCGGCGCATATCGATCAGCCGGCCGCGGCGATCAGGCTTGAGGCGCCTGGTCTTCACCTCATCGAGCGAAAGGACCAAGCGCTTGATCGCTTCCCGGGCGGCCGCGATCTCGGCCGCCGACATCTGGGCGAAATCCTTCTTCTGCAGCCGCTCGCGATCGGAAACCGTGAGGCGGGCGTCGACCTCGATCTCCTGCGCGTCGCGCTCGAATTCCCGCAAGCTCGAGAGCAGCGCCTCCTCGACCCGCTGCGCGCCGGGCTTTTGCTCCTCAGGCGCGCTCGCCTGCGCCCGCGGCAGCAGCGATGCCATCAGCTTGTCAAGGAAGGCACGCCTGCGAAAAAAGATGCGGAACGCCTGATCGAACAACAACGAGTGTTCGTGGCGCTTTACGAACACCGCATGCAGCGTCCAGTAGAAGTCCTCGCGGGTGCCGATGCCGGCGACCGCGAGCGCCGCCAGCGCGTCGAGCACGGCGCCCGGCCCGATCGGAATGCCGGCGGTGCGCAGCGCACGGGCGAAGTAGAGGATGTTCTGCGCAAGCCTTCCTTCCGCGTCCGCCATGTTCACTCCGCGGCCCGTACCTCGGCGCGCAATTCTTCCAGAAGCTCCTTGGCTTTGGTGCCTTCGATGCGGGCGATATCGTCCTGATATTTGAGCAGGACGCCGAGCGTGTCGGTGACGGTTGCGGGATCGAGCGCCACCACGTCGAGTTCGGCGAGCGCGGAAGCCCAGTCGAGAGTTTCGGCGACGCCCGGCGCCTTGAACAGATCCTGCTTGCGCAAGGACTGTACGAAATGCACCACCTCGAGCGACAGCGCCTTGCCGATGCCCGGCACTTTCGTGCGCACGATGGTCAATTCCCGCTCGGCACTGGGATAGCCGACCCAGTGATAGAGGCAGCGCCGCTTGATCGCATCGTGAATTTCGCGGGTGCGGTTGGAGGTGATGACGACAATGGGCGGATGCGCGGCCTTCACGGTGCCGAGCTCCGGCACCGTGACCTGGAAATCGGCGAGCACTTCGAGCAGGAAAGCTTCGAACGCCTCGTCGGCGCGGTCGAGCTCGTCGATCAGCAGCACCGGCGCACCATCGGCATCGGGCTCGAGCGCCTGCAACAGCGGCCGCTTGATGAGAAAGCGCTCCGAGAACACGTCGTGCTCGAGCCGCTCGCGATCGTGCTCGCCCTGCGCCTCGGCGACCCGGATGGCGATCATCTGCGCCGCATAGTTCCATTCATAGACCGCGGCCGCGACGTCGAGGCCCTCGTAGCATTGCAGGCGGATGAGCCGGCGCCGCAGCGTGGCGGAGAGCACCTTGGCGATCTCGGTCTTGCCGACGCCCGCCTCGCCTTCGAGAAAGAGCGGCCGCCCCATCTTGAGCGCGAGGAACAGCACCGTCGCGAGCGAGCGGTCGGCCATGTAGTCGGCCGCGGCGAGGAGGCCGAGGGTCGCGTCGATCGAGTCGGGCAGCGATTTCGCGGTGGTTTTGGTCATGGGAGGCAATCTACCGGGTCGTGACCGGACTTGTCCCGGCGCTTAGTGTCTGCGCAGGCATGCGCGTACAACAAGGTTTACGACGGCCGTAGGGTGGGCAAAGCGCGGCCGAGGCGCAACAAATATCGGCACGCCGGTTATCCGCGCGTGCCCACCGCAACGCCTGACGTGGGCACGGCGCGTTCCACGCCTTTGCCCACCAAACGCGCCACAGGCGTTGCTCAGCCGGCCACCGCCGCCGCGACCGCGCGGCGGGCCAGCACGCCGACCAGGTGCGCCCGATACTCGGCGCTGCCGTGGATGTCGCTGCCCATGCCGTCGGCCGGGATCGAAAGCCCTTCGAGCGATTTGGCGCCGAAGCGTTTCTTGAGCGCCTCCTCGAAGGCGGCGACGCGGAACACCCCGCTGGCGCCGGCCCCGGTCACCGCCACGCGGATATCGGCGCCGCGCTTCGACACGAACACCCCAACCAGCGCATAGCGCGAGGCCGGATTGGGAAACTTCACATAGGCCGCCTTCTTAGGGATCGGGAACATCACCTTGGTGATGATCTCGTCGTTCTCGAGCGCGGTCTCGAACAGGCCCTTGAAGAAGTCGTCCGCCTTGATGCGCCGCTTGTTGGTCACGATGGTGGCGCCGAGACCCAGGCACCCGGCCGGATAGTCGGCATTGGGATCATTGTTGGCGACCGAGCCGCCGATGGTGCCGCGATGGCGCACCGCCGGGTCGCCGATGCGGCCGGCGAGCCCGGCAAGCGCCGGGATGGTCTGCTGCACCAGCGGCGAGGTCGCCACGTCGGCGTGACGCGTCATCGCCCCGATGACCAGCGAGCGGCCTTTGACCTCGATGCCGCTGAGGCCCTCGATCTTCGACATGTCGATGATCTGCGGCGGGCCTGCGAGACGCAGCTTCATGGTCGGGATCAGCGTGTGGCCGCCCGCCAGGAGCTTGGCTTCCTCGTGCTTGCCCAACAGGCCGGCGGCCTGGCGCACGGTGGTCGGCCGGTGAAAGGTGAATGCGTACATTCCTTCGTCCTCCAAAATCTCATGCGCGCTCGCCTCACGCGGCCGCGCGATGGGCCTTCTGCAGCGCCGACCAGACCGATTGCGACGTCGCCGGCATGGCCAGCGCCTCCGAACCGATCGCATTGGTCAGCGCATTGATCACCGCGGCCGGCGCCGCGATCGCGCCCGCCTCGCCGCAGCCCTTGATGCCGAGCGGGTTCGAGGGGCTCGGCGTCACGACCGTGGCGACCTTGAAGCTCGGCAGATTGTCGGCGCGCGGCATGCAATAATCCATCAGCGAGCCGTTGAGCAGCTGGCCGGCCTGGTCATAGACGGCGCCTTCCAGGAGCGCCTGCCCGACGCCCTGGGCGACGCCACCATGCACCTGGCCCTCGACGATCATCGGATTGACCACGGTGCCGAAATCATCGACCGCGGTCCAAGCCACGATTTCGCTGGCGCCGGTTTCCGGATCGACCTCGACCTCGCACACATGGCAGCCGGCCGGGAAGGTGAAATTGACCGGATCGTAGAAGGCGCCCTCCTTCAACCCGGGCTCCAGCTCCTGGCCGGAGAACTTGTGCGCCACATAGGCGTTGAGGGTGACCTCGCCCCAGGCGAGCGACTTGTCTGTCCCGGCGACGGTGAACTTTCCGTCCTTGAGCTCGATGTCGCGCTCGGACGCCTCCAGCATCTGGGCCGCGACCTTCTTGGCCTTGGCCTCGACCTTGTCGAGCGCCTTGACCAGCGCCGAAATGCCGACCGCCCCCGAGCGCGAGCCGTATGTGCCCATGCCGAACTGCACCTTGTCGGTGTCGCCGTGCACGATGCTCACATTGGCAATCGGAATGCCGAGCCGCTCGGCCACCACCTGCGCGAAAGTGGTCTCGTGGCCCTGGCCATGGGCGTGACAGCCGGTGAGCACCTCGACCGAGCCGGTCGGGTTGACCCGCACCTCGGCGGATTCCCACAAACCCACCCCGCAGCCGAGCGAGCCGACCGCCTGGCTCGGCGCAATGCCGCAGGCTTCGATATAGGTCGAGAAGCCGAGGCCGCGCAGCCGGCCGTGATGCGCGGATTTACGCTTGCGCGCCTCGAAGCCCTTGATATCCGCGATCTGCAGGGCCTTCTTGAGCGAAGCCGCATAGTCGCCGGCGTCATAGTTCATGATCACCGGCGTCTGGTGCGGAAAGCTCTTGATGAAGTTCGCAGCCCGCAGCGCCACCGGATCGATCCCGAGCTCGCGCGCCCCGACCTCGATCAGGCGCTCCACCACGAAGGTCGCCTCCGGGCGGCCGGCGCCCCGATAGGCGTCGACCGGCGCGGTGTTGGTGTAGACCGCGTCGACCTCGCAATAGATCGCGGGGATCTGGTATTGGCCGGACAGCAGCGTGGCGTAGAGATAGGTCGGGACCGACGACGAGAAGGTCGACATATAGGCCCCGAGATTGGCGATGGTCTTGACCTTGAGCGCCGCGATCTTGCCGTCGGCGCCGAAGGCCATTTCGGCGCGGGTGACGTGGTCGCGGCCATGGGCGTCGCACAGGAAGGCTTCGCTGCGATCGGCGATCCATTTGACCGGCCGGCCGACGCGCTTGGACGCCCACAAGGCGACGACCTCCTCCGGATAGATGAAAATCTTGGAGCCAAAGCCGCCGCCCACGTCGGGCGCGATCACGCGCAATTTGTGCTCGGGGGTGAGGCCAACGAAAGCCGAGATGACCAGCCGCGCCACATGCGGATTCTGCGTCGTGTTCCACAGCGTGAAGCTGTCGTTGCCGGCATCGTATTCGCCGATCGCGGCGCGCGGCTCCATGGCATTGGGCACCAGCCGGTTGTTGACGATATCGAGCCTGGTCACATGCTTGGCGAGCTTGAAGGCGGCCTCAACCGCCTTGGGGTCGCCGAGATGCCATTGGTAGATCGTGTTGCCGGGCGCGGCTTCGTGTATCTGCGGCGCGCCTTTGGCCTGCGCCTTCGCCGGATCGGCGACCGCCGGCAGCACCTCGAAATCGCATTTGACCTTCTCGGCCGCGTCCCGCGCCTGCGACAGGCTTTCGGCCACCACCACCGCGACCGGATCGCCGACGTGACAGGCCTTGCCGCTCGCCAGCGCCGGATGCGGCGCCATCTTCATGGGCGAGCCGTCCTTGGAATGGATCAGCCAGCCGCAGATGAGGCTGCCGATCTTGTCGGCGGCAAGCTCGGCTCCGGTCAGCACCGCCAGCACGCCGGGCATCGCGGCCGCGGCCTTGGTGTCGATCTTCTTGATCCTGGCATGGGCGTGCGGGGAGCGGACGAAAAAGGCATAGGTCTCGCCCGGGCGGTGGAGATCGGCGGTGAAGTGGCCGCGGCCGGTGATGAAGCGCTGGTCCTCCTTGCGACGCACCGACGCGCCGATACCCGTTGCGCTCATGGCGGTCTCCTCTCGCGCGACTATCGCGTTGCGCTGCTATTCCGCTGCTCGCTTCCCCTTGCCCTGATCGTGCGCCATGGCGCGAGCGCCGGCCGCGATCGCCTTCACGATATTGTGGTAGCCCGTGCAACGACAGAGATTACCCTCGAGCTCGTGCCGGATGGTGGTCTCGTCGAGATCGTGACCCTTGCGGTTCACCATGTCGACGGCCGTCATGATCATCCCGGGCGTGCAATAGCCGCATTGCAATCCGTGATGCTCGCGGAATGCTTCCTGCATGGGATGCAGCGGGCCGTCGGGCGCCGCCAGGCCCTCGATCGTCATGACCTCCGCGCCGTCGATCTGCCACGCAAAGACGGTGCAGGACTTGACGGCCTTGCCGTTCACATGGACCACGCAAGCGCCGCATTGCGAGGTGTCGCAACCCACATGGGTTCCGGTGAGCCGCAGATCCTCGCGCAGATACTGCACCAGGAGCGTGCGCGGATCGATGTCGCCGGTGACGGCTTTGCCGTTCACCGTCATCGCGACGGCTGCCATGGCATTCCTCCTCGAAATCAGGCCGAACGACCTGTCGCTACGCCGCCGTTTTTTACGCCACCAATGCTACTGTCAAATGGAACCGGCGGCAGAAAGGGGCAGAAATCAGGTCTATTTTGCCCCGCGGGCGGCCTCCGAACAAGGTGCAGCTTTGCCGCGCGCCGAAGGTGCGGTCAAGGGCATTGGGGTCTTGCCGGCAGGCAATTGATCGATGCTCTCAGGGCGAATTCCCCGCCACTGCGGTCGCGAATTTCTGGAAGAAATCGTCCGCGGTCTTCTTGGCGGCGCCGTTGATCAGGCGCTGCCCGAGCTGCGCGAGCTTGCCGCCGATCTGCGCCTCGACGTCGTAGGACAGGCGCGTGCCGCCATCGCTGTCGGCAAGCGAGACCTTGGCGCCCCCCTTGGCAAAGCCGGCGACGCCGCCCTCCCCTTCGCCCGAGATGCGGTAGCTGTTCGGCGGATCGAGATCGGAGAGCCTCACCTTGCCCTTCCAGCGCGCCTTGACGGGGCCGACCTTGATGGTGGCGATGGCCGCAAATTCGCTGTCCGAGGTCTTGTCGAGCTGCTCGCAGCCCGGAATGCAGGCCTTGAGCACGTCCGGGTCGTTGAGCTTGGTCCAAACCGTCTCGCGGCTCGCGGGCAGCTGAACCTCGCCCGTCATGGTCATCGCCATCGCGTTATCTCCTCGCTTTGATTGCTTGATATAAGGCCTTGACCGACCGTGGGGAAAGCGATTTCGAAAACGCCAGGCGCGCTCCTGGCCCGCTGCTTTGGGGGTTGGCGGCGGGCATGGAGAGCGCTAAGGATATCAGGGATATCGTCGCCCGGCGCGCGCCAAGGCTCTAAGCCTACAGGCTCCAAGTCTCCTCCAAAAGCCTCCTCCAAGACCAATGGGCGCGATGTGCAATTTGCTTGATGTCCCATCTTCTTGATGACCAATCTCCTTGATGACCAATCCGCTTGCTCCTTCGCTGCTGTTGCCGCCGCTCGTTTCGAGCGCGGCGATGCGCGCGATCGTCGAGGATCGCGCGCGGTTGCAGCGCATGCTCGATTTCGAGGCTGCGCTGGTGCGCGCCGAGGCGGCGGTCGGGGTGGTCCCGGCTTCGGCGGTCGACCCGATCGCCGCCGCGTGCCGGGCCGAGCACTATGACCTCGCCGCGCTCGCCGAAGCGGCCGCGGCCACCGGCAATCTGGTCGTGCCGCTGGTCAAGGCGCTCACCGCCGAGGTCGCCAAGAACGATGCGCAAGCCGCGAGCTGCGTCCATTGGGGCGCGGCCGGGCAGGATGTGGTCGATACCGCGCTGGTGCTGGAGCTGCGCGCCGCCATCGACGCGCTGATCGGCGACCTCAATCGGGCCATCGAAGCCTTCACGGCGCTCGCGGGCCGCCAGCGCCGCACCGCTTCGGTGGCGCGCATGTCGCTGCGGCATGCCTTGCCGATGCCGTTCGGGCTCAAGGTCGCGGGCTATGCGGCGGCCTTGGGACGTGCGCGCGAGCGGCTCAAGCGGCTGCGTAGGGACGCGCTGATGCTGCAGTTCGGCGGCACGGCCGGCACGCTCGCCGCGCTCGGCGATCAAGGTCTCGACGTCACCGACCGCCTGGCGGCCCTGCTCGATCTGCCGGCCCCCGAGGCGCCCTGGCACAGTCATCGCGACCGGCTCATGGAAGTCGCCGCCGCATTCGGCATCCTGGCGGGCACCTGCGGCAAGATCGGCCGCGATATGGCGCTGCTCATGCAAAACGAGGTCGCGGAGGTGTTCGAGCAGCCCGCGCCGAGCCCGCCCGGCGGCGACGGCGCCGCTGCGACGCCGCCCAACCCGGACATCCGGGCCAAGCTCGCCCCTGGTGCCGCCGCCACCATGGCGGTGACCGCGGCCATGATCGCACCGGCGCTGGTCGGCGCGATCCTCGCCTGCGCGGTCCAGGAGCATGAGCGCGCCGCCGGCGCCTGGCAGGCCGAGTGGACGACCTTTCCGGCGCTTCTTCTCGTGACCTCCGGTGCGCTCGGCGCGGTCGCGGATCTGGCGCAGGGCATCGAGGTCGATCCCGACCGCATGCGCGCCAATGTGGACACCACCCACGGGCTGATCATGGCGGAGGCGATCGCGTTTGCGCTCTCCGGCAAGATCAGCCGGCAGGAGGCGCAGAAAATCCTCGAAGAGGCGACCCGCAAGGCGGTCGCAGAAAAGCGCAGCTTGCAGAACGTGTTGAACGATGATGCCCAGGTGACCACGCATCTCTCCGGACCGACGCTCGCGCGGCTGTTCGAGCCCATGTCCTACCAGGGTGCCGCGCAGACCTTCATCGACCGGCTGATCGGCTCGCTGCGGGCCGGCACCGGCAAGCGCGCGTAGGTACCATCGTCGCTCAGGGCCTCACCCGAGGCGTTCTCGGATTTTGTCCCAGGACGATTACCTGACATTACCTCCGGGGAGTCGAGCATCGATTCAGCAAGCGTTAGCATGCGAGGCCTATCCCACCTGCGCCCGTTGGGACCAGAGGGGCACTCTCATGATCATCGTTCGCTTGACCTATTACAGCCGTAACCTGCTCGACCGCTTGGGCGGGCCGATCCAGGAGCGGGCTCACGACATTCTGATCGAGTCGGTCGCCAACAATCGCCGCGATGACATCACCGGCGCGCTCATCCATGACGACAAATGGTTTGCGCATGCGCTCGAAGGGCCGGAGGCCGCGGTCACCGCGACCTTCGAGCGGATCCTACGCGACCCGCGCCATGGCGAGGTGAAGCTGATCAAGATGCAGCCGGTTCCGGCGCGGCGTTTCGGCGCCTGGTGGATGGCCTGCGTGGTGCGCTGCGACGACAATGCCGAGCTGTTCCGGCACCACTGCGAAGGCGAGCGCTTCGACCCGCGGCTGATGCGGGCCGACCGGCTTGGCGATCTCATCGAGGCGGTGGTGGCGCGCACGCCCCGCCATCAAGGCAAAGCCGCATGGACGGCCGGGAGCGTCACCAACGCGGCTTGATCGAGCAGATTTGGCGCCGGCTCGCCCAGCATCCGTGCTTGCGTGGCGGGCGCAACAGCGCGCTCGATCTGGCGTTCGACCATGATCACGATCGCGGCGCCGATCAGGAGCAGAAACTCGGTCGCCTGCAGGCGGATGAGGCCGGCATCGCCGAGCCTTAAGGTCGGCACGATCCAGAGGCCGCAGACCGTCAGCGCCAGCAGCAGCACGACATCCACGGTCTCGCGATTGGGTTCCCGCCCCGTCGCCAGCGCGCGGGCAAACTCGATCAGATAGGCCACGAAGGCGGCCGCGATCACCATTTTCAGGCCGGCAAGCAGCTCCGAGGTCCGGATCAGGCCGGCGAGCCCGAAGTCGAACAGATCGCGAAAATAGATGGCGGTGACCGAATGGGCGCGGTCCTCGAGGCCGCTATAGGGCGAGGTCAAGACGCGCAGCGCCGCATGACCCCAAGCCGGCACGAAATAGGCCGATACCAGGGCGAAATTGGTGAGCCCGAGCCCGGGACTGGGTCGCATCGCATCCTCCGCTGGGCAGCGGCGTACGCGCGCACGCCGTCCATGGGAGGGAGCTAGCCTGCCGGCCGCCACCACCTCAATCGAAACGCTTTGTTAACCTTATCGAGCATGGGGCACGCGGGGCTTCCGCGGCAGCCGCGAGCGACAATACGAGGGCGGAAAGTCACGGAGCCGGCGCGAGGGCCACAGCAAACCGCGGGGGAGCCGTGCGCGGCTCCCCCGGCCTACAGCTTTAGATGCACCTTTAAATGCTCTCTCTCTCAGAATGCTCTTTCGAGACTTCAGCGTTTCTGCCCGCCCTGCCCTGGCTTCTGTTGGCCACCCTGGTGCTGCTGATCGGGCTTGTGCTCGCCGCCTTGATGCTGCTGGTCGGGCTTCTGGCCGCCGCCTTGATGCTGCTGGTCGGGCTTCTGGCCGCCGCCCTGCTGCTGCTGGCCGGGGCGCGGATTGCCCTGTTGCTGACCGGGGTTCTGATTGGGATTGTTCGGATTGCTCATTGACTGATCTCCTCGAGGGTTCAGGGTAGCCCCGGCCCGAGAGGTAAACGCCGAGAAATGAAAAGAGTTCGCGCTGGCGGCAATCAATTGGCCAAGACTTTGGCCCGATTTCGGCGCGAATTGTAAAGAATTCCGGCCCGCGGAATAAATCATCAGGCCGCCGTTTTGTCTAAAAAAGCTACACGCGCTTGTAGGCGCGCTCGTGATAGACGAGCACGGGACCGCCCGGGCCGGGCCGCACCATCTCCACGGCGCCGAAAAATACATTGTGGCTGCCGACCGCGCGTACCTCGATGAGCCGGCAGTCGAACGCCACCGCGGCCGTCGTCAGAACCGGGCTGCCGGTTGCCAGCACCGACCATTCGCCCCCCACGAACCGATCGGCGCCCTGGACGCCGGTGCGGCCGGCAAACAGGTCGGCGATCTCGGCGCCGCCGTGCCCAAGCGTGTTGACGCAGAACACGCCGTTTTGGAGCACGGCCGGATTGGTCTGGCTGCGCCGGTTGAGGCACATGAGCAAGGTCGGCGGCGCATCGGTCACCGAGCAGACCGCGGTCGCCGTGGTTCCGGCCTTACCGGCAGGCCCCGCGGTCGTGATGACGTGAACGGCGGCGCCGAGCCGGCTCATGGCCTCGCGGAAGACCGCCGGCTCGACCGTGCGCACGCTTTCTGGCCCGACCGCCGTGAAGGCGCCGTCCATCGCATCATCGGGGCGTTGGTCGATCCAGCTCATGCGCCCATTGTAGCGCAAACTGTCTACCGCAAGGTGAAGACATCGCCGCAGGCCTTGCTTGCCTGTCTTCACTGCAAGGTCGCGGCCGCGATCCAGTCGGTTACCGCCCGCAGCGCGCGCGCCGGGCTGCCGCTGCGATGCGCGTCGAACACCGCGAGCTGCGTGTCGGCCGAGGTGCCCCCGCGCGCGATGGTGCGGCAGCGCAGGAGCTCGCGCAGGCAGCCGAGCGCCGCGGCGTCGGGCGCAACGTCCTCGATCAGCTGATCGAGCGTTTCGGCGACGCTGACCGCGCCCATATCGCCCACGAACGTGCCGCGCACGCCGTAGCGCTGCGCCCGCCATTTGTTCTCGACCGCGATCGCGCGGGCAACCGCGTCGATCTCGGCATTGTGCAATGGATTGCGCGTCAGGTAGCGCGCCAGCACGCGGTAGAGCGCCGCAATCGCGACCGAATCCTCGACCAGCGTGCAGCAGTCGGGCGCCCGCAATTCAAGCGTCGGATGCTTGAGCGACGGGCGGATCGCCCACCACACGAAGCTTGCATCCTCCATCACGCCGGCGCGCACCAGCGCCGCCACATAAGCGTCGAACTCCTCCTTGGTGCGGAACAGCTCGGGCACGCCGGTGCGCGGCAGCTCGTCATAGGCGGCGAGCCGATAGCCCTTGAGCCCGGTCGGCCGCGCGTGCCAGAACGGCGAGGACGTCGCCAGGGCCACGAACAACGGCAGATAGGGCAGCATGCGCGTCATCACGTCGACGCGCTCGTCCGGATCGGGCAGCTCCACATGCACGTGCAGCCCGCACAGCATGTTGCGCTGGCCGATCATCTGCAGGTCGTCCATGACCGCGTCATAGCGCTCGGACTCGGTTTGCTGCATGTCCCGCCAGGCCGCGGTCGGATGGGTGCCGGCGGCGAGGATCGCGAGCCCGTGCTCGGCGGCGACGCTGGCGACGGTCTGCCGCAGGAAACGCAGCTCCTCGCGCGCGGTCACCATGTCGGTGTGCGGCAGCGTCGCGATCTCGATCTGCGCCTGCAGCAATTCGCCTGAGACCTGCCCGACGGTCGCCTTCTTGGCGGCCGCGAGGAAGGCCGCCGGCATGGCGCGCGCCGCCGACTTGGTGTCGGCGTCGACCAGGAAGAATTCTTCCTCGATCCCAAACTTGAAGATATTGGCCATGATCGATCTCCATTCGGGGCGTGGGTCCGTCCTGGACCAAAGGCTTCCAGAACGCGGCTGACGCTCGAACTTTAAGGAACTCAACTGCCAACGCTGAATTGAGATTGCGGATGCCCGCGCTGGAAAACGCGCATCTCGTTGAATGGTTGCGTGACGAATTCTTAAAGCTTGATGTTAAATGCTCTTAGGCAGTCGCCCGGCGATCGCCGCGGCGCGCGTTGCGCTCGAAGAACAGCGCCTGGCTGATGACCGCGGAAACGGCCGAGGGTTGAAACGGCTTGGCGACGAGAAAGGCCGGCTCCGGACGCTCGCCGGTCAAGAACCGCTCCGGATAGGCGGTGATGAAGATGACCGGCACCTCGAAGCTCGCCAACAGCTCGTTGACGGCATCGAGGCCCGAGCTGTTGTCGGCGAGATGGATGTCGGCGAGGATGAGGCCGGGCGCATGGGCGCGCGCGATCGCTATCGCCTTGCTGTGCGTCTGCGCGACGCCGATCACGCGATGACCGAGCTCCTCGACCAGACGCTCGAGATCCATGGCGATCAAGGCCTCGTCCTCGATGATGAGAACGTCGGTCGCCATATCGGCCGCAAGCTCGCGCCCGGCTTCTTTAACCTGATTGCGCAGCGAGGGCAGGTCGGTCGCGAGAATTTCCGCGGCTTCATCCTCCGAAAACCCCTCGAGCGACACCAGCAGGAACGCCTGGCGCGGCAGCGGCGTGATCTGGGCGAGGCGCCGTTCGACCGGCAATTGGATATCGCGGCGCTCGCTCGCGTCGTCGAGATCGGCGGCGTTCCAAATCCTGGTGAGGGCCTGGTAGAGCGCAACGCGCGGACGCGCGGCGCGGCCGAAGGCATCCCGGTCGGCCACGATGGCTTCCAGCGCCGCCGCCACATAAGCGTCGCCCAAGCTCTGTCGTCCGCTCAGCGCCCGGGCATACCGGCGCAGGAATGGAAGGTATTCAGATACCATATTGCTGCTTACCGGAGTGGAGCTCGGCACTGGATCCTCCCCTCGGACAATCCGAGGCATACTAAACGTCCGCCTTCAAAAAAAGTTCCATTTCCGGGGAACCACTTGGCGAACCGAGCGTTTAACGCCGACGTACCCCCCTGCGCGCATGGGGTCGGCGCGGTCGCGAGAGGGGTAGAGGAGTGAGATGAGGGACCGCAAGCCAACTGCGCCGGCGCAGCCGGCCGACCAGACAACGACCAAACGGGGAAAGACCTCGGCAAGTCTCGGCCCTGAGATTCAAGCAAAGATCGGCAAGCAACTTCGCGCCTATTATGCCGGCCTGATCGAGCCGCCGCCGGAGCGCTTTGTCGAGCTCTTGCGCAAGCTCGACAAGCCGGTCGGCGAAGGACCGTCCGAATGAAGGCGGGGCAATGAAAGCGGGGCAATGAAAGCGGACTTGGGCGTACGCGAGAGCATGCTCGCGGCGGTGCCTGGTTTGCGGGCATTCGCCATGTCGCTCTGCGGCAAGATGGACCGCGCCGACGATCTGGTGCAGGAGACGCTGTTGCGCGCGCTCACCAATATCGACTCGTTCGAGCCCGGCACCAACATGTCCGCCTGGCTGTTCACCATCCTGCGCAATCTGTTCCGCTCCGAATACCGCAAGCGCCGGCGCGAGGTGGAAGACGCCGATGGGCGATTGGCCGAAAGCCTCAAATCGCCGCCGGACCAGCAGAGCCACATGGAATTCGAGGAGTTCCGCGTCGCCTTGGCGCAACTTCCTCCGGATCAGCGCGAGGCGCTCGTCTTGGTCGGCGCGTCCGGCTTCTCCTATGAAGAAGCCGCGCAGATCTGCGGCAGCGCCGTGGGCACGATCAAGAGCCGGGTCAATCGCGCGCGCACGCGGCTGGCCGAGCTCCTGGCGATCGAAGGCGCCAGCGACCTGAGCCCCGACAGCACGACCCAGGCGGTGCTCAGCGGGAACGATCCGGCCTGACGTCGCCGCGCGGCGCTACCTTCCCCACCCCCACCAGCGTTCCGGCGGTCGCGTCGCGGGATCGCTCGGCTTGAGCGACAGGCCGCGGAGAAAGGCGCGAATCCCCAAGATCAGGACCAGGAGACCGAGCGCGATCCCGCTCCAGTGAAGGATATTCGTCATCGCATGCGCTCTACGCCTTGCGGTGCCGACCCTTTGCGGGCACGCGCGGCGGCGGATCGCCCGGCTTGCCGGACAGGCCACGCAAGAAAAAATACATTGCCGCGATGACGACCAGGAAACCGATCCCGACCCCAATCCAATGAAGCACACTTGCCATGAACGATCCGCTCCGCGTTCTTTGATAGTTCCGTAGCCCGTCAAGCCGCAGGTAGCAACAGCGGCCGGCGACGCGATTTCATATCCGCCGCGAAATTGCGACCGCGATGAGGCCCAGGACCGCCAAGCCCGCCCCGCCATATGCCCACGGCATCTGATCGATCATGAAGCTTGACGCCGGATAGGGAAAATAGCCGGTTCCCTGCCCCATCCAGATGAGGCCGGTCAGAATGGCGAGAATGCCACCGGTGAGAGCGGCATTGCGAACAACTCTCATGGGTGGCGCTCCTCGGTTCGAAATGATTGCGCGGCCGGCAAGAAGGCGCCCCGATTGGGAAGAGACATTTGTTGATGCAAGAATTTGATACCTGGGGCCGGCGGATTTTTCCCAGGCGTCAGCCATGCAACACAAAAGCGGCAGCCATGCGACATAAACTCGACGTAACTTCGCGCCCCGCGCATGAAAATTCAACGTAAATCCCCTTAACGTAAATTGCTTGAGCCGACCGAAAGGCCTCTCGTTAAGCTTGACGGCGCCGCGCTTCACAACCATTTTATTGGCGCCGGGACAGAATCAAACAAACGGCATCGCAGCTGTCAGCCGGGCTTTGTCGCTTTGTCCGCAACAGGGTCTCTCTCCGACGAGGCTTCATCTGCGAGTACACAGCTTGGGAGGCCGGCACGCCGGCCGAAAGGATAAGTACCAATGCGCATTTCCATGCCGGCCATTGCGGCCGGTCTGCTGATCGCGCTTGCCGCGCCGGCGATCGCCGGTACCGACTATCGCGAACTGGTCCGGCTCGATCCCAAAGACCCCAACGCGCAACACAAGAGCGCCAAGGAACAGGCGAAGAGCGATCTCGAGCAAGTCATCGTCTACTACAACGCCGCCATAAAGGCCGATCCCAAGGACGACGACGCCTATTTCCACCGCGGCCTCGCCAACTTCTATGCGGGCGCCATACCGCAAGCGCTGGCCGATCTCGGCCGGGCGAGCAAGCTTGATCCCCAATACGCCTATTACCCGCTGTGGATCGATATCATCGACAAACGCGGTAGTCGCGACAATCGAGCGAGCCGCCTTGCGCAGGCGGTCGCGCAGATCGACATGACCAAGTGGCCGGCGCCGGTGGTCCGCATGTTCCTCGGCCAGGCAACGCCGGAGGCGGTGCTCGCGGCCGCCGACGATCCCGATCCCAAGACCAAGAAAGGCCAAGTCTGCGAGGCCAATTTCTACAGCGGGGAACTGGCGCTGCAGCAAGGCGCCAAGGACGAAGCGGTGCGCCTGTTCCGCCTCGCCGCCGCCGATTGCGGGCATGATTTCGTCGAGGGCGCCTCCGCCAGGTCCGAGCTCGCGGCGCTCGGCGAAAGCCAGTAGGCTGATCGCGCCTACACCAGCGCCAGCTCCTTCGGCTGGACCGAGGGGAACACCTTCTGCAGCCGATCGGGTTGCAGCCCGTAGATGCGGCGAAACACGCCGCTCAGCACCGCGCGGTATTCGTTGAGCACGGGGTAGTCGCGGTTCTGGAACAGCGCCTTCTGCTCGACCTTCGCTTCGTCGCCGACCATCCGGCCGCCCTTCACGCTGCCGCCCATCACCCAATAGACGCTGCCGTGGCCGTGATCGCTGCCGCGGTCGCCGTTCTCGCGGAACGTGCGTCCGAACTCGCTCAGCACCACAACGACGGTGTCGCTCCAGGCCGGCCCGATCGCCTCGGCGAAACCGGCCAGGCCATGGCCGAGCTCGCCCAGCCGGCCCGCCAGGTAGCCGGTCGCGCCGCCTTCGTTGACGTGGGTGTCCCAGCCGCCGACATCGACGAAGCCGAGATTGAACCGGCCCTTCATCAAGGTGCCGATGCGCCGCGCCGCGAGCTCGAAGCCCTTGGGGCTGACCGCGTTGCGGTTGGCCTCCTGCATCTCGGCGGTGACTTGCTTGTAGACTTCGTCACGCACCGAGAAGCCCTCGGTCACCTGCGGCGCGAGCTCGGTGCCCTCGTACATGCTCTGGATCAGCTTGGCCTGGCGATCATCGACGCCGGGCTTGCCGACGAAGTTCAAGGCCATATTGGGGATGGAAACGCCGCCACGGAAGGTGAGCGGCAGCTGGTCGGTGAACGAGATCGCCTGTGCGTCGTTGAGCTGCCCTGCAAGGCGGCTCATGAATCCGGACTGATAGTCGCGCGATCCGTTGATCGACTGGCCGAGCTCGATCGTGTCCTGGGTCTCGAAATGGCTGCGGCTCACGTCGTCGGTGCCGGCGAACGGGATGAAGGCGAGCTGGCCCTTCTTGTAGAGCGGGTAGAGCGTGTCCTTGAGCGCCGGATGCAATCCCCACTCGGCGGTCAGCGGCAGCGCCGAATTGGGATCGGCGGGGTTCGGCCGCGCCACCGCCAGCGTCGGCCGCGACTGATAGTAGAAATCGCTGCCGATCGGGATGATCGTGTTGGCGGCGTCATAGGCGCCGCGCAGGAAAACGACCAAGAGCCGCGTCTTGGTCTGCGGCGCCGCGTAGAGGCGGCCCGCCACCGTCAAGGGAGCGGCAAAAGCAAGCGCCTTGAGAACATCACGGCGGTTCATTGGACGAGCTCCTTATCTTCGCATGAATTCGGGCGAGGCCAGGAACAGCGTGTTCCAGTCCTGCGGCGAGACGGCCTGGTCCAGCGCCGCGCGCGTCGAAGCGTTGAGCAGCGGACGCAGGCTGGTGAAGTAGAGGGCATTGGCGGGCTGCGGAAATGCCGGATGGTCGACTGCTTGCGGGCCATCGGGCTTGAACAGGCCGGCCGATCCGGAGCCGATCGCGCGCGCGATCTCGAATCGCGTCGCCATCTGGCCGGGCGCGCTCCACGCCGCCTCGATCAGCGGAAAACCGTCGGGCGTGTCGTGCCCATAGAGGGGCTCCGCCATGCGGCCGAGCCAGCCCAGTATCGGCCCAACGTTGAGCACCACCTTGTCGTCATAGGCGAGGCGGATGGCCGAGATCGCGTAATGCATCGGATCCTTGAACGCCGTGCCGAGCGAGGTCTTGAACTCGGGCGAGGTGAACATGGTCTTGAGCACCGCCGCGATGTCGCCGTCGGTCTGGCGGAAGGTTGCGGCCATGCGGTCGACGAGCTGGGGTGAGGGATTGTCGGACACGAAATAGACCGCGAGCTTGTGGCTGATGAAATGCGCGGTCGCGCCCGCGCGGCTGATCATGTCCAGCGCCTCGTCGATCTCGGCGAGGCCCCGCCCCTTGATGGTGCGCCCGAGGAAGACCTTGTCGCCGTAGTCGTGACGATTGGGATTGAACTCGAACAGGCCGTCGCGCAGGTATTGGCTCTGCAGCTCGGGCTTGAGCTTCGGCTCGACGCCCGACTGGTTGACGCCGGCGCCGGTGAGAATGCGGGCGAGCTCCTGCACGTCGTTCTGGCTGTAGCCGGAGCCCACCCCCATGGTGTGCAGCTCCATGATCTCGCGCGCATAATTCTCGTTGATGTGCCCGGCCGCATTCTGGTCGTTGTCGAGATAGCGCAGCATCGCCGGATGATGCAGCGTGGCGGCGAGCAGGTCGCGGAAGCGGCCGAGCGCATGTGGCCGGATGGCATTGTCCTCGTAGTCGCCGATCAAGAGCCGGATATTCGATTTAAAGAGATGCACGTTGAAATGGTTGAACCAGAACCAGGTGAGCTGCTCGCGCAGCTGGTCGGGCGAATAGATGTCGCGCAGCAGCGAGCGGGTGGCCGCCTCGCGCCCCGCCCTGTTCAGGCTCTCCTGAAATGCATTCTGCGCGGCCTGTCGCTGGGTCGGATCGGTGATGGCGTTGGCGGCCTTGGCCTGCTGGTCCTCATCGGCCACGAAGGTCACCAGCAGCGAATGGGAAATGCGGAGCGCGTCGATTAAGGCTTGCGCGTCAGCCGGCAACTTGGTCACGGGCGGCGGATGCAGTTGCCGATCGAGAAACTTGTCGGCACCGAGGCTTGCGAATTCCTGGGCGCTCGAAAGGTTCGCGCCCCAGGTGATGCGATTGAGCAGGTTAAGGTCGCGGGCGCTGAGCGTGACGGCATCGGCTTTGCGCGGCTCAGCAGCGGCGGCCTGCGCCGGGCGCATCGCGGTCGGGGTGCCCGCCTCCGCGCGTCCTACGAGGATGAGCGCCAGCGCGGTCAACAGTAGCGCGGCGGTACGAAAGGTCGGCGATCGGAAGCCCATTGCCATGCTGGCCATGTTCGCGCACCCGTTTCGAACTAGCCCCCGATCACAACCGGAGTTGGGCGCGGCCCCTCGCCTTGCTGCCGATCGGACGCGCGAAGCTTGCCATGGTCACTCTGAATGATCTGTGACGCCAGAATTCATCAGCGGTTTAGCGCGCTGACCGGTTTTCGCCATCTTGCCGTTAACTGAGCGTAAATTGGGCGGAGCCCTTTCCGCCGCGCGCTATTCCTCTGCGCACTATTCCGCCCCGCAAAGGCTCAGCGCCTGATCTTCCAGGTTCGAGTGAAACCCGGAATTTCTGTCCCGGACGTTCGCAGCTCTACAGCCGACAGGGAATATCGAAGACCAACAACCCGGTTCTTTCCAAAGGCAGCTGAGCCACGACCTCGCCGGCCGGATTTAGGACAGCGGTGGGGCCCCAGGAAATGCACCCGTCGCGCTCGCCGGTCACATCGGCCGAGACGAGCCAAAGGCCGGTTTCACGGCAGCGTTCACCCCGCACGGAATTGTGCACATCCTTGAGCGCCTCCGCGGTCTTTCGGCGGTGCATATTGTTGGCGGGGCACACGATCAAGGATGCACCGAGGTCGGCTACCTGACGCGCTGCCTCGGGAAAGTTCGTGTCGTAGCAAATGTTGATTCCGAAACGCAGGCCGGCGATCTCGAAGACCTGGCTATCGCTCCCGGCGTCGAAAATTCGTTCGCCGCCCAGGAGGTGCACCTTACGATAGCGACCGATGACGGCGCCGCGATTCGCCACGATGGCGGTGTTGAACAATCGGCCTTCCTCTACCTCGATCAACCCCATGACGATCATCGGTCCGGTCTTCGGGAGCCGGTTCAGCACGGCCTCGAATGCGGATGACGCGAGGCCCAGAGCGCTTCGTCGTGCCGGCGCCTCGTCGGTCAGATATCCCTGAAGGAAGCCCTCCGGAAAGCACAGCAGCGAGGCGCCTTCGGCTTCGGCGAGCGCGGCGACATCCGCCACGCAGCTCAGCGCCGCCTCGATGTCCTCGCGAAATTCAATGGTCTGGGCGGCAGCGACCCTTACGGTCTTCATGCCACGGTCCTTGAGACTGGCGACGGCTTCCCGCTTGATCCTGGATCGACCGATCCCTATTCCGCCGCGCACAGGGCGAGCGCCTGATCTTCAATGTTCGCGTGAACAGGCCTGCAGGGCTGCGCGCTCAGGTGCAGATCGAAATTGGCGAGCAGCTTGTTCAGCTTCTCGGCATCGAAATCGCCGACGCTGACCACGAATTTCGGGCGTCCGGGCGTGCGCATCAGGCGCTTCACCTCGGAAGCCAGAATGTTGTTCTGCGATATTTGCAGATAATTGTTCTCGATGCCGAGATAGTGCGTCGCCGGGTTGGCGTAGGGGATGAAATAGGCGGCCGGGTCCCAGGTGGCGATCAGCACGATGCCGTCGTCGGGCAACGGCGGCACGCTGACGGAGACGTATGTGTCGTCATAGCTGCGCCGGCCCCAGCTGAGCGGGATCGTGGTCACGAAGGCCATCAGCACGACCGTGACCGCGCCCGCCATGCGCCAGCGGCCATCGTCGAACAGCAGGATCAACGATCCCATGACCACGACGCCGGTCAGCATTTCGAGCGGAACGGCGTACCGGTAGTAGCCGAATTGCAGCGCCCAGCTGAAATAGGAGACGACCACGAAGGTGAAGACAAGACCAAGGCCGGGGGTTTGCGCCAACAGGTCGCGTGGGCGCCCGTGCCGCAGCCAGCGCGCCGCCAGCGCCGCGACGCCGATCACCATGGCGACGTAGGCGATGGCGGCGCGCCAGTCGCGAAACGTCGGCTCCGCCACGACATAGGCGTTGGTCTTCGCCCAATAGAACGGGAAGGTCATCAGCTTCCGGAAGCTGTCCGGGATGAACCGCGCATCCCAGATCGCCGTCGGCTCGAAATAGGGCGAGCGAAAGATCTGATTGAGGTAGGGGAAGAACGGATTGCGAAAATCGATCCAAAGCGCGAGCAGGTGATGCCCCGCAAAAGCGAGAAAACCGACCACAGCCGCAACCCCAAAGGCGATGAGGCCGATCAGCGTGCGCTTGCGCAGCGCCGCCAGCACCGCGACGACGCCCAATCCGGGCACCACGAAGGCCGCGGTGTATTTGAGCCCGAGCCCCAGACCCGCGCATAGTCCCGCCGCCGCAAAGCCGCGCCAGCCGGCGCCAGCGCGAGCATCGACCTTGAGCAAAGCGAGCAGCGCGCCCATCACGAACACATCGCAGGTGAGATCGTTGCTCGAGGTCCCGAGCAGAGCCACAAAGCCTGCGCCCGAGACGCCCATCAGCCAGGCCGCGGAGCGCAGCGTCCAGCGTTCCGCTACCGCCGGCGGACGAATCACATGGCGGGTGATTGCAACCAGCAGCGCGGCATTGATACCGTGCACCGCCCCCATGATGAAGGCGACCAGGCGCGGGGCATTGTTGAGCGGCGAGGACACGAGCCCGTACAGCAGGAAGTCGGCGGTCGGGTTGAGAAAGCCCTGCTCCTGCGCCGGGCCGATGTCGTAGAGGTAGCGGCCGTGCAGATAGGCCCAGGGGGCATAGAGATGATAATAGCGCAGGTCCCAATAATTATCGGGTCCCAGGATGACCGACAGCAATCCCGCGCCGGCACAGACCAGCGCGAGCAGCAGCCGAAAGCGCCACGGCGTGCAACGCCACCCGATGTGACGTGCTTGGGCGCCTGTTTGGGCGCCCTGCGGCACATCGATGGCTGAAGCTTGGGCGGAGGCCTGATCGGTCATGCGGGACGGCGTTGCGGACGGGGCCGAACCATGTCAGCAAAAGGCTCCTGAGCCCCCGAACGAACAGAATAGCGAAGTTGCGGGATTGCGGCCGGCGGAATCGAGACAGAGCAGCATGTGCTTTTTTCGTATTGCCTGCAAGCGAGCGCTTGATCGGCGGAGCGTTCTCCCATGATCGGCAATAAGCGAATCTGCGTCGTGCTGCCCGCCTACAATGCGAGCCGAACGCTCGCCGCGACCTTCGACGAGATCCCGCGCGACGTGGTCGACGATATCATCCTGGTCGACGACGCCAGCAACGACGATACGCTCGCGGTCGCCAGGCGGCTCGGCATTTTCGCCGTCGCCCATGACCGCAACAAAGGCTATGGCGGGAACCAGAAGACCTGCTACCGCTTTGCGCTGGAACGCGGCGCCGACATCGTCATAATGCTGCACGCGGACTACCAATACAGCCCGAAGCTGGTGCTGCCGATGGCGTCCATGCTGTGCTCCGGATTTTTCGACGTGGTGCTGGGCTCGCGCATTCTCGGCGCAGGCGCGCTCGCGGGCGGCATGCCGCCCTACAAATACGTCGCCAATCGCGCGCTCACGTTGATCCAGAACATGCTGCTCGGCCACAAGCTCTCGGAATATCATACCGGATATCGGGGATTTACCCGCTCCGTCATCGAATCCCTGCCGCTTAAGCGCAATTCCGATGATTTCATCTTCGACAACCAGATGTTGTCGCAGGTGATCTACAAGGGCTTTCGCGTCGGCGAAATCTCCTGCCCGACAAAATACTTCCCCGAAGCCTCCTCGATCAATTTCCGCCGCAGTGTGGTCTACGGACTGGGCGTGCTGCGCACCAGCATCAGCTTCAGGCTTGCCCGCGCGGGCTTCGCGCGGGGCACGATATTCGACGGCCTCACGCCGCTGAGCGCAAACCCACAGGAGACCCGATGACCGACGCGCCCGCGGCTCCCGCCTACACGCTCACCGCCCGTGTCCTGCACTGGGTCACCGCCGCCTTGGTCCTGTTCACGCTGCCGCTCGGCCTGGTCATTGCCAATGATTGGGGCGGGCCGCTGCAGGACCCGCTCTATAACCTGCACCGTTCGATCGGCACGCTCCTCATCCCGATCATCCTCGGGCGCGCGATGTATCGCTGGGCGCACCCGGCCCCGCCGCTGCCCGACGACATTCCGCCGCTCCAGCAGCTAGCCGCGCGCGCCACCCATTGGGCGCTCTACACGCTCTTGATCGTGCAGCCGTTCCTGGGCTGGATCGGCACCTCGGCCTATCCGGCGCCGATCATCGTGTTCGGCCTGTTCGAGCTGCCGCCGATCTGGCCGGAGGACCGCGTCTTCTCCGGCCAAATTCTCTTCGCACACAGCCTCGTCGCGCTGACCATCGCGGTCCTGCTGGCAGCGCATATCGGCGCGGCGCTGCATCATCATTTCGTGCGCAAGGATCGCATCCTCTCGCGCATGATCTCGGGGTGAAGGCTGGAGGCGCACGGAGCCATGGTGCCCCCTTTCTCTGCAACCGATCTCGAGCAGTGGATCGAAGCGAACAGGCATCTGTTCCACCCGCCCTACAAGACGAACCGTGTGCTCGCCCACCACCAGGATTTCATCGTCATGGTCCTGCGCGGGCCGAATGCGCGCCTCGACTTTCACGTCGAGCCCGGCGAGGAGTTCTTCTATCAGATTCACGGCGACATCGAGATTCATCTCAAGCCCCAGGACGAGCGCCGGCAGGTGGTGAAGCTTCGCGAAGGGGAGATTTTTCTGTGCCCCGGTGGCCTCGCCCACTCGCCGCGGCGCGGCACGGAAACGTGGGGGCTGGTGATCGAGCGGAAACGAAAGCCTGATGAGCACGAAGAGTTCGTCTGGTTCTGCGAGGCGTGCGACGAGAAAGTGCTGTCGCAGACCGTGACCCAAGGCGACGCCGCCGCGCAGGTCGCCAAAA
>DATDGG010000127.1:0-10734 GCA_036522235.1 Xanthobacteraceae bacterium
ATCAGACCTCCGCCGAACTGATCGCGCATCGCGCCCAGGTGAAGGAGGTGGCGGCTCCACTCGGCATCGGCTTTCTCGGCATCGGCATGGCGCCGTCCTGGAGCCGCGCCGACATGCCGACAATGCCGAAGGGACGCTACCGCATCATGACCGCCTATATGCCGAAAGTCGGCAAGCTCGGCCTCGACATGATGTATCGAACCTGCACGGTGCAGACCAATCTCGACTTCTCTTCGGAAGCGGACATGGTGCGGAAGCTGCGCGTATCGCTGGCGCTGCAGCCGGTCGCGACCGCGATGTTCGCGAACTCGCCCTTCACCGAGGGCAAGCCCAACGGGTTCCTTTCTTTTCGCTCGGAAATCTGGCGCGACACCGATGCGGATCGCACCGGCATGTTGCCGTGGGCATTCGAGCCCGGGATGGGCTTCGAGCGCTGGGTCGATTATGCGCTCGACGTGCCGATGTATTTCATCAAGCGCGGAGATCGCTATGTCGACGTCAGCGGTCAATCGTTCCGCGACCTGATGGCCGGCAAGCTCGCCGGGCTGCCCGGCGCGCGCGCCACTATCTCGGATTGGGCCAACCACATATCGACGATCTTTCCGGAGGTACGGCTCAAGCGCTACCTGGAAATGCGCGGGGCCGACAGCGGGCCGTGGCGGTGGCTGCCGGCGCTGCCGGCCTATTGGGTCGGCCTTCTCTACGATGATGACTCGCTCGCCGCCGCCTGGGACCTGGTCAAGAATTGGAGCGCGGAAGAGCGCCAGAAGCTGCGCGACGAGGTGCCGACGTTCGGCTTTAAGGCCGCGATCCAAGGGCGTAGTCTGCTCGAGCTCGCGGCGGCGACGCTGGCGATTTCCGAAGAGGGGCTGCGCCGCCGCCGGCGGCTCGACGGCAATGGCCGCGACGAGACCCGCTACTTGCGGCCGCTGCAGGAGTTTGTCGCGCGCGGGATGACCCCGGCCGAGGAGCTCTTGCGGAAATATCATGGGCCGTGGGGCCGCTCCGTCGAGCCGATCTTCACCGAATACGCCTATTAGCCGACGTTGCCGCCGCGGGATTGTCCAATCCCTTCCCTAGGAACCGAGGACGAAACCACCGGATAGGCCATCCGGGCACTCGCGTCCGGCCGTCCGGTTATCTAACATGGACCACGCGCAGGGGCGGCTCGCGAGAAGGCTCAGCTGATGCGGCGAGTTGGGGTGGAATTGATGGTCGGCCTGCTGATCGCGCTCGCCGTGCTGGGCGCGGCGCGGGCCCAGGTCGGCTTCGACCGGCTCGGTGGGGACTATGCCAGCTTCCCGCTGCGCTCCGGCGACCCGGCCCAATGCGCCGCGCGCTGCGAACGCGAGGCGCGCTGCCGGGCCTGGGCGTTCTCCTATCCGGTGACCGAGAATGCGGTCGCGATCTGCTGGCTCAAATCGCGCGTGCCCCCGCCGGTCGCGGCGGGCTGCTGCGTTTCGGGCGTGCGCGGCGCCGACGTGATCGAGCCGCGCAGCGATCCGATCGAGTTCGGGATCGACCGTATCGGCGGCGATTTTCGCAGCCTCGAGCTTGCTCCCGACCCGAGCGGCAAAAGCTGCGCCGCCGCCTGCACGGCCGAGCCGCAATGTCGCGCCTGGACCTATGCGCGGCCGGGCTATGGGGTGACATCGGCCACGTGCTTCCTCAAGGATCACGTGACCCGCCCGCAACACCGCCCCTGCTGTATTTCCGGCGTGGTCCGGTAGGTAGATCGTCAAAAGCGGATTTTCGGGCGACTACCCGCGGTCAGCCGGTGCCGCCGACGGTGATGCGGTCGAGCCGGAGCGTTGGCTGGCCCACTCCGACCGGCACGCCCTGGCCGTTCTTGCCGCAGGTGCCGATGCCGGTGTCGAGCTTGAGATCGTTCCCGACCATGGTGATGCGCTTGAGGTCGGTCGGGCCATTGCCGATCAGCATGGCGCCCTTGAGCGGCGCGCCGAGCTTGCCGCCTTCGATGCGATAGGCCTCGGTGACCTGGAACACATATTTGCCCGAGGTGATGTCGACCTGTCCGCCGCCGAAATTGACCGCGTAGATGCCGTTCTTGACCGAGGCCATGATCTCGCCCGGGTCGCGGTCGCCGGCCAGCATGTAAGTGTTGGTCATGCGCGGCATCGGCGCGTGGGCGTGGCTCTGGCGCCGGCCGTTGCCGGTCGGCTTCATGCCCATGAGGCGCGCGTTCTGGCGGTCCTGCATGTAGCCGACCAGGACGCCGTCCTCGATCAGCACGGTGCGATTGGTCGGCGTGCCTTCGTCGTCGATGGAAAGCGAACCGCGCCGCTGCGCCATGGTGCCGTCGTCGACCACGGTCACGCCCTTGGCGGCGACCATCTGCCCCATCAGGCCGGCGAAGGCGGACGTCTGCTTGCGGTTGAAGTCGCCCTCGAGGCCGTGGCCGACCGCCTCATGCAGCATCACGCCCGGCCAGCCGGGTCCCATCACGACGTCCATCTCGCCGGCGGGGGCGGGCACCGCCTCCAGATTGACCAGCGCCTGGCGCACGGCTTCGTCGACCCCGTGCTGCCAGCTCTCGCTCCGCAGAAAGCGTTCGAAGCCCTCGCGTCCGCCATAGCCGTAGCTGCCGGATTCCTGCCGCGTGCCGTCGCCGGCCACGATCGACACATTGACCCGCACCAGCGGGCGGATGTCGCGGTAGCTCTCGCCGTCGGCGCGCAGGATTTCGACCACCTGCCAGGTGGTACCGAACGAGACCGTCACCTGCCGCACACGCGGGTCGCGCCCGCGCGCATAGGCGTCGATGGTCTCGAGCAGGCGCACCTTGGTCTCGAAGCTCGGCGCGCCAAGCGGATTGTCATCCGCATAAAGGCGGACATTGGTGCGGCCCGGGGGCTCCGCATAACGGCCCGTATAGCCGCCCTTGACGGCGCGCACCGCGTCGGCCGCGCGGGCAAGCGCAGCATCGGAAAGGTCGGACGCATGGGCATAGCCCACCGCCTCGTCCTTGACGGCGCGCAGCCCGAAGCCCTGCGAGGTGTCGTAGGTGGCCTGCTTGAGCCGGCCATTGTCGAAGGCCAGCATCTCGGATTGGCAGTATTCGAGAAAAAGCTCGCCGTCATCAGCACCTTCGAGGCCATGGGCGAGATGGCGGCGGGCGTCGTCGCGGTCGAGGCCGGCGCGGTCGAGCAGCGATACGGTGGGTGAGGTCATGGGGGTGCCTTGCGTTCGAGGCTACTGGAGGAAACATAGTCGCGCGCGGCCGCAGATGCGAGGGGCTGGTGCGCCCATTCCGCTTTCGCCCCGGCCAGGGCGAGCGCGCTGACGGCCTAAGGCAGCTTGTCGAAGCCGTCACCGAAACCCTTGAGGCTCATCGGGAATCCGATGCCTTCTTCGGGGGTCTGAAAAATGATGAAGGTGGCCGTGGTGCCGGTCCGCAGTTGCTTGATCAGGGTTTCGTCCATGACCACCTCGGCGACGCAGCCGGTCGGCAGGCAGCGGACGAAGCCCGCGCGCCCGACATCTACCTGGTCGATCTTGAGGCCGAGGCCCGACGGCAGCAGCACCCCCATCGGCGCGACCACGCGCATCAGCTTGCTCTTCTGATCGGCGGTCTTGAGCACGATCACGGTGATGCCGACATTAGCGCGGTCTTCGGCGGTGACGCTCTGGATCAAGGCGCATTGCTCACCTTGGGATCCGGGCGGGGTGTCGCACCGGATCTGCCAGTCATTGAAGACCGAGCGGACCACCCCCTGCGCCGCGGCGGGACCGGCCGTTCCGAGCAGCGCCGCCAAGGCGAGGGCGGCCGCAATCCTGCGTAAGAGCATTCCCGGACCGGATGAACCCATCACTGCCTCAAATCGTCGGAAGCCGCCCCACCCCGCAGGAATTCGAATCACGCGCATGTGGATCGAAACCATGCTGCTTCCGCGCCGTCAACCAATAGTAAAAAGCCGGCATAAAGCCCGCATTATGGCCGGGATAGGGTGTCCGGAAATGCCGGTTTGCGGCGCCTCTGTCGGATGGACGGTCGGCCGCATGCGGGTGGCGACAAGGTGCATTGCGATAAGGCCGGAATTGTGGTTTGACGGGCTGGGATTTTCCAAAAGGTCCCGCCGCATGTCCGCCGAGGAGCCGCCCGTGGGGGGTCGCTGCGCTCGGCCAAGCGTCCCGCCCCATCGGTTCACGTGCTTGGGTCCAGGACCGTGCGGCGCGGCGGTCGCGTGGCGCCTGGTCGGATGACGGGTTCATCGGATGGCGGCTTCATCGAAGGAGCGATGACAAAGATGCTGGTCTTCAAGCGGTTGGCCGCCGTGGCGGTCGTGATCGGAGCGCTCGTTACCGGGGCGCTCCTTGCCGGCGGCGATGTGGCACTGGCGGCGTTCGGGCAGGCGACGCCCTGGCAGCTCGGGATGCAGGACTCCGCGTCGCCGGTGATGGACAGGATCACCGAGTTCCACGACATCCTGCTCTATTGGATCAGCGCCATTTCTGCCTTCGTTCTTATCCTGCTGGTCATCGTCATGGTGCGTTTCAACGCCCGCGCCAATCCGACGCCGTCGCGGGTCACCCACAATACGACGCTCGAAGTGCTGTGGACGGTCATTCCGGTGGTCATCCTGACGTTCATCGCGATACCTTCCTTCAAGTTGCTGTTCCTCGAGCTGACCATCCCGCCCTCCGACGTCACCGTGAAGGCGATCGGCAAGCAATGGTATTGGACCTATTCCTACCCGGACAACGGCAAGTTCGAATTCGATTCACTGATGCTGCAGGACAAGGATCGCAAGGCCGACCAGCCGCGTCTGCTTTCGGTTGACAACGAGATGGTCGTGCCGGTGAACAAGGTCGTCCGCATGCAGATCATCGGCGCCGAGGTCATTCATTCCTTCACGGTTCCCTCCTTCGGCGTCCGCATCGACGCCGTCCCGGGACGGCTCAACGAGACCTGGTTCAAGGCGACGCGCGAGGGGATGTACTACGGCCAATGCTCCGAACTGTGCGGCAGGGATCACGCCTTCATGCCGATCGCGGTTCGGGTGGTGAGCGAGCAGGCGTTCAAGGACTGGGTGACCGCCGCGAACAACCGTCCGGAATGGAAGACCGCGGGCGCCGATCGCGCGGCGCCGACCGCGGTGGCGGAGGCAAACGGATCAACCGCCCGATAGTGCCGCGGATCGCGCTTCATCGCGGGCTCGAGGGTAGGTGGAAGGACTGCGGAAGGGATTGACAATGGTTACACCGGCAACGACTCACGACGCACACGATCATGCGCATGACCATGACGGGCATGACCATGGCGCGCACGATCATGGTCATCCGACCGGATGGCGGCGCTTCGTGTATTCGACCAATCACAAGGACATCGGCACGATGTACCTTGCGTTTGCGCTCATGGGCGGTCTGGTCGGCGGATTGCTGTCGATGGGCATCCGGCTGCAACTGATGCATCCGGGCGGGAACTTTCTTCACGACTCCCACGAGTTCAATACGTTCATCACCGCGCATGGCCTGATCATGATCTTCTTCATGGTGATGCCGGCCATGATCGGCGGCTTCGGCAACTGGTTCGTGCCGCTGATGATCGGGGCGCCCGACATGGCGTTCCCGCGCATGAACAATATCTCGTTCTGGCTGCTGCCGGCCTCGTTCGCGCTGCTGCTCACCTCGATGTTCGTCGAGGGCGAGCCCGGCTCGCCGGGCGTCGGCGCCGGCTGGACGATCTATGCGCCGCTGTCGAGCACCGGGCATCCGGGGCCGGCGGTCGACTTCGCAATCCTGTCGCTGCATCTGGCCGGCGCCTCGTCGATCCTCGGCGCGATCAACTTCATCACGACCATCTTCAATATGCGCGCACCCGGCATGACGATGCACAAGATGCCGCTGTTCGTCTGGTCGCAATTGGTAACGGTCTTCCTGCTGCTGCTGTCGTTGCCGGTGCTGGCCGGCGCCATCACCATGCTGCTCACCGATCGCAATTTCGGGACCAAGTTCTTCTCGGCCGACGGCGGCGGCGATCCGCTCCTGTTCCAGCACCTGTTCTGGTTCTTCGGCCATCCGGAGGTCTACATCCTGATCGTGCCCGGGTTCGGCATGGTCAGCCAGATCGTCTCCACCTTCGCCAAAAAGCCCGTGTTCGGCTATCTCGGCATGGCCTATGCGATGGTGGCGATCGGCGGCATCGGCTTTGTGGTGTGGGCGCACCATATGTACGTGGTAGGCATGTCGGTCGGCGTGCAGGCCTATTTCATCCTCGCCACCATGGTGATCGCGGTACCGACGGGGGTGAAGATATTCTCCTGGATCGCCACCATGTGGGGCGGCTCGATCGAGTTCAAGACGCCGATGCTGTGGGCGATCGGCTTCATCTTCCTGTTCACGATCGGCGGCGTCTCGGGCGTTGTGCTCGCCAATGCCGGCGTCGATCGCTCGCTGCACGCCACTTATTACGTGGTGGCGCATTTCCACTACGTGCTGTCGCTCGGCGCGGTCTTCACCATCTTCGCGGGCTGGTACTACTGGTTCCCGAAGATGACCGGCTACATGTACAGCGAGGCCATCGGAAAGACCCACTTCTGGCTCACCTTCGTGGGCGTCAATCTCACGTTCTTCCCGCAGCACTTCCTCGGGCTTGCCGGGATGCCGCGGCGCATCGCCGACTATCCGGACGCGTTCGCGGGGTGGAACTACGTCTCTTCGATCGGTTCCTTCATCTCGGGATTCGGCACGCTGGTGTTCTTCTTCGGCGTGGCCTACGCGTTCATCCGCAAGCAAAGGGCGGCGGATAATCCCTGGGGCGTCGGCGCGACCACGCTCGAATGGACGCTGTCCTCGCCGCCGCCGTTCCATCAATACAGCGAACTGCCGCTCATCAGGTAAGCCAGACCAGTCGTGACTGACATTTCCGCCGTCGATCATCGTCCGCCGCCGCCCTCGCTCGCCGCCTTACGTTTGGTGAGCGAAGCCAGCGTCGGAGATTATCTCGCGCTGATGAAGCCGCGGGTGATGTCGCTCGTGGTGTTCACCGCCTGGGTCGGCCTCGCGGTTGCGCCCGCGCATGTGCATCCGGTGATCGCGTTCACCGCCTTGCTGTGCATTGCGGTCGGCGCCGGCGCCGCCGGTGCGCTCAACATGTGGGTCGACGCGGACATCGACGCGGTGATGAGCCGTACCGCCAAGCGCCCGATCCCGAGCGGCCGGGTGGCTCCGGGCGAGGCGCTCGCTTTCGGAACGACGCTAGCGATCGGCTCCGTGGCGGTGCTCGGCCTCCTGGTCAGCTGGCTTGCGGCCGCGATGCTCGCCTTCACGATCTTCTTCTACATCGTCATCTACACGATGTGGCTCAAGCGCACGACGCCGCAGAACATCGTGATCGGCGGCGCCGCCGGGGCGTTTCCGCCCGTGATCGGTTGGATGGCGGCAACCGGCAGTGTCGGGATCGAGCCGATCCTGCTCTTCCTCCTGGTTTTCTTCTGGACGCCGCCGCACTTCTGGGCGCTCTCGCTGCTGCGAACCGAGGACTATGCGCGCGCCCGCATTCCCATGCTGCCGGTGGTGGCGGGGGCGGCCGAGACCCGCCGGCAGATCTTGCTCTATTCGCTGTTGCTGGTGCCGATCGGCGCGGCACCGTGGCTCGCCGGCTATGCGGATGCGATCTACGGCGCGGTCGCGCTCCTCGCGGGCGGCCTGATGGCGGGGCTGGCATGGCGCCTGTGGGTCGAAGAGTCTGCCGAGCGCGCGGACCGCGCCGCCAAGCGCCTGTTCGGCTTCTCGATCCTCTATCTCTTTGTCCTCTTCGCCGTCCTCCTGATCGAGGGCGCATGGGGCGGCCTCCTCGACCATGCGGCGGCGCGAGGTGTCGGGTGATGATATGGACGACAAGCCGGAGCGGATCGTCCTCACCGAGGAACAGAAGCGCAAGCAACGCGCACGCTCGATCGCGATCGCGCTCGCGCTCGGTGCGCTGGTCATCTTGTTCTACATCGTCACTCTGGTGAAGGGACCGGGCGTTCTGAACCAGCCCTAGCGATCGCCCAACGGATTGATGCAGAGAACGGCACAGGAATCGATCAAGCAAGAACCCCTGCGATGAGTGCCCCGAACCCCAAAGACACGAAGCCGTTGCAGCGCCGCGATCTTGCGGTGGCGGTCGCCTGCGGCGTGTTCGCGGCCACGATGGTGGGCGCCGCCTATGCGGCCGTGCCGCTCTACAACTGGTTCTGCCGCGCCACCGGCTTTCAGGGCACCACGCAGGTCGCGACCTCGGCGCCGGCCGACGTCCTCGATCGCAAGGTCAAGATCCGCTTCGACGCCAATGTCAGCGGCGCCTTGCCGTGGCGGTTCGCGCCCGACCAGACCCTGGTCGAGGCCCGGATCGGTGAGGTCGTCACCGTAGGCTATACGGTGGTCAACGAATCGGCGCGCGAGACGGTCGGCGAGGCGTCCTACAACGTCACACCGCCGACGGTCGGGGCCTATTTCTCCAAGATCAATTGCTTTTGCTTCACCGAGCAACGGCTCCAGGCCGGCGAGAAGCGCGACATGACCGTGGTGTTCTTCGTCGATCCCGCCTTGGTCAAGGACCACGATCAGGACGGCCTCGACACCATCACCTTGTCCTACACGATGTATGCCGTGCGGCCGTCGGAGCCGCCGCGCGTGGAGGTAGCCCCAACGCCTGCTCCCGGACGGAGCTGACCCTAACGGTCGGCGCAGCCCCGCGGGCGCGCCGACGAATGTTGAGAGAGACGGAGAGAAGCACGATGGCCGACGCCCACGCCAAGCCGCACCATGACTATCATCTGGTCGATCCGAGCCCGTGGCCGGCGATCGGCGCGGTCTCCGTATTTCTGATGGCGGTCGGCCTCATAACATGGATGCATCACATGTTCGCCGCGGCGCCGTGGATCTTCGCCGTCGGCGCGCTCGGCACCATGTACACCATGTATGGCTGGTGGAGCGACGTCGCCCGCGAAGCGACCTTCCAGGGGCACCACACGCGCGTGGTGCAGATTTCCCACCGTTACGGGATGATCCTGTTCATCGCCTCGGAGGTCATGTTCTTCGTCGCCTGGTTCTGGGCCTACTTCAACACCGCGCTATTCCCGGCCGATATCCACCAGGTCGTGCGCGATCAGTTTCTCGGCGGCGAATGGCCGCCCAAAGGCATCGAGACCTTCGACCCCTGGCACCTGCCGCTGCTCAATACGCTGATCCTGCTCACCTCGGGCACAACGGTGACGTGGGCGCACCACGCGCTCCTGGAGAACGATCGGGAAGGCCTCAAATTGGGCTTGATCCTGACCATCGCGCTGGGGCTTTCGTTCACCTGCGTGCAGGGTTGGGAATATTACCACGCCGCCTTCCACTACAGCGGCCACATCTATGGGGCCACTTTCTTCATGGCGACCGGCTTTCACGGCGCCCATGTGATCATCGGATCGACCTTCCTGATCGTCTGTCTGATCCGTGCCTATGCGGGCCAGTTCAAGCCCGACCAGCATCTCGGCTTCGAGTTCGCGGCCTGGTATTGGCACTTCGTCGACGTGGTCTGGCTGTTCCTGTTTGCCTGCATCTATGTGTGGGGATCGGGAGCGGAGCACGCCGCGGCTTAAGGCTGCGCGTGAAGGCTGAGGGGCGGATTTGGGCTAGCGTGATGGCGCAAGGGGTGCGTCGGCGCCCGCAGCGAGCTTGAGCCATTGGTTGGGCCCTCGACATGCCGGATGAAAACCGCTCCGCCTCAAGCCTGCCGATTGGGCGGGGCCTTGCTGGCCGTTGCCCGCGTTGCGGCAAGGGCAGGCTGTTCCACGGCTACCTGACCTTGGCGCCGCGCTGCGAGCGCTGCGGCCTCGATTATTCCTTTGCCGATGCGGGCGATGGCCCGGCCATCTTCGTCATT
The DNA here is from genome assembly GCA_036522235.1 of Xanthobacteraceae bacterium. GTDB lineage: Bacteria > Pseudomonadota > Alphaproteobacteria > Rhizobiales > Xanthobacteraceae > VAZQ01. The sequence continues at coordinate 9,881 of DATDGG010000127.1, forward strand.
CTCTTTGCCGGCTTCATCGTTGCGGGCGCCGCCCTGGTGGTCGAAGTGCTGTATGAGCCGCCCTACTGGGTGCATGCGCTGCTGTGGGGGCCGTTGATCCTGATCACGACGCTGGGGCCGCTGCGCGCCATGAAGGGTCTCTTGATCGCCCTGCAATTTCACCACAAGGCCGCCGAGGGCCGGCTCACGGGCGGCGACCCGCCGTGAACGGCGGCGTGCAACCGCGCCATCGGCGCATCGGCGTGGTGGGGCCGGGAATTGCCGTGCTGATCGTCCTTGCGGGTCTCATTGGGCTCGGCAAATGGCAGCTCGATCGCAAGGTCTGGAAGGAAGCCCTCATCGCCACGCTGGACGAGCGCCTCGCGGCGACGCCATCGGACCTGCCGCCGCCCGGGCGTTGGGGGGAGCTGACCGCGGCCGGCGACGAATTCCGCCGCGTGCGGTTCGCGGCCGAGCTCGCTTCCGATCAAGAAGCGCTGGTCTTCACCAGCGGTTCCACTTTCCGTCCCGATGTGTCCGGGCCGGGCTATTGGGTATTCGCGCCGGCGCGGCTTTCCGGCGGCGGCCTGGTCGTGGTCGACCGCGGTTTCGTGCCGGAAGGGCGGCAGGACAAGGCGACACGAACCGAGGGAAATATCCACGGGCGCCTCGACATGGTCGGTGTCATGCGCTGGCCCGAATTGCCCGGATGGTTCACGCCGCAGGCCGAGCCCGGCCATAACCTATGGTTCGTGCGCGATCCGCAGGTCGTCGCCCAAGCCAAGGGCTGGGGCGAGGTGGCGCCCTTCTTGATCGAGCTGGAAAGCCCGCAACCGCCGGGCGGCCTGCCGCAGGCAGGACCGCTCAAGGTCAAT
>DATDGG010000128.1:0-6458 GCA_036522235.1 Xanthobacteraceae bacterium
GGCCGGTCTTGCGGTCGAGCTGCTGGAAACGCGGCACGTGCGCAATGCGCTCAAGACGATGACGGTGAAGACGGATCGTAATGATGCGCGCGGGATTGCGCAGTTGATGCGGCTCGGCTGGTTCCGTCCGGTGCATTGCAAGTCGATGGCGGCGCAGGAGACCCGCGCGCTGCTCACCGCACGCAAGCAAGTGCAATCGAAGCTTCGCGACATCGAGATGAGCCTGCGCGGCTTGTTGCGCGGCTTCGGGTTGAAGGTCGGCGACACCACGCCGACGAAGTTCGAGGGGCGGATCAAGGAGCTGGTGGCCGGGCATCCGAGCCTGGAAGAGATTGCCAAATCCCTACTGGCGGTGCGAGCCGTATTGCTGCGCGAGTTCAAGGCGTTCGAGAAGCGGGTCCGGAAAGTGGCACGTTCGGACCTGAAAGCGCGGTTGCTGATGTCGGTGCCCGGCGTCGGCGCGATCGTGGCGCTTACCTTTGCGGCCGCCATCGACGATCCCGCGCGGTTCAAGTCGTCGAAGAGCGTCGGAGCCCATTTCGGACTGACACCGAAGAAGTATCAGTCCGGCGAGACCGACATCTCCGGCCGGATATCGAAGATCGGTGATGGCGCGGTGCGCACCGCCAGTTTTGAGGCCGCCCACGTCATCTTGACCAAGGCGGTCAAGGGCTGCTCGGCTTTGAAGAGCTGGGCCATGAAGCTCGCCAAGCGAGCTGGTATGAAGAAGGCGAAAGTAGCGCTCGCCCGCAAGCTTACCGTGATCATGCACCGGATGCTGGCCGATGGGACGACGTTCACCAATGCGCCAGCGTAGCCCCGTGCTCGACACCGTCAAGGCCGCTGCGCGCCGCCTGCGGCGGTGGCCCAAGAGACCAGCCTTGACGGCGCCTGCGCGCGGCGCTCGTGACAGACCCAGGTCGGGACGGAGGAATGTCCGTCGCGGTCGAACAAAGGAATAGGACCAAAAGAAGGACACTCAGCAAAGCTTTTCGGGCAGGCTCACGACACCAGCCTTCCCGATGCGAAGTCCCCTCGCCGGGACGATGGATCAGGTCAGACCGTTGCCCACCCAGTGGCCTACGACCACGCACCCGTAGATTGGTCGCCTGTCCTCTGCGAACACCATCAGGTGGCGGCTTTACGCCGACCCCGGACAGAAGCGAGTACCCGGCGATCGGACCACGCAAAAGGGAGTTGACTCACAGGCCCGTTACAGAAGGGTGGGCAAAATCGCTCGCGAGGGCGAAGCGGCCGCCGTGGGCCTCGCTTGGCGATTTTGCCCACGCGCGGCATTACGGAGGCTTCGAACCGTGAGGTGGGCACGGCGCTACGGGCCTTTGTCCACCCTACAACACTGAACTTGAGGCGCGGTATCGGATCGGCTAGACCGGCTCATATTTTCTTCCCGCCCGGAAAGGCCGCGTCGCAGTCATGAAATTGCAGCTCAGCTTGGCCATCAGTTCCAATCCGAGGACTTGGCCGATCCTCGATGGCAGCGTGAAGCCCGATGGCATCGAGCTTGTTCCGACTATCCTGCATCCTTCAGAAATGTTCTGGCGCCAGCTGCGGTTTGCCGATTTCGACGTGTCGGAAATGTCGGTGTCCTCGCTGATGATGGCACGCGCCGCGGGCGACCAACGCTGGGTCGGGCTGCCGGTCTTCACCACGCGGAAATTCTTCCACACCGAGATACTGGCGCGGCGCGACGCCAAGATCGAGAAGCCCGCCGACCTCAAGGGCCGGCGCGTCGGCGTTCCGGAATATCAGCAGACCGCGGCCTTGTGGACGCGCGGCGTGCTGCAGCACGAGTTCGGCGTGGCGGCGCCCGAGATGGAATTCTGGATGGAGCGGGTGCCCACGCACAGCCATGCGGGCGCGACCGCCTTCAAGCCGCCCCCGGGCGTGACCATCCATCAAATCCCGCCGGAGAAGAGCATCGGCTCGATGATGCTGTCGGGCGAGATCGAGGCGGTCATCCATTACATCGTGAACAAGAATCTGGTCGACCGCAGCACCGTCGATCTGACCAGCCATCCGGACATCAAGTTTCTGTTCCCGGATCCCGGTGCCGAAGGGGTGCGCTTCTATCGCAAGACCAACATCTATCCGATCAACCACGGCATGGTCATCCGCGGCGAGCTCGCCGAGAAGCATCCGTGGGCGGTGCTGAACCTGTTCAAGGCGTTCGAGGCCGCGAACGAGATCGCCAACCAGCAGCGCATGGAGCACGTCGACTATTACGCCACCGCCGGCCTGATCCCGCCCGAGGCCGCCAAGGCGCTGCGGCAGCCGATCATCCGGCACGGCATCAAGGCCAATCGCCATGTCCTGGAAACCGCCGCGACCTATTCGGTGGAGCAGGGGCTCACGCCGCGCCTGATGAAGCTCGACGAGATTTTTGCCGCGAGCGCGATGGATCAGTGAAAGTGAGCGAGCGAATAGCGAGTAGCGAGTGGCGAATAGGGGGCCCGGCCTCTCGCTTTGCTATTTGCTATTCGTTACTCGCTATTCGCTACTCGCTACTCGCCATCTTTGCAGCGGCGCAGCTGGCGCCCGCGCAGGCCGACCAACGCACGGACTTTCTCGGCGGCCTCACGCGCAGCTGTCCGCGCTGCGCCCTCGCGGGCGCGAATTTCAAGCGCCACGATCTCTCCGGCGCCGATCTCACCGGCGCCAATCTGCGTGATGCGAATTTTCACGATGCCAATCTCGCCGGCGCGCATCTCGCGGGCGCCGACTTGACCGGCGCCAATCTCAACAAGGCCGATCTGCGCCGCGCCGACCTCGCCGGCGCCCATCTGCACGACGCCATGCTCTATGCGGCCAATCTCGACGCGGCGCGGCTCGCCGACGCTGATCTCACCGATGCCTTGATGGGCACCGCCCGTTTCACCCGCAGCGATCTGACCAAGACCATCCTGCGCAATGTCGACCTGCGCAAGGCGCGGCTCGCCGACGCGATCCTGGCGGGCGCCGATCTCACCGGCGCCGCGCTCGACTTCGCGATCCTCCGCTCGGCCAAGCTCGACGGCGCCATGCTCGCGGACGCGCGGCTGATCGGGGCGGAAGGCGAGGAGGCGAGCCTCGTCGGCGCCGATCTCACCGATGCGGATGCCTCCGGGGCGAACTTCCGCGCGGCGAACTTCACCCGCGCCAATCTCGCCGGCGCAAGCTTCCGCAAGGGCGACCTCTACGACGCGCGCATCGACGAGGCGATCTTCAAGGACACGACCATGCCGGACGGCACCACGCGGCCGTAGCATCTTTTCTTTCCCTCCCCCTGCAGGGGGAGGGTGGCGCCGAAGGCGCCGGGTGGGGGTCCCGCCTATCGGCAAATTCGGTGCTTGCTGCGAGGCCCGGCCCGCTTCGCGGGTCGGGGCCCGAGGGCAGGCTCTACTCCATTCAGGGGGGATGTAAGGAGCGTGCTACTGCCCGCCCGTATCGAACACCTCCAGCTTTGCCGAGCTCTCGAACTGGCCCTGCGTCAGTTGCGTCGACATCTGCGGATTGAACGCGCTCTGGCCGGGCTTGCGGTAGAAGCTCACCTTGAGCTCGATCTTGCGCCGGTGCTCCGCATCGACGAGCGTGCAGGATTGCTTGACGAAAAGATTGCCGACCGCGCTCTCGCCCTCAACCGGCGGCAGCGCGGTGCAGTCGCGCTTGGCATCGATGTTGAACCGCGACGCCATGCGGCCGCCGAACAGGTAGGCGTCTTCGCGCTTGCGCAGGTCGGCATCGGTGGTGTCGTTGCGATAGTCGGGGCGGGAATCGGTCACGATCCGTATGCCCTTGAGCACGTCGCCCGCATCGAACAGAGCCGATACGATCACCGGGAAGCCCATCTCGGTGGTGCCGGCCCAGCGCGTCACCTCGCGCTCGAGGTCCTTGGCGCGGGCGATATATTCGTACTCGTCGTCGTATTCGAAATAGACCTCGCGCAATCCATCGGGCTCCGCCGGACAGCGGGCAAAATCGCTCCAGCCGCTCAGGCGCGCCCGCGGCGGCCCGCCGTTCGACCCGCAGGCAAAGCCGCGAAACTCGTCCCGCGACGGCTGCGCCGCGATGCCCTGGCCGAGCTTGAGGTCCCACACCGTTGCGCGCCGCAAGTCCTGCGCGGCGGCGCCGGTCCCGCAGAGGAGGGCGATCAGAATGGTTGCCAGAGGTCGCATGCTATGATGAGTGTAGAATGGGTTGAGCTCTTGCGAAACCCATCGCGTGCAGATGATGGGTTTCGCGAAAAGCTCAGCCCATCCTACAAAAAAGAGGCGCGTACGTGTCCACGCAAAGAAACCAATTCATCCTTGCCGTCCTGGCTTGCCTCGTGGCTGGAACCGCGGCGGCGCAAAGCACCGATCCGGCCGACATCGCGGCCGGCATGCGGCTCTTCCACAAGGACGCCCATTGCCAGGCCTGCCACGGCTGGGCCGGCGATGGCCGCAAGATGGACAACCAGATGCCAGACGGCGCCGACCTGCGTGCGAGCACGCTCGACCGCGCGACGCTCGTCCTGACCATCAAATGCGGACGGCCCGGCACCGAGATGCCGGCCTTCGACAAATTCGCCTATAGCGATGGCCGCTGCTACGGCCTCAAGCGGGCGGACCTTGCGGCGCGGCAGCTCACCATGTTCGATGCACCTGCGACGCTCGCGCCGAACGAGATCGAGAATCTGGCCGATTTCCTCATGGCCAAGGTCATCGGCAAAGGACCGCTGGATCACGCCAAATGCGTGGACTTCTGGGGTACGGAAAGCGATTTCTGCGCGGAATTTCCGAAATGAGCCGCTTCCGCCTGATCCCCCGCGCAATTGCGCTTGCGCGGGGGAGGGAAGCCGCGCGTCAGTTCAGGGCGAACACGAACAGATAGCTCGAGTCCGCGAGATTGTCGTACTTGATCGGATGCAGGTGCCGGCCGCTCGACTGCACGGCGAGGAATTGCTTCGGCCCGATCGAGTAGGTCACCGGCGAGCCCTTGAGCGGCGTGCCGAGATTGAAGCGCCACAGCTCCTCGAGCGTCTCGTCATTGTAGGCGATGACCCAGCCGTCTTGCGTCGCGGTGAAGACCACGCCGCCGGCCGTGACCAGCGCGCCCGAGCGGATCTCGATCGGGGTGATGGCTTTCGCCACGACCTTGTTGGTGATCGTGTCGTAGGCGGTGATGGAGCCGTAATAGAGGTCGCTGGTGAAGGTGCGCTTCTCGCTCGCCTTGGCGTCGATGCCGCCGTCCGGACCCTTGAACGCGACCTTGGCGCCGTTCTGCGAGAAGCAGCCTTCGGCGCCGACCCCGTAAGCGATGTGCTTGATCGGATTGTAGGCGGGCGGCTGGTGGGCGACGCCGCCGTGCCAGGTCGGGCAGGTGCGCTTCATGCCGTCGCCGCGCAGCTGCCGCGCCTCGGGCACATAGGCCTGAACGTCGAGCTTGGGATCGTATTCGAGCGGCTTGCCGGTCTTGGGATCGAGGCCCTTGGTCCAGTTCAGGTCGTTGACGTATTGGGCGCCCTTGATGAAGCTGCCATTGCCCCGGTCGAGCTCGTAGAAGAAGCCGTTGCGCCCGAAATGGCCGACCACCTTGCGGTTCTCGCCGTTGATGGCGACGTCGTAGAGCATGTGCACGCCGATCTCGTCGTAGTCCCAGCCGTCGTTGGGCGTGTACTGGAAATACCAGGCGAGCTTGCCGGTATTGACGTCGAGCGCGACCACCGAATCCGTATAGAGGTTGTCGCCCGGGCGCGCCTGCGGATCCATCTGCGGGATCGGATTGCCGGTGCCCCAGATGGTCAGGTTGGTCGCCGGATCGTAGGAGCCGGTCTGCCAGAGGCCGCCGCCGCCGGTCTTCCAGGCATTGTTGCTGTCCTTCCAGGTCTCGCTGCCCGGCTCACCCGGCTTGGGCACCGCGTACCAGCGCCACAATTCGTTCCCGGTCTTGGCGTCGAGCGCGGCCACCCACCCGCGGGTAGCGCCGTCGCCGGCGCCGTTGGCGACGATCACCTTGCCGTCGATCACCATCGGGGCGGTGAAGAATTTTTCCCGGCTGCCGAACTCGTTGGCGACCGCGACCTTCTTGTCCCAGACGATCTCGCCGCTGTCGCGGTTGAGCGCGATGACGCGGCCGTCCGGGAGATTGGCGATGACCTTGTCCTCCCACAGCGCGATGCCGCGCGTGCGCGGGACATTGCCTTCGTGCCGTACGCCGGAATTGCTGATCCAGACGAACTCGCCCTTGTTGGGATCGCGCGCGTCGATCTTGTAGACCGTGCCCCAGCCGTCGGTCGTGTACATGAAGCCGTTGTCGATGAGCGGATTGACCTCGTTCTCCGGCCCGTTCTGCCCAAGATCCTGCATGCCGCCGAGCGCCATCGCCCAGACCATGCGCAAGTTCTTGACATTGTCCCGGTTGATCTGGGTCAGCTTCGAATAGCGGGTCGAAGCGTAGTCCCCGTTCATCATGAGCCAGTT
>DATDGG010000129.1:0-3503 GCA_036522235.1 Xanthobacteraceae bacterium
ACCGGCACGATCGCGCCCGAGGCGATCAGGTCCGCGCGCAGGCTCGCCTTCTGGCAGAGCACGCCGTCGGCCTCGCCGCGTTCCACCGCGAGGATCGCATCGTTGATGCCCGGATAGCCGCGCACGACCTTGAGCGGAAGCTTCTCGTATCTGGCAAGCACCTCGGGCATGACCGAGTTCGCGGTGGTGCTGCCGCTGCCGGCGATGATGATCGTGCGTTTGGCGGCGCGTAGATCATCGAAGCTCCGCACTTCCGCCTGGCGACGCATCCACAGAACGAAATTGCTGGAGACCGAGCTGCCGATCCAGGTGAACTTGCGCAGGTCATATTTGGTGTCGGCCGCGCTGATGACGGGCGCGAGCGTAAACCCGGAACGTCCCGGCATGCCGAGCGTCAGCCCGTCCGGCTTGGCGAGGCTGTAGAGGTAGTTGCCGAGAATGATGCCGCCGGCGCCCTGCATGTTCATGGGCAGGATACCGGGCTCGCCCGGAATGAACTTGCCGAGGAAGCGCCCGACCAGCCGCATCTCGCTGTCGATGCCGCCGCCGGGAGGCTGGCCGGCGAACAAGGTCAAGGTCTTGCCGCGATAGAAGTCCGCTGGCGCCGCGTGGCCGAGCGTCGCGGTGGCGGCGAGAACGATCCCCGCGAGCCAGAATGGGCGATGGCGCGCGCCGCCGCTCATCGCCAGGCGTCGACAGAGATGGTCTTGCGGTACTTGGCGCCCATGATGCGCCAATAGCCGTTGGCCTCGCCGCCGACCACGACCACGTTGATATTTTTTTCCGGAAAGATGCGAATCGGCTCGTCGGGCGCGGCCTTGAGCCAGCTCGCCATCGGCTCCTGCCCGAAGGTCGCCCACGGATAGACGTAGTTCTGCACGAGCTGCAGATCGAAGTAGCGTCCCGCCGGCATCTCGCCGGTTTCGTGGATGAAGCGGATCAGCTTCTCCTTGGTGTCGAAGCCGCCGCGGTCGATGAACTGCCGGGCGGTGATCGGATCGAGCAGCAGGCAGGGAGACGAGTGCCCGTCGATGCCGGCCAGCATGTCGCGCACGTGCTCGCGCCAATATCTTTCGCGCAGGCCGAGGCAGAACGTGGTCGAGCGGCAGCCGTAGAAGATGCTTACCGTGCTGTCGCTCGCCTTGAAACCTTTCTGCACATGCAGCGGCCCCCAGGGGCTGCGCTCCTCGTTCTCCGCGAAGGTGAGATTATTGTAGGTGTAGTTGTTGCCTTGCGAGCCCATGAAGGTGACGCCCGGCAACGAGCCGCCCTGCAGGTTTTGCGACAGCAGCCCATAGGCGCGTCCGATGGTGGCGTTGGCGTGATTGTAGGGGCCCATGGCGCCGATGCCGGCATTCATGCCGATCTCGTCCCGGATGGGACCGTTCACCACCACCATCGCGGCGGCCGAGCTCGACGTGCTGCCGCGCGCCGAAATCTCCGACGCCGCGAGCGCCAGGATGACGGGGAAATATTCCGGTCGCGCGCCGGCCATGACCGCGTTCACGGCGACCTTCTCCACCGTGTATTCCCAGGCGACGCGGAACTCGGTCGGCTGCATACGGCCGACGATCTCAGCCGGCGCATGGCGGGTGTGGGCCAGCATTTCGGCAACGCGCTTCTCGGTGGGCAGCACGACCGGGAGCTTGTCGGTCCAGTCGTTCTCCAGGAACACCCGCTGCAGGTTGTCTTCGGTGTCCGGATCGAGCAGGCGCGGCGTCGACCGGTCGAACTCCGCGGGCTCAGTCGACATGGCTGCGCGCCGTGGTCAGCGCCTCGACGACCTCCTGCATGACCGGGCGGCCGCTGATCGGGTCCTTGCCGTTCACATAAGCTTCGAGCTCGGCTGTGGTCTTGCCCATGACGGGCTGCGGCACGAACGCGCGTGGCGCGCCGGGCAGGCCTGCCATCTTGGTCACTGACTCCACGACCCGGTTGAACTTGTCGGTATGCAGGCCGACCGTCGGTACGCCGTATTTGGTCTCGAGCGTGATCGCGTGGGTGGCGACCGCCGGTGAGCAATTGCTGCAATGCCCGACCCCGACGATTGCGGCATGGCCGTTGGCCTTGATCTCGGCCCAGGTCTTCGGGTCGTCCTTCTGATAGGTGGCCGACAGCGAGACGATGCGCGTCGTCACGCCCGGCATGTGGCGCGCGAACCAGGCCTTGACCTGCTTCAGCAGCTCGATCGAATCGTCGAACCGGCAATCGACCAGATAGATCGTCTTGCCGTCGAGGCTCTCGAGCCGCGGTGCGGCGGTCTTCGCCATGACCTTCGGCGGATATCCGACCGGGCTCAGGACGGTGATCTTCTCGGGTGAGGAGTCGAGCTCGATCCTGGTCGGATTCTTCGGCGTGGTGACGATGTTCATGGGCGCTTCCTCGATGGTCCGGTCGCGGCTCTCAATATACGACCGGCGCTGCCCGCCGTACAGGCAGCCGGGGGTCAGAGGTCAGAGCCGCTCCCGCCGTCTGTCTCATCGAGGTAACGGGCAGCCGCGATGGCGGCGGTCGCACCGTCGCCGGCGACAGCCGCAAGCAGGGCGACCGATGATTTGCGAATATCGCCGGCGGCGAAAATGCCCTTGACCGAGGTGCGCATGTTCGCGTCGGTCTCGATGTGGCCGCTTGGATCAAGCGCGAGCAGGCCGCGCAGAAATGCAGTGTTGGGCTCAAGCCCCACATAAATGAACACGCCGGCCGTCTTGTGCACGCGGCTAGTGCCGGCCGCGCGCAAACGCACGCCGGTGACCTTGTCGTCGCCCAGGATTTCCTCGACGACCGTGTCGAGCACGACCTCGATCTTGCCGCAGGCGGCGATCCGCGGACGCAGCGCCGGCTGCGCATCGAGGCGCGGGCCGCGGTGAAGGAGAGTGATCCGCGCGGCGTGCTCGGCCAACACCAGCGCTTCGTCGAGCGCGGAATCGCCGCCGCCGATGACGCAAACCTCGCGCCCGGCGAATAACGCGCCATCGCACGAGGCGCAGTGCGACACGCCCCGGCCGCGGAATTCTTCCTCGCCCGGGATGCCAAGCTGCCGCAGGGTCGAGCCGGCCGCGATGATCACCGCACGCGCCCGCCAAGTCTCGGCCGCGCCGCGCACGATGAAATGTCCGCCGGCTTGCTCGATCGCCTCGACGGTTTCGAGCATGATCTCGGCGCCGGCGGCTTCGGCCTGCTGATGCAGCAGCGGACCGAGCTCATGGCCGTCGATCCCTTGCGGGAATCCCGGCCAGTTCAGGATTCGCTCGACATTGATGATCTGTCCGCCGGCGCCCATCTGGTCGAGCGCCACGACCTTGCGGCCATGCCGGCCGGCAAGCATCGCCGCCGTGAGCCCGGCAACCCCGGCCCCGATGATCACCAGGTCGGCTTCTTTCATGGCTTCCTCGATTGCCAGACGCCGCGTCACTAATACGACAACGCGTAGATGGTGTAACGGGCTGGCCGGCCCGACCTTTGGATTTGGCGGCAAGGTGGTCGTCCCGCAGAATGATGGTGTC
>DATDGG010000130.1:0-22096 GCA_036522235.1 Xanthobacteraceae bacterium
CATGGGCAAGATGGGCGCCGACGAGCTCAATTATTCGAGCGACATCGACCTCATCGTGTTCTACGACGGCGCCCGCGCTCCGCTCGCGAGCGGAACCGAACCGGCGCCGCTCTACGCGGCCCTGACGCGGCGGCTGGTCAAGCTCATGGCTGAGCGCACCGTCGAGGGCTACGTGTTCCGCACCGATCTGCGGCTGCGGCCCGATCCGGCTTCGACCCCGATCGCGGTCTCGACCGCGGCCGCGCTTCATTACTACGAAAGCATCGGCCAGAACTGGGAGCGGGCCGCCCTGATCAAGGCGCGGCCCTGCGCCGGCGACATCGCGGCCGGGGAGACGCTGTTGGGCGCGCTCGCGCCCTTCATCTGGCGCAAATATCTCGACTTCGCTGCCGTCGCCGACATCCGCGCCATGAAGCAGCAGATCCATGCCTATCGAGGGCATGGCGAGATCACGGTCGAGGGGCACAATATCAAGCTCGGACGCGGCGGCATCCGCGAGATCGAGTTCTTCGTGCAGACCCAGCAGCTCATTCTCGGCGGCCGGCATCCCGAATTGCGCGCGCCGCAGACGCTGGCGGCGCTCACGGCGCTCGCCGCCGGCGGCTGGATCGACGCCGGCGCGCGCGACGAACTGGATGCGGCCTACCGCTTCTTGCGCAGCGTCGAGAACCGCTTGCAGATGGTGGCGGACGAGCAGACGCAGACCTTGCCCGCCGATCGCGCGGCGCTCGAGAGCTTTGCCCGCTTTGCAGGTTTTGCAAGCCGCGACGCCTTTGCCGAGGTGCTGCTCGCGCATCTGCACAGCGTGCAGCGGCACTATGCGGGCCTGTTCGGGCGCCCGCCCGCGGGCGCCGGCGAGGCGCCGGCCTTGCTCTTTCCCGCCGACGCCGACGACCGCGCGACGCTCGACCGGCTGGGCGAGATGGGGTTCGCACATGCGGCCGACGTGTCGGCGCGGGTGCGGCGCTGGCTGAGCGGCGGTGCGCCCTCGCTGCGCGGCGCCTTCGCCCGCGCGCGGCTCGCCGAACTCGTTCCGCTGCTGCTCGCCCATTTCGCCCTTTCCGCCGACCCGGACGCGGCCGTGGTCGCCTTCGATCGGTTCGTCGGCGCGCTGCAAGGCGGTGGTCGCCTCTACGCGCTGTTGCGGCAGAACCCGGAGCTGATCCCGTTGATCGTGCTCGTGATCGAGACCGCGCCGCGGCTGGCGGACGGTCTGGCGCAGTTTCCGGAGGTGATGGACGCGGTGATCGATCCGAGCTTCTTCGGCGCGCTGCCCGAGGACGCGGAGCTTGCGGCCGGGCTCGCCCGCTCGCTCGGGCAGGCGTCGTCGCACGAGGATTTTCTCGACCGCATCCGCGTCTTCGCCCAGGAGCACATGTTCCTGATCGGAACGCGGGTCTTGTCGGGGACGGTGTCGGCGGAGCAGGCCGGCGAGGCCTTCGCGCGGCTCGCCGATCTGCTCATTCGCTCGCTCAGCGGGGCGGTCGAGGAGAATTTCGTGCGGCTGCACGGGCGCGTGCGGGGGCAGGAGAGCGCGGTGCTCGCGCTCGGCAAGCTCGGCGGGCGCGAGATGACCGCGACCTCCGATCTCGACTTGATCGTCGTCTACGACTTCGATCGCGCGCATCCGGATTCCTCAGGTCCCCGTCCGCTGCACGGCGGTCAATATTTCGCGCGGCTGGTGCAGCGCCTGATCGGCGCGCTGACCGCGCAGACCAATCACGGCGTGCTCTACCGGGTCGACATGCGGCTGCGGCCGTCGGGGCGCTCCGGGCCGCTGGCGACGCAGATCGACGCGTTTGCCGATTATCAGGAGAACGAGGCCTGGACCTGGGAGCACATGGCGTTGACGCGGGCGCGCGTGATCGCGGGCTCGCCGGCATTCGGCGCGCGCGTCGAGAACGTCATTCGCGCGGTGCTGTGCCGCTCGCGCAATCGCGCGGCGCTCGCCGCCGACGTGACCGAGATGCGCTCGGCGATCGCGCGGGAGAAGGGCGACGCCGATCGCTGGGATATCAAATACGCCGCCGGCGGGCTCGTCGACATCGAGTTCATCACGCAATACCTGCAGCTCGCGCACGCAGCCGAGCACCCGGAGGTGCTCGACACCGCGACGGCGCGGGCGCTCGACAAGGCGTGGCGGGCGGGCGTGCTGGCGACCGAGGACGCCGAGGTGCTGCGCGCCGCGGTGCGCCTCTATCACGATCTCACCCAGCTCCTGCGGCTGTGCCTGCCCGGGCGGTTCGACCCCAAGACCGCCGATCCGCGGCTCGCCGCATTGCTCGCGCGCGCCGCCGATGTCCCGGATCTGGCCACGCTCGATGCTTTTCTGATGGAGACCGAGGCCAAGGTGCGCAAATGCTTCATCCGCATTCTCGGCAAGGCGCCGTAACCGACGCGTTCTCGGCAAGGCGCCGTAACCGACGCATGCGCGGCACAGCGCCGTGACCACGCAGCAGATCGGCAGCGTCGCCGCTCTTTTACTTTGGCCCGACAGTATAATTACGTAGAGAAAGTCATTTTATTTGGTTTGCGATTGATTTTTACGTGACCTTAAGCTGCTTGATTATTAGTTCGTCGCATGGAACGCCCCGGCATACGCGATGGAATTGCGACGCGGAGACTGCGCGCGCCATCGGGCTGCGGATCAGCTTCGCCGCCGTGGCGCTCGCCGTCGTCGTGCCTGGCCTTCCGGCCCAGCGCGGGCATGCAGCCGCGATCGTCGGCGAGACGCACTATGCCCAGCCGACAACGCAGCCCCCGCGCACGCCGGAGGCGCTCAAGGAAGACTATCGCCGGCCCAGCACCATTCCATTTCCAAAAGAGAATCCCTACACGCCGGCCAAAGCGGCGCTCGGCAAGCGACTTTATTTCGACACCCGCCTTTCCGGCGGCAATGTCCTCTCCTGCGGCACCTGTCACAGCCCCGCCTTTGGCTGGGGTGACGGCCTTCCCAAAGGGATCGGCCATGGCATGCGTCAGCTCGATCGTCGCTCGCCGACCATCATCAACGCCGCCTGGGGCCAGATCTTCATGTGGGATGGGCGCGCCGCCACGCTGGAGGAGCAGGCACTCGGTCCCATTCAAGCCGCTGCCGAGATGAATCTGCCGCTCGATGTGCTGATGGATCGCCTCGCCCACATCAAAGAGTACCAGCCGCTGTTCGCGGCGGCTTTCCCGAACGAAGGCATCGTACCGGCGAGCGTCGCGAAAGCAATTGCGACCTACGAGCGGTCGGTCGTGTCCAATCCGGCGCCTTTCGATGCATGGCTCGAGGGGCAGAGCGCGGCGCTTTCCGAATCGGCCAGGCGCGGATTTGCGCTGTTCAACGCCAAGGCCGGCTGCGCCTCCTGCCATGCCGGTTGGAATTTCACCGACGAGAGCTTTGCCGACATTGGGCTGCCCGGCGACGATGTCGGCCGGGGCAAGCTCGCGACCGGCGTCGTGAAGATGCAGCACGCGTTCAAGACGCCCGGCCTGCGCGAAATCTCGCACCGCGGCCCGTACATGCACGATGGCTCGATCCCGACCCTTGAAGCGGTGGTCGAGCACTACGACCGGGGCGGCATCGATCGTCCAAGCCGCAGCGATCTGATCAAGCCGCTCGGGCTCACCGCGCAGGAGAAAGCCGATCTGGTGAGCTTTCTGAACGCGCTGACCAGTCGTATCGATCCGACGATTGTTCCCATCCTGCCACGCTAGTCTCAGCACCAGGGACGACAACCGATGCGCAATACCACCCTTGTCGGCCTCGGCGCCCTGGCGATCCTGGGCGGCGCGGCTGCGGCGGCCACCAACCAGGTGATCACGCAGAAAGGGCGCGCGTTCTCCGCCGAATCGATCGCCATCAAGAAGGGCGACACCGTCACCTTTCTCAACGACGACACCGTGCCGCACAACATCATGTCGATGAGCAAGGGAAATGAATTCAATCTCGGCTCGCAAGGGCCCGGGGCATCGACGTCCGTCACCTTCAACGAGACCGGCGATGCGGCCGTGTTCTGCGCCATTCATCCCCGGATGCGGATGACCGTGAAGGTCAGGGAGTGATCGCAGCCGCGTGACCAGAGCCGCTTCATGTCGATCCGCTACAAGCTCATCCTCGTCTTTGGCATCGTCATCGGCTTTGCCGGATGCCTCGCCGTTTATGCGGTCAACGCGATCTCGAATTCGTCGCAGCTCGTCGTGCGCATGTATGACGAACCGCTGATGGGCATCAATGAGGCGAGGGCAGCGCAGGCCGAGCTGATCGACGCCCACGGCCTGATGCGCCGGTCGATCGCGACCAGGGAGGGCCCGGCCAACGCGGCGGACGAGCTGGAGAAAACGACCGTCAACGCCCTCGCGGACCTGCAGATCGTGCGGGAACGGGTGAAGAATGACGGCGTTCGTGCAGCGGTCGACAGGGTCGATCTCGCGGCACGCAACTGGCTGAAAGCCGGGCTGGTGATCCTGCGCGCCCAGCCGGGCGGAGCGACCGAGGTCCCGATGAACTCCGCGGTCGTGAAGCTCGGCGATTCCGTCGTCGCGGCGGGTGATGACGTGGTCGAATTGACGGCGGCCTATGGTTTCGATTTTCGGCAACAGGCCGAGGCCGTGGCCGCGGCCGCGCGCAGAGACATGATCGCCCTCTCGATCGGAACGGGAATTCTCTCGCTGATCGTCGCGCTTACGTTTGCCTATTCCTTGTCCAAGCCCGTTCAGGTGGCGACGGTCATTGCCGAGCATGTCGCAGCCGGCGACTTCTCGGACCGGATTCCGGTTCGCCGCCGCGACGAGCTCGGCCGCCTGTTGCGGTCGTTGGCCACGATGCAGGTCAGCCTGAAGGAGCGCGCGCAGGAGCAAGCCGAGGCCGCGGCGACGAAGGAGCGGATGCATGCGGAACAGGAGAAATTGCGCCGCGATGTGACATCGGTCCTGGCCGCGGCGTTCGAGGCGAAGGTCGGAAAGCTCGTCCTGAACCTGGAAACCGCGGCCACCGAGCTCGAAGCCACCGCGCATTCCATGTCGAGCACCGCGGAGCAGACCAACCAGCAGGCGGCGATTGTCGCCGACAACGCCGAGCAGGCGGCGACCAATGTGGACGCGGTGTCCGCGGCGACCGAGGAACTGGCGGGTTCGGCGCGGGAAATCTTTGGCCTGGTGAGAAACTCCGCGGAGTTGATCGGTCAGGCCGTCGCCGGCGCGCGACAAGCCGACTCGACCGTGGTCCTGCTCGCGGATGGGGCGCGGAAGATCGGCGATATCGTCAAGCTGATCAGCGAGATCGCGTCGCAGACGAACCTGCTTGCGCTCAACGCGACCATCGAGGCGGCACGCGCCGGCCATGCCGGCAAGGGGTTTGCGGTCGTGGCGAATGAAGTGAAGTCGCTCGCGACCCAAACCGCACGCGCAACCGACGAGGTCGCGGCGCAAATCAACCAGATCCGGGACGCCACCGGCAACACCGTTGCGGCAATCCGCGGGATCAGCAAGTGCATTCAGGATGTGAGCACAACGGCCTCGTCGGTGGAAAAAGCGCTCGAACGTCAGCAATGCACAACGGCGGTCATCGCCAGCAATGTGGGCTCGGCCTCGCGCGGCACCGAGGACGTCGCCAGGAATATCGGACAGGTCCTGGAAGCCGCCGGCTGTACCGGGGCGGCAGCGGTCGATGTTCTGTCGGCGGCGCAGGAACTATCCCGCGGCGCGCAAGTGCTGAACCGGGAGCTGGTCGAGTTCCTGCACGGAATCCGCGCCGCGTAAGGGACATGCGCCAGCGCAAAAAAAGCGGAGCGCATCCCGATCCATTCGATCGGGATGCGCCCTGAAGCCTCGCGGCCGCGATGGCGGCCGCTCTATTGCAGCAGCTCGATATAGCCGAGCCGGCTCGACAGCACGCCCGAGTACCAGATCCGCTTGGGATTGTTCGGATCGACCTCGATGCGCCGCACGTCGGTTTCCGCGGACATGAGCGGAAACTCGGTCCACGCGCCGCTCGCCGGATCGAGACGGCCGATCTTGTCGACGTGATGCAGGCTCGCCCAGAGCACGTGGTTCTTCATGTCCGGATCGGCGAGATAGACGCCGGCATCCTGGCTCGGGGGCGTGAACTCCGTCATCTGCATCGTCTTGTAGTCGACCTTGAGCAGCTTGCCGGCGCCGTGCAGTCCCACCCATATATTGCCGTCCCAGTCGGCGCCGAGCTTGCGCGCGACCGGGTCCTTCACCGGCAGGGGGAACTCCTCGAACGCGCCGGTCTTGGGGTCGATGCGGGCGATCTGGTCGACCGCGTTCTCGACCACCCAGACGTTGCCGTCCCCGGCCACCGCCAGGCCGTAGGGGGTGGCGTTCTTGTGGTTCTTGACGCCGGCCGGCACGTCGAAGAACGTGAACTGCTTGGTCGCCGGATCGAAGCGAATGACCTGGTTGGCGGCGATCGAGGCGAGCCACACCGTATTGTCCGGATGCACCCGCATGGTGTTGCCGCTGGCGCTGCCGCTCGTCGTCGGCGGAAGATTGTAGACCATGAACTGTTCGGTCTTCGGATCGAAGCTCAGCCAGCGCCGGTTGGGGCCGCCGTCGACCATCCAGAACTCGCCGTGATTGCCGCGGCGCAGCGCATTGAGGCGCACGGTGGCCGAGCCCGCGGCCGGCGGCGCGTATTCGACATAGTTCAGCGTCTGCGCATCGAGCCGGCCAAGCTTGCCGCCAACGCGTTGGCTGACCCAGCCGTTGCCCAGGGGATCGACCGCCATTTCGTGCGGCTCCGCCCGCGGATTGGTGAGCTCATATTCGACCACGATATAGTCCCGCGCCTCCGGCGGAACGAGCGTCCGCGGCAGGCGGCTCAACGCATCCGGCTTGGGCTTGGGGCCGCCGGGTGCGGGGCCGAAATTGCTCGACACATAAGCCAGCAACACCTTTTCCTCGTCGTCGGTGATCGGCGTCGCCAAGGTCGAGCCTTGCGCATAGGCCTTCATGGTGTCGATGACCTGTTGCCAGCGTGCCGGCGCGCCGCGTGAGCGCACGATCCGCTGCGAGTCATGGCAGAAATTGCATTTCGCCTCGATGATGGCTTTGCCGGCGCCGTCGGGCAGGCGGGGACCGGCTCCTCCGGCAGCCGCGTCGGCCTCCTCGCCACGGACGCCGGGCGTGCGGCCGGGCCAGGCCGGGGGAAGTGCCGGCGCGCGCGCGAGCGTGAGCGCGAGGTCCGCGGATGCGGATTGGCCGGCCACCACCTCGACCGGAACCGAGGGGGCGCTCTGCTGCTCGCCGCCGATCGCCTGCACGACATATTTGCCGGGGGGCAGCCTGTTGTTGGTGAATTTGCCTTCCTCGTGCGTGATGACCATGAAATTGAGGCGGCGCTCGGCATTCTTCATCTGGACGAACGCGCCCGCGACCGGCGCCCCGGCTGCATCCTTGATGACGCCGGTCAGGGTTCCGACCTCCTGCGCCGATCCCGCGCCCGACCAAAGAACGGACGCGACCAACGCCGAAGCGGTGAAACAAAGCTTCAGCTTTTCGGATTTCAGCATGGCGATCCTCCGCCGGTTCAAGTGATCCGCTGTCAGCAACTACGATCACACGACTACAACCGCACAACTACACTCGCACATCTGCAATCGTAAAAAGTCGCATGTGCCCAAAGCTGAGTCAACGGCAAGGCACGCATGCCGCGCGTCAGAAGTCCGGTTTCGCCGCCGCCGGTATCGGCTCGACGTCTTGCTTGAAGGGATTGCCCATCTCGCCTTCGGCACAGGTCGATTCGACGATGGTCCCCTCCAGGCGCCGCCAGCGATGCACCACATGCAGGGGCTCGACGAAGACCGCCGGGTCCTCGATGGTGACCTCGGCCTGCAGCATCTTGCCGCCTTGAACGAGCTGATAGCGCTCGACGACGTGCAGCTTCTCGCTGTGCGGCGTTCGATAATTGTCGACGAACGTCTGAGTGTTCTGGCCGATCGTGTCGACCACCAGCGTATCGCCTTCGTAGTGCCCGACCGATTCCCCGTACCATGAGGGCTTGGGATCGGCCGAGTGCGGCACGTTCATGTAGACGTGGCGCACCTGGTGATCCATCTGCCAGATCATCGTGATCTTCTGCGGCGTCTGCAGCCAGTAGGTGGGCCCGCCTGGATTCAACAGATAGGCCGGAACGCCGGTCGCCCAGCAGCGGCTCTCGCGCGCATACATCGCCTTGCCGCGGAGAACCTCTTCATTCGCTTGCTTCAGCGCGTCCTTCGCGAACTGAGTCAGGTTGGGATTGTTGATGTCCGCCACCCGGAAGGTCGGTTGCTTGCCGGTATTGTTCCCCACATAGGGATGGGCGGGGTCGAAGGTGACCGGCGGCGGGCTGCCCGGCAGGGCGATCCAATCGGTGCCGACCGTGACCCATCCGGCATTGCCGACGGAGAAGTTCGGCGGGTCCTTGGCGGCGATCTGCGCCGCCGCCGGCGCGATCGCGGCGCCGGTACCGAGCAAGCCGCCCAGCAGGGCGGCGAGCATGTATCGTGATGCGCTGCTGACGAATTCGGACATTGCACGCCTCCATGCTGTGGCTAGCCCGCGAGGGAGGATCGCGATGCAGAATATCGAATTGGCTTGCAACAGTCAGGGGGGTGCGCGCGCGGATTGCCTCCAGGCGGCGCACCCACACCGCGCCGTCATTTCTTGCGTCGGCTCTGCGGCGCTTTGCGCTGCGGCGCCGCGCGCTTCGACTTGGTGCGCGAAGGCTTCGCCGGCAGCGTCGCGACGAAATCGAGGCCACGCTTTATCCATTTCTTGAGCGCGGCGTCGGTTCGGTAGCCGTCAGGAGCCACGCGGACGAAGCCCGTCACGCTGCGGCCGGCCATCTTCATCGCGCTGACATGCGGCTCGCCGAGCGCCTGCGCGTGGGCCGCCGTCCCGACCCGGACCAGGAGGCCGCCCCTGGCGCTGACGGAGCAGCGCATGGCGCCATTCACCATGAAGCACAGCCCGCCCATCAGCTTTTTCTCGACGACATCGCGCCGGCCGGACAGCATTGTGCGCACGCGATCAGCGGTGATTTCATCGTAGGGCATGAAAGGTATCGGTGATCCGAGGATTTCCGCGCGCCGTTCGAGGCCGCTGGGCGGAACGATACTACACCACTATCCGGCGGCGCGCAGGTCCTGGATCGGCAGCCGATCGAATTCCTTCATGACGCTCGCGCCGCGTCGGTTGCCGAAGGGGAGGGGAACCGCTCCCTCGCCCGCGTTCGCCGCGTCGGCGTCCTCGGTCCCGCGGTCGGCGGGCAGGCGCAGCAATACGATGGTCCCGCGGCCGAGCTGCGAGCGGATTCGCATCGTCCCGCCGTGCAGCTCGGTCAGCGACTTGGCGATGGCGAGCCCGAGCCCCGAGCCCTGGTGGCTCTTGGTGAGCTGGCTTTCGACCTGCTCGAACGGGCGCCCGAGCTTGACGAGCGCGTCTTTCGGAATGCCGATGCCGGTATCCGCGATCGCGATGGTGACGCCTGAGGCCGATGCCCGCCCGCGGATGACGACGCGGCCGCCTTCCGGCGTGAACTTGACCGCGTTGGAGAGCAGATTGAGCACCACCTGCTTCAACAGGCGGTGATCGGCGCGCATGCGCGCGCCGCGGGTCACGTCGGCGACCAGGCTCAGCCTCTTGTCGTTGCCGCGCGCGGACACCACCCGTAGCGCGTCGTTGAGGAAGGCCTCGAGCGCGATCTCCTCCTGCTCGAGGCGGATGCGGCCGGCTTCGATCTTCGACATGTCGAGGATGTCGTTGATGACCTCGAGCAGATATTGCCCGCTCTGGTGAATGTCCGAGCAGTATTCGCGGTACTTATCGGTCCCGAGCGGACCGAATACGCCGGCGCCCATCATCTCGGAGAACCCGATGATCGCATTGAGCGGCGTGCGCAATTCGTGGCTCATATTGGCGAGGAACTTGGATTTCGCCTGGTTGGCCTCTTCGGCGCGGGTTTTCTCCTCGGCATATTTCTCTGCCAGATCGGCGAGCTCCTGGGTCTGCCGCTCCAGCGCCTGTTGCGAGCGTTGCAGGTCGGCGACCGTCGCCATCAGCCGCTTCTCGCTGTTGACGAGCTTTTCTTCGTGCCGCTTGATGGCCGTGATGTCGGTGCCGACCGACACGTAGCCGCCGTCCTTGGTGCGCCGCTCGCTGATATGCAGCCAACGGCCGTCGTCGAGGCGGGCCTCGAAGGTGCGGGCGCCCGGAACCTGGCCTTCGCTGGTGACCTGGGAGCGTAACGTTGGCTGCCGCCCGGCGGCGATCACCGACTCGTAGGATGCTCCGGCCGCGACCGCCGCCTGCGGCAGGTTGTGCAGGTCCTGAAAATTCGAGTTGCACAGCACCAGGCGGTTCTGCGCGTCCCAGACCACGAACGCCTCCGGGATCGTCTCGATGGCGTCGCGCAGCCGCAGGTCGGCCTCCGCCGTCTTCTCCACCAGCGTCTTCTGCTCGGTGACATCGACCGCGATGCCGATCAAATGCGATCCTTGCTCGCCCACCTGCTGCACGAGCTCGCAGCGCGCACGCAGCCAGACCCACTTGCCGCTGGCATGGCACATGCGGAAGTCGTGATCGACCGAGGTGGTCTTGGCCTCGGCGAGCTGACGCGCGAGTTCATAGAGCTGCAAGTCGTCGGGGTGAACGCGTTGGATGACCTCACCGAAGCTCAGGAGATCGTCGCGCGCCGGCAGGCCCAGAATGGCGAACATGGAATGGGACCAGTAGATGTGCCCGCGGGCGAGGTCCCAGTCCCACAATCCGCAGCGTCCGCGGTTGAGCGCGGTATCGATGCGGGTGCGCACCGTGTCGTAGATCAGGTCGGCCTCGCGCGCGCGGATCGCCTGCCAGTGGAACGCGAAGCCGAGAATCAGGACCACGAAGCCGGTGGTGGCGGAGAGGGTGACGGTCAGCGCCATATCGGAGCGCCAGGCCGCAAGCGCATCCTCGCGCGGATCGATGATGGCGAGCTGACCGTTGCGGGTGGCGAAATTG
Source organism: Xanthobacteraceae bacterium (assembly GCA_036522235.1). GTDB lineage: Bacteria > Pseudomonadota > Alphaproteobacteria > Rhizobiales > Xanthobacteraceae > VAZQ01. Next base: position 10,993 of record DATDGG010000130.1, read on the forward strand.
CGCACCGTCGCGAAGGCGGGCGTCGCGTCGGGCAGCGTCACCTCCGCCATGCCGGCGGCGGCCGCGAAGGTCGTCAGCGACTGGCCGCGGCCGAGCACGTCGACCAGGCGATGTCCCATCGATTCGCCGTCGAGCGGCACCGGCGTGATCACCAGCCGGCCGGCATCGCTGAGCAGCACATGCGCGAGGCCGGCGACGACGACGCCGTCGGCATTGGTCACCAGGATGCGGCGGCCGGGCGCGCGCGCCCACGATGGGATCGCATGCTCGAGCTCGCCCTGGATGCGCGCCTTGGCATCCTCGAGCGGGCCCTGGTCGAGGCGCTCGAGGAGGACATCCGCGCCGGCCTCGATTTGCTTGGAGATTTCGAAAATCGCCTGCCGGCGATGATCGAGAATCTGGACGATGGTGCCGACGCAGATCGTGAGCAGAAATGCGATGATCAATGCCGGAACCGCGCGTCGCAGCGCCGGCTCGGCGGTCAACAGGCGCCGATACGCCGGCTTGGCGATCGATTGGGCCAGTCCCTTGATTGAATCGGACCGTATAGACGCGCTCGCTGCCTCGGCGCGCGCAATTGCAGGCCTCCGTTCGGATCGTCCCCACCTTCGTCCGGAAGGATGTGCCGCATCTCTCCGAATCACTTTCGATTGGAATCGAGAAACAAGGTTTTGTCGAGAGTCCAGGGGGAGAGGAATTGAATTTAATCACGCGTGCGGTTGGGCCGGACGCGATTTGCGCAAAGGTTAATGTCCGGCGCAGCGGTTTCGCACCGCCCTTGCGCCGCGTCATGAACCTGATGCGGTGCGATGATGCCCGGCGATGCGCGGGCGCTGCCGGCTTGCGCCGTGGTCTGGCCCGCCGGGTACGGATCGTTTGCCATGCCGGGCGGAATTATTGAGGGTAAGCCGCGGTAGCCGATGGTGCCGGCGAGCGGAGTCGGATACTATCTGAATGGGAGCAGACGCGGAGATTCTGGAACGCTTGGGAGAACCGACATGCGGCGGCGCGAGTTCGTCACTCTCCTCGGCGGCGCGGCAGTTGCTTGGCCGCTTGCGGCGCGCGCGCAACAGGCGGACCTGCCGGTCATCGGGTTCCTCAACGGCACATCGCCGGACCCCACGCTGCAGCGGGCGGCGGCGTTTCGCCAGGGCCTGAGCGAGGTCGGCTACGTCGATCGCAAGGACGTGGCGATCGAGTTTCGCTGGGGCAACTTTCAAGACTACCAGCTGCCGCGGCTCGCCGCCGATCTGGTGCGCCAGCGGGTGGCGGTGATCGCGGCGACCGGCGGCACCGCCACGGCGCTGGCCGCCAAGCGGGCGACCGCGACGATCCCGATCGTGTTTGAGATCGGCGGCGACCCGATCGCGGCCGGTTTGGTCGACAAGCCCGAGCTGCCGGGCGGCAACCTGACCGGCATCAGCCTGAATGCGGCAACGCTCGGACAAAATCAGCTGAATCTGCTGCGCGAGCTGATCCCCAAGGCTTCGACCGTGGCCATCTTCGTCAATCCGGCCAATCCGAATTCGGGAACGCGCGCAGGCTTCGAGGCGACCGCACGCGCCGCCGGCTTGCGCACCCTCGTCCTCAACGTCAACGCGGAAAGCGGCATCGACCAGCCGTTCGCGATGCTTGCCCAACAGCATGCCGATGCCTTGCTGGTCGGCAACGATCCCTTCTTCCTCGAATGGCGCAGCAAGATCATCGGGCTCGCCGAGCGCTATGGCTTGCCGACGATATATTCGTCGCGCGCCTATGTCGCCGCCGGCGGCCTGCTGAGCTACGGCGTCAGCATCACCGACGGCTATCGTCAGGTCGGCGTCTATGTGGGCCGCATCCTCAAGGGAGAGAAGACAGCCGACCTGCCGGTCGTGAGCTCGACCACGTTCAAGCTTGCGATCAACGTCACCACCGCCCGGTCGCTCAATATCGACGTGCCGCAAGCGGTGCTCGCCCGCGCCGACGAGGTGATCGAATAAGGGCACGGACGGCTGGAACGCGGGCGCGCCCATTTTCGTTAGCGCCCCGGACGGGAAGTGCCCCAAGCCCCCAGTCTGCTTTCTCGTCTGGAAGCCCTGCGGTCACGGTGGGGCTTCTCTCTGACCTGCTCGTTTTTCTTCTCCCTTTTCTTCGGCCTTTTCTTGGCTCGCTGCGCGCGCCCGCTCATACGCCGTGCGGACGATCTCCTTGCCATAGGCCCGTTCCAGCCGACGAATGGTGAAATGGCCGCGGGCGACGTCCTGGAAATGATCGATGAACGCATAGTTCACCGCCGCACCGCCGAGCGCGCCGACGAGCGGCAGGGTCTGCGCCGCGAGCTTCTGGCTCACCACCACGCCGAAGCGCGACGCGATCTGCGTCACGAAGCGAACCAGGATGGGAGCACCTTCCTCGACCATCCCGCGTTCGGTGATGAAACGGGCGGCCTCCGTGATCGATTTCGCGAGCAGGCCGCGCACCGCGAAATAGCCGCTCTCGGAAGCGTCGGGGAAAGCGGGCCGCGCCCCCAGCGCAAATACCTGCACGCAAGAGAGCGCCGCGTCCGGCTGGCCGAGGTCCTCGCCCTCGCTGCGCGCGATATCGGCGATCGACCGCAACATGATGATGGTGGAGATCGGGAGCTCGAGCGGGGCGGTCATCAGGCCGAGGCTGCCGCCGACCGCGCCCGAGGCGGTCGCCAAGGCCTTGTGCAGCAGGTGCGATGCGGCCTCCGGCCGGTTCTGCATCGTGGCGAGCGCCACTTTCAGCGCCGCGTTCAAGCCCGTCGTGGTGGCGGCCGCGATGGCGTTGGCGGCGCCCTGCGGCAGCGCCCGGCCGATGAGCTCGATCGGCTTGCCGACGATATTGGTGAGGCGGGCCGCCACGCTCGTATTCTCGAGCAGCTGAACCGCCGTTCGCAGCGCCTCCAGATCTTCGCTGGTCATTTCTTGTCGCTTGTTCCAGGCCTGACGAAATCGTCAACGATTATATGTGCGGACAGCCTGAGGAAAGCGAGAGGCGCCCCGCGAGAGGCGCCCCGCGAGCAGGAGCGGATTTCGGCGGCGGCCCGTGCGCTTGGATTGATCAAAACAGGCAACGGGCGAAGCCGGATTTAGGCTTCGCCCGCGTGCCCTCGGTCAGCTACGTGCACGCGCCGGCAGGCTCAGCGCAGCGTGCGATTCGGATTTCCAATTGGATTACCAGTTGGATTGCCGGTTGAATGCGGGAGCATGATGCCCCCGCGACCGCCGGAGCCGCGGGAGGGAGGCTCTGGCGTGCGCGGGTGCTCGATCACGCCGCTCGGGATGTGCAGATGGAAGCTCGGCCGTTGGCGAACCGGCTCATCCTGATCCTCCACCTTGTAGCGCCGTCCGCCCGGCCGCTTCCTGAGTATCTGCACGCATTGGCCGTCATGCACGTTCTGGGTCGGGCAGCACTTGCCGTTCGACAGCATGGTCTGGCCGCGCGGGCAGGTGTTCTGCGGCGGCGGCAGGCAGTGGCCGTCGCGCACGTTGGCACGGTCGCAGCACTGGCCGTTCGGCAGCTGGATTTGGCCGGGCGGGCAGGTGTTCTGCGGCGGCGGCAGGCAGCGTCCGTCGCGCACGTTGGCCCGATCGCAGCACTGGCCGTTCGGCAGCTTGATGGTGCCGGGCGGGCAGGTGTTGGGCGGCAGGCAACGGCCGTCGCGCACGTTCTCCCGATCGCAGCATTGGCCGTCAGGCAGCCTGATGGTGCCGGGCGGGCAGGTGTTCGGCGGCAGGCAGCGGCCGTCGCGCACGTTCTCCCGATCGCAGCACTGGCCGTTCGGCAGCTTGATGGTGCCGGGCGGGCAGGTGTTGGGCGGCAGGCAGCGTCCGTCGCGGACATATTCGCGATCGCAGCACTGGCCGTCGGGCAGCCTGATGGTGCCGGGCGGGCAGGTGTTGGGCGGCAGGCAGCGTCCGTCGCGCACATATCGGCGATCGCAGCATTGGCCGTCGGGTAGCCTGATGGTGTCCGGCGGGCAAAAGTTCGGCGGCGGCAGGCAGCGGCCATCGCGCACATATTCGCGCGGGCAGCAGCGTCCGTCGCGCAGCCTGTACTCACCGCGCACGCATTCGCCGCCGCCTTCGATGATGAGCCCGAACGGCACCGCCAGCGGCAGCGGGCCGAGCGCCTGGCCGCAGACCCGCGGGATCGCGATGTCGCCCATATGGCCGCGCGCCGCGTCGTCCCGGAAGCTGTCGTCGTAATCCACGAAATAGGTCTGCAGCGGCGGCACATTGGCGGGGCGCACGAGGCCGAGCGCATTGCCCTGCAAGCCGTTCACGATCGCCGGGCCGCCGGCGGCAAGCCGCGCGATGAGCGCCGGATCCATGGCATTGCGCAATTGCTCGCCGGTGCTCCACAAGAAGGCGCTGCATGCCACGTGGTCGATCTGACCGTTCGGCGTGTAGCCGTAGCCGATCGCGATGCCGCCATTGGCGTTGCGCAATTCGTCGGGGAAGCCGATCGCATATTCATCCGGATCGGGCGCCCAGACGGTGGCGCCGCCGGCTGGCGGCGTCACGTTCCGATAGCGCAACACGCGGCCGACGCCGGACTTGGCCAGGGCGGCGAAATCGTAGGCGCCGGTCGGCGCGGTCCGCTCGGCGAGCAGCATGCGGCCCGGATTGTCGAAGGTGATCTTGGAAATCTCGCTGCCGCCGTCCCACGGCGACACTTGGATTTCCACGTGCGGATCGGCGCCGAACGTGCCGTCGGGCGAGATCGCGACCGACCAGATCTGCAGCCCGTCGGCGACCGCGTAGTAGAGCCGCCCGCCCCTGACCGCGAGGCCGTAGACCAGCCGCTCGAGCGGCGCGTAGCCCCAGGTCGCCGGGTTGTCCGGCCGGAAGGCGGGATTGCCGATATCGAGACGGGTCGAGGGATCGTAGGGCACCGGCGGCAAGCCGGCCGCCATGCGGCCTTGCACGCCATGATCAAAGCGGCCGCGCTCGCGCCCGGAGAGATCGAAGCGGTGGATCATGCCGGTCTCGCGGTCGGCGGCGAACAGCGTACCCGAGCCGGCGTCGAAGGCGAGCCCGCCGAGCGCGGGGCCCGAATTTGCCACGCCGTCAAGTGTGACATTGGTGAACAGCTGCACCGCGCCGGTCACGCCGTCGACCCGCCAGACCGAGCCTGGTCCGCCGCCGAGCTCCGCCGGCCCAAACAGGCCGGACATGAAGCTGACATTCGGCCCGCCTGCCTTGGCCCGCGTGAATCCGCCGGGGGCGGGCGCGACGATCGGCAATCCGTAGGATGACGTGGCGGCGAGATAGATGTTGGGCGGGGTCGCGTTGTCGAGCGCGACCGCGAATACCTGCCCGACCTGGCTGGCAAACACGGTGAACGGCTTCGGCGCCGTCAGCAGCTGCGCCTGCGGCGGCGCGCCGGGCGACTGCAGGTCGACGATGCGGGCGGACGGGCCGTTGAGGTCGATAATGGTCTGATCGGGGACGCTGGCGGCATCCGGCAGGGGCGGTTGCGTGCCCGAAAAGCCGGTGACGACGGCGTTGCCGTCGATCAGGATCGCCGGCGTACCTTGCGCGTGCGCGGGCCCGACATCAATCGCGGCCAGGCCGAACAGCGCGGCCGCACAAAGAAACCTCGTGATCAGGGCCTGGCGCAACATGATAGCTCTCTCCGCGGTTGAAACATGGCTCGGTCCTTAGTCGTGGCCGAACATCGCGGGGTTCAGCGTCCACCGTGGCGCCGTGGCATCAGCTTAACAGGCGTTTACTAACAGGGCCCTACAAGGCCGCTGACGGGTACCGGCCCCGTCCCACGCATCAATCCAGGCTGATGCCGGCCGCTTTGATAGGAGGGGCCCATTTCTCGATCTCGCTCGCCACGAAGCGAGCGAGATAGTCGGGGCTGCGGCGCGCCGCGGGCGGAATTCCCATGCCTAGCCCTTCGAGGCGCTCGCGCACGGGGGGCGTGTCCAAAGTATCGCTGAGCGCACGGTTGAGACGCGCCACGATCGGCGCCGGCGTTCCCTTGGGAAGAAAGAACGCGAACCAGCCCGGGGCCTCGAAATCGGTCAGTCCCTGTTCCTGCGCGGTCGGTACGTCGGGCAGCACGTTGGCGCGCTCGCGATTGAGCACCGCCAGGGCCTTGACGGTCTTGCCCTCGATCTGCGGCAACGCGGTCGAGACCACGTCGCACATGTAATCGATGCGGCCCCCCTGCAGATCCTGCATCGCGAGCGCGGAGCCGCGATAGGGAACATGAGTGACATTGGCGCCCAGCGCCGCATTGAGGAGGACGCAGCCGAGATGCGTGCCCGAGCCGGTCCCGGCGGAGCCGAACTGCATCTTGCCGTGGTTGTCCTTGAAGTAGGTGATGAACTCCTTGAAATTATTTGCCGGCAAGTCCTTGCGCGCGATCAGCACGAGCGGCGTCACGACGATCAGCCCGAGCGGCGCGAAATCCGCAATCGGGTGATAGGGCGGGTTCTTGTAGAGTGCCTGGTTCTGCGCGTGGGTGCCCTGCGTGCCCATCACCAGCTGATAGCCGTCGGACGCCGCCTTGGCCACGCGGAGCGAGCCGGTGATGCCGCCGGCGCCGCCGGCATTCTCGATGATCACCTGCTGGCCGAGCAGCGCGGACAGGCGGGGGTCAATGATGCGTGCGAGCACGTCGGAGGGACCGCCGGCCGCGAACGGCACCACCATGGTGAGCGGCCGGGTTGGCCATTCCTGCGCGCGCGCCGGCGCCACGATCAAAGCCGTCCATGCAACCGCGGCGACGATGGTCCTGCTGATCGGCATGGTGCCTCCGTCTGAACCGCAAGCTCTCGGATTGGTTGGATGCTCCTGCGAGCTCGTCAAACCTCGCCAATGCGACTCGCTGGCGTCCAGGCCATTCTACCTTTGCGGGACCAAAGGAGTCTCAAACCCCGAAGGCTGACGGAATCCTGACGAATAGCTGACGGGAAGCTGACGACGCGAAAAAAACCGAAGCTCGCGTGCCGGCCGCAGGATTGGATCTAATTCGTGCGAATTTGCTTGAAACGCAGCGATCTCGGCCGATCGTAAGTGATCTTTCTGCCACGCCTGCGGCAAAAACCTTCAGTCGCCAGCAGTGCTCCATTTGCAATTCGTTGTCGTTCGAGAGCGTCATGCAGAATCGATACGTCGGAAATGTAGGAGACTTTGGCAAGCTGGCCTTGCTTCGGTGCCTCATGGAAGGCCGCCGACTCGCCGTGTGCTGGTATTTGACCAGTGATACGCGCGAAAGCAAGAGCAACGGCAAGTCGTTTGACTATCTCAATCGTCCCGAAGAGTTCCGCCACTTGGCTCCGGATATATTCGACGCGCTCGCGAAGATTGTCGCGGAGACTCGCGCGGAATTGCGGGGCGTCGCCGAGCTGGAAGGGAGCGGACTTCTGCCGGACGCGGTGTTCCATCGATCCGAGGTTCCGCGGGATCTGTCGCTGCGCCAGAGATGGAGCGAGGAACTAGTCCAAGCCGTAAACGAAGCCGATCTCGTTTTTCTCGACCCGGACAATGGCATCCAGGGAACCCGGCCCGGCCCGAAGCATGTGGCGCTTGCCGAGATCGCCGCCTTACGGCGGCAAGGCCGCACGCTCGTCTTTGCGCAGAGGCAAACCGGACGCCGCTCGCAAGTCAGCCTGCTGGCAAGGCAGCTGTGGTCGATCGGCTGCCAACGGATCGAGCTCGTTCGTTTTCGCCTGATCGCATCGCGCCTCTACGTCGTGACCGATCACGACGAGGCCAAGGCCGGTCAAATTGCCGAGTTTGCGAGAAAGTGGGGCAAGTGGGTCACCACTTACCGATTTTAGAGCTTCTATTTCAAAATTTGTGCAATGGCCGCGTTCCCCACCGCCGCCGCAATGTCGCCGGCGGTCTCGCGCTTCTTGTTTCTGAGGCTTCGATCAGCGCCGGCGTTGACGAGCGTCTCGACGACCTCCGCATGCCCGGCGCGCGCCGCGATCATGAGGGCCGTGTAGCCTTGATTGTTCTTGGCGTCGCGCATCGCGCCCCGGCGCAGGAGATCTCGCACGATCCCGTTCAGCCCGGCCTGAGCGGCCAGGATCAATGGCGTATTGCCCGCCGGGGTGCGGCGCTCGATGTCCGTTTCGTGGCTCAGCAGGGTGGCCGCCGCCTCGGCTTGCCCGGCGTCGAGCGCGGCCGAGAGCGGCGTGACGCCATCCCGATCTGCGATCCTCTGGTCGGCTGCTGCCGCAAGCAGCGCCGATACGACCCCGGGATCCCCGCGGCCTGCCGCAAAGGCGAGCGCGGTGCGCCCGCGTTGATCGGACGCGTTGACCGCGACCCGTTCGTGCAACAAGCGCTGAACGATCGTCTCGCCGCAACTTGCCGCGGCGAGCATGAGGAGCGAGGTGCCGTCCTCGAGAATCATTTTTGGATCAGCGCCGTGAATGATGAGCGTCGATACGACCGGCTCGTGACAGCCACGCACTGCGACCGAGAGCGCGCTGGCACCGCCGGGGGCCGTTGCGGCGATATCGGCCCCCTTATCCAACAACGGCGCAACCGCGTCGGCATGTCCCTTGGCCGCCGCCAGCATCAGCGGCGTTTCGCCGGCTTTGTTCTTCGACCCCACATCGGCGCCGGCGGACAGGAGCACGTTCAGTGCCGCGACTTGGCCTGCCGCTGCCGCCAGCGCGAGCGCGGTGTTGCCCTCGCCATCCCGTGCCGCAATATCGGCACCGTTCCCGATCAGCTGGCGGATCGCATCAGCTTGGCCCCGCAATGCGGCATCCAGAATCAACGCGCGTCCGTCTTCGGCGGTCGCTTTCGGTATCGCGGCCGCCGGTGCTGCGATCTGCGGCCGCGCGGCCGGCGCGTTCCTAGCCGGAGGTATCGCCGATTTCGAGCCCTCTGCCTCCTTAGACGGCCGGGCGGAGGGACTTGCGAGCAGCAAGCTTGCGTCCTCGGATCCTCGCGCCGCGGCCTTGAGCAGCCAGGTCCGCGCCTGGTCGACGTCGCGCCCGATCCCGCGGCCGGCGAGATACATCGCGCCGAGGTTGAACTCCGCCTTCACATGCCCTTGCTCGGCGGCGGCTTTCATCCATTTGAAGGCGAGCGCTTCGTCCAGCGGCACGCCGCGGCCCGAGCGGTAGAGCGAAGCCAGCTGGTACTGTGCCTCGGCATTTCCCGCGTTTGCCCGGCGGGCAAGAAGGGCGGCAGCCTGCTCGAACCGTCCGGTCAGCAACGCCTGCTCGATATTGCGCGTGTCGGCGCTGTCGCGCGCGTCTTGGGTTTCCTGGGCTTTCTGCGCATCCTGGGTTTTCTGCGCGTGGGCCGGCCTTGCTCCAGGTGCAAATGCCTGCACCAGGACGCCGGCGAGCAGAGCGATGCGCGCGGTCTTAAGCGCTGCCATATTTGGTTTCGACCTCGATCCCGATGCCGTGGAGAAACGACGTCGGCAGAATACCGCCGGCGCACACGATGACCGCGTCGTTCTTGATCGCGGCCCGTTTGCTGTTGTGGGAGAGCTCGACTTCGTTCGCACCGATCCGCTCGACATCCGTTCGCATCAATACCCTGAGTCGCCCGGCCATCTGCGCAGAAGCCACGCGTTCCCGGTTCTTCAACTTGGCGCGCGCGAAGGCTTCGCTGCGATGGGCAAGAGTGACGGTGGTGCCGGGCTCGTGGACGACGTTGACTGCGGCTTCAAGCGCGCTGTCGCCGCCGCCGACCACCAGCACATGCCGTCCGCGATACTGCCTCGCATCGGTCAGCCGGTAGACCACTTTGGGCAGGTCTTCGCCGGGAACGCCCAGCCGCCGCGGGGTGCCGCGGCGACCGGTCGCAAGCAGCACGGATCGGGTGCGATAGCGGCCACGGGTGGTGGTGACTTCAAGGTCCGCCCCGCTGCGCGTCACGCTGTCGACGCGTTCCCCGTAGTTGATGCGTAGGCCGGTGCGTTTCGCGGCGTCATGCCAAAACGCGAGCAGCTTTTCCTTGCTGACCTCTCTGAACTTGACCGTCCCGATCAGCGGCAAGGTCGCCGGCGCGGTCATGACGAGCTTGCCCCGCGGATAGTGAGCGACCGTGCCGCCGAAGCTCTCCTGCTCGATCGTGACGAAGCGCAGCCGGTGCTGCATGGCGGCGAGACTGGCCGAGAATCCCGCCGGCCCGCCGCCGACAATGACGACGTCGTAGATATTCGGCCGCTGCAATCCATCGAGCGCCCGCACCGAATCGATCGCCTGGCGTCCCTGCTCGATGGCGTTGCGGATGAGGCCCATGCCGCCGAGCTCGCCGGCGATGAACACACCCGGCACGTTGGTCTGGAAGTCGGCGCCGACATAGGGAATGTCGACGCCGCGCTGCGCGGTGCCGAAGACGAGGCGGATCGCGTCGCTCGGACAAGCCGCCCGGCAGGCACCGTGCCCGATGCAATCCGACGGTTCGACCAGCTCGGCCTTGCCGTTGATGAGGCCCAGAATGTCGCCCTCCGGGCAGGCACGAACGCAGGCGCCGCAGCCGATGCAGCGGGTGACATCGATCTCCGGATGCAGCGTCGGCGGATCGAGCATTCCGGCTTCCGCGGCGGCCTCGCGCTTGGTGATGCTGCGGCGCTCCGCTCGCTTGCGCCGTCCGTAATAGGCGGCCCACACCGCCGCCAACGGCAGGACATAGAGAACCAACAGCGGATCAAAATTCATCGTCGTCGGAGTCCTCAAGGTATCATGCGGCCCTGAACTTCAGTCGCGTCTCGGCGTGCCTTGCCACCGGATCGTCGCATAATTTGGACGATTGAATGTTTTGTTGATGCTGTTCCGGGTTCATGCCGATACGCTGATCCGGAGTTTCCCCGATGCACTGCTCGAACATTGGTATTGCCGTAGCGTGTTCGCGGCTCGTCGTGCGTGTCGTGCATAACGAATTCACCGAAGACATATTCCCGCGCCTGCGCCTGAATTTCAGGCAGCGAATTTGTTGTAGGTACCGAGGTGCGCGTCGCGCGGAGCGCTCAGCGACAGCGTGTTGTAGTCAGGACTGTTTCGCGCCTCAAAACGGCCCGCATTTTTCCAAACTATCCCCAAATCACCTAGGTCTCGTGTTTACTAATTAGACGCCGATGCGGCTGCTTTACTAATTAGACGCCG
>DATDGG010000131.1:0-2593 GCA_036522235.1 Xanthobacteraceae bacterium
AGCTTACGCGAACCATCGGACAAGCCGTCGGGCGGGCAGAAAGGTCATCAAGGAGAGACCCTGCGGCAGGTCACCGAGCCGGACAGGATCGTCGATCATTACCCGCCATCATGCACGGTCTGCGGTGCGCCGGTGACGCCCGCCATGAGTGCCGGCCACAGCGCCCGCCAGGTGTTCGACCTGCCGGAGCCGGCTGCTCTCGTCGTCACCGAGCATCGCGCCCATGACTGCCGGTGCTCCGGCTGCGGGGCGCGCAGCCGGGCCTTGTTTCCCAACGGGATCAAGGCGCCGGTGCAATACGGCCCAAGGATCGCGGCATTCGTGATCTATCTGCTGCACTATCAATTGCTGCCCGAGGATCGTCTCGCCGAGTTGATGGCCGATCTGTTCGGCGTCAAGTTGGCCGCCGCGACCATCGCCCGGATGAGCCGGACTTGCGCCGCGCGCTGGCAGGATTTCATCACCACGGTGCGCGACCTCGTCGCTGGCGCGCCGGTCAAGCACATGGATGAGACCGGCTTTCGCATTGGCGGCAAGACCCAATGGCTGCATGTCGCTTCCACCGCCTGGCTGACCTTCTATCGCGTCTGCGCCCGACGCGGCAGCCTGCTGGCGAAGGTCGTCGGTATCGTCGTGCATGATCACTGGAAACCCTACTACACGATGCCGAACGTGCTTCATGCCCTGTGCAACGCCCATCATTTGCGCGAGCTCAAAGCCCTGATCGATATCGAAAAGGAAGACTGGGCGCGCAACATGCACCACTTGCTGCGCCGCGCCTGTCACGCCGCCAACCTCGCCGCAGAGCGCGCACTTCGAGAAGACCTCAGCATCGCTCTCAACACACTCAAGCCGCGCCTGCTGGCACGGTTTGAGCGGCGTTATGACGCCATCATCGCCGAAGGCTTGGCATTCCACGAGGCCCAATCGCCGCTCGCGCCCGCCACCCGCAAAGGAAATCCTAAACCTCGTGGTCGCAAGCCGCGCCGAACCGGCCACAATCTTCTCTTGCGCCTCGCCACCCGCAAGCAAGACGTCCTGCGCTTCCTCAAAGATCCAGCCGTGCCCTTCACCAACAATCAGGCCGAACGTGATGTGCGTATGATGAAGGTCAAACAGAAAATCTCCGGAGGCTTCCGATGCCTGGACGCAGCAACCGACTTTGCCGACATCCGCTCCTTCATCTCCACGGCCAAAAAGCAAGGCTGGAACGTCATCCAGGCCATCGCTCAAGACCCGCAAATCCTGATAAATTCTCTCCGCATGGCGTGATACGCACGACGTCCCGGGCAGACATCCTGGGCAGTCACGGAGAGAGATGAAAGCAACGACACCGCGCCTGGGAATTGCATTCTTGCAACCCCACATCAGATCCGTGCCCCCCGCCGCAAACCGATGGCCGGCCATGCATGACAATGACCCTCAGACTTTCACCGCAATCGCTGCGTTCCGCGCCGCCTATGCGCCGGCGGATGAGGACGTGGCGGCGGTGTTTCTCAAAGCTGCGCCGGGGCTGCCCGAGGCCGAGCTGCGCATCGATGCGCGCGCCCGCCGCCTGGTCGAGGCGATCCGCGCCAAGCATGGTGTCGGTGGCGTCGGCGGGATCGAGGATTTCTTGCACGAATATTCGCTCTCGACCCGGGAAGGCCTCGCATTGATGGTCCTCGCCGAGGCGCTGCTGCGGGTCCCCGATGCCGCGACCGCCGACCGGCTCATCGAGGACAAGCTGACCGGCGCCGACTTCGCCGCGCACACGCATTCGGGGGCGCTGCTGGTGTCGGCCTCAGCCTGGGCGCTCGGCATTTCGGCGCGGGTCGTTGCAACGCATGAGACCCCGGAAAGCATTCTTCATGAGCTGGTGAGCCGGCTCGGGCGCCCGGCCGTGCGCACCGCAACGCGGCAGGCGATGCGGCTCTTGGGCTCCCATTTCGTGCTCGGCCAAACCATCGAGGAGGCGCTTTCGCGCGGCGCGGCGCGGCCCGAGTTCCGCTATTCCTTCGACATGCTTGGCGAAGGCGCGCGGACGGCCGCCGACGCGGCCCGCTATTTCGAGGCCTATAAGCGGGCCATTGCGGCGATCGGGCGTTCGGCCGGTGCCTCCGGCCTGCCGCAGCGGCCCGGCATTTCGGTCAAGCTCTCGGCCCTCCACCCGCGCTACGAGGCGATCTCGCGCACCCGCGTCCTCAACGAACTCGCGCCGCGCGTGCTCGCGCTCGCGCGCGCCGCGAGGGAGCACGACCTCAACCTGACGATCGATGCCGAAGAGGCCGACAGGCTCGAATTGTCGCTCGACATCGTCGCCCGCACCTTTGCGAGTCCCGATCTTATCGGATGGAGCGGCTTCGGGCTCGCCGTCCAGACCTATCAGAAGCGCGCCCCGGCCGTGATCGACTGGGTGGTCGCAGCGGCCCGGTCGCTCGGCCGCCCCATCATGGTGCGCCTCGTGAAGGGCGCCTATTGGGACACCGAGGTGAAGCGCGCCCAGGAGCGCGGCCTTGACGACTATCCGGTGTTCTCCCGCAAGGCGATGACCGACCTCTGCTACATGACCTGCGCCCGCAAGCTCCTCGCGGCGCGCCCGCATGTCTATCCG
>DATDGG010000132.1:0-5716 GCA_036522235.1 Xanthobacteraceae bacterium
GGACTATCTCAAGCGGCTGCGCGACCTGACCAAGATGAAGGTGGTCATCAAGGGCCTGCTCGCCTGGGAGGACGCCAAGCTCGCCGCCGACGCCGGCTATGACGCCATCATCGTCTCGAACCACGGCGCCCGCAGCGAGGATTCCGGCCGCTCCACCATCGACGCACTGCCGGAGATCGTCGAGGCCGTCAACGGCCGCATGCCGATCCTGATCGACTCCGGCTTCCGCCGCGGCACCGATATCGTCAAGGCCTTGTGCATGGGCGCCAAGGGCGTGGCGGTCGGGCGGCCCTATCTGTGGGGGCTCGGCGCCTTCGGCGAGCCCGGCGTCACGCGGGTGCTCGAGCTCCTGCGCGCCGAGCTCCTGGCCGCCATGCAGCAGGTCGGCGCCCCCTCGCTCAAGCAGCTGGTGCCGGCGATGGTGCGGCGGGCGTAAGCGCTGAACCCGCTCCCCTTTCAGGGGGAGGGATTCATTTCCTCCGGCGGCTTCACGTGCCGGAAGGACATGAGCAGCGAGACATCGTAGATGATCTTGAGGCAGCCGCAGATCACCAGCGGCAGGCCGGAGAACGACGTCGCCAGCAGCACGCCGGTCAAGGCCGGGCTCAGCGAGGAGGCAAGGCTGCGCGGGACTGCCGTGACGCTCGCGGCGGCGGTCCGCTCCGCCGGCGTCACCACCGCCATCACGTAGGAGGTGCGGGTCGGCACGTCCATCTGCGACAGCGCGGCGCGCACGAGCAGCAGAGCCACGACCACGGTCAGGCTGGGCGCGAACGCCGCCAGGATGAGGCAGATGCTCGAAGGAATGTGGGTGAACACCATGGTGTTGACGAGACCGATGCGGCGCGAAAGCCGCGCCGCCACCGGATAGGAGAACGCGGCGAGGACGCTCGACCAGAAGAAAAAATTTGCCGCCGCCGACAGCGAAAGGTCGAAGCGCTGGAACAGCCAGAGCGCGAGCAGAGATTGCACGATGAACCCGCCCGCAAAGGCATCGAGGCTGAACAGCGCGGCCAGCCGATAGACCATGGCGCGCGAGGGTCCAAGCGGAGCGCCATGGCGGGCTTCGCCGACCTGGGCACGCGGCAGCCGCCGGTAGATGAGCGCGCTGCCGAGCCCGAGCAGCGCGTAGGCGTAGAACATGAGCCGCAACGCGGCGATGTTGCCAATGCCGGCGGACACCAACAGGTCCGGGATCGCGGCCGCGAGCGCCCCCGCCGCAGCCGCGAGCGCGCCGATCAGGCTGTAGCGCGCGAAAGCCGCCGTGCGCTCGCGGTCCGCGACGCCGCGCGCCAGCATGGCGTGCTCGAGCGGCACGAACACGCCGATGTCGCCGGCCGACGGGTTGACGGTGCCGATGAACGCCACCACGGCGATGAGCACGATATGCGCGAAGGCCGGGAGCGCGAGCCCGGTCGCCACCATCAGGCCGGCCGCGAGCAACAACAGCTTGCGCAGGTCGTGGCGCGGCGCCAGCAGCCCGACCGCGAGCGTCAGGACCGCCGAGCCGAAGAGCGAGGCCGCCGCGACGACGCCGATATCGATCGAGCCATAGCCGATCGCCGACAGATAGGCCGGCAGCAGGATGACCGCGAAGCCGTCGGCGAAGGCACGAATTCCGCGTGCGGCATAGAGCAGGTTGACGCCGGCAAACCACCGAGACTTCGCGCGCGAGCGCATTGTCTGAAAACGTATTGCCCGAAGAAAACGGAACAGAGCCGCGTCCATGCGCAATCTCCTCGACGGATCGAGTGTCGCGCAGACTTGGACGGAAGCCGTCTGATGGGGAGCCTGCGTATCCCCAATGGTCAAAAGCTAGTTCTGTGCTTGCCCTCGGTCAAGCCAAGGCGGCATGCGCTGCCAATGCCCGAGAGACTTGCGGCACGCCGGGCGACCCGTTAGGTTACGCGCATGGGGACCGCAGGCTCCCCGTTAGACGGCTTCCGTCCAAGCTCTGCGCAGCGCTCGATTCTATCGAGGTGATTGCGCATGGACGGATCAAATCTTCACCTTTCAATTGGACTTTATGCGCGTCCGGGTCGGCGCCAGGCGATATTGATTGAGAGGGGTAATGCATGGCTGTAGCGACGGAACGCGGTCGCATCCGGGAGCTGGTGCCCTACTTTTTACGGCTGGGGCTTCTCGGATTCGGCGGGCCGGTGGCGCTGGTCGGCCAGATGGAGCGGGAGCTTGTTGGCGAGCGCCAGTGGCTCACCAAGGAACAGATGCGCGAAGCGATCGCAATCTGTCAGTCGCTCCCCGGCCCGCTTGCCATCCAGGTCGGCATTTACGTGTCCTACCTGCGCGGCGGCTTCTGGGGTGCGTGGGCCGGCGGGTGGGCCTTCATCCTGCCGAATTTCGTGATCGTCGCCGCGTTGGGCGCCCTCTACGTATCGCTCGGCGACCTCCAGCCGGTGACCGCCATCTTCTACGGCGTCAGTCCCGCCGTCATCGCGCTGATCCTGCATTCCTGCTATCGGCTGGCCAAGCTGGGGATGGAAGATTGGCTGCAGTGGGCGATCGCGGCCGTCTGCCTCGCCGTCACCGTCATCTTGCAGGCGGAGGTGGCGCTCCTGTTCATCGGCGCCGGCATCGTCGGCATTGCCTATTACGGCAGTCTCCTTCGCCGTCCGCCGCCGGTGGTCATGCAGATTGCGGTTGTGCCTGCCGCCGTGACACTTGCGCCGGTGGCTTCAGGCTCGACCTTGGGCAAGCTCCTGGTATTTTTTCTGAAGGCCGGCTCGCTGACCTTCGGCAGCGGCCTGGTGATCGTGCCATTCCTGGAGCAGGGATTGGTGCAGCAATATGGTTGGCTCGATGAGCGCCAGTTCCTGATCGCGGTCGCGATCGGCATGATCAGCCCGGGCCCGGTCGTGATCACGGCCACGTTCGTCGGCTATCTGGTTGCCGGCTTCTGGGGCTCGGCGGTCTCGACCGCGGGTATTTTCCTCCCCTCCTTCATCCTGGTATTGGTGGCGGCTCCGCTTCTGGCGCGCCATCGCGCCAATCCCAATGTCCAGGGCTTCGTGAAAGGTGCCTATGCGGCCGCGATCGGAACCATCCTCGGGGCCTGCATCCTGCTCGGCCGCATCGCCATCGGCGATTGGCTGACCGCTCTCATCGGCATCGCATCGCTTGCCGTTCTGTTCTGCTGGAAGGTGAACAATCCCCTTCTCATCGCCGCGACCGCGATCATCGGCTTGATCGCCTTTCCGTTGCTGCAGCCGACCTGGGTGATGATCAAATAAGAACCGTTACGAAATCCAAAGCTGGAGGAAAGACTACATGAGAAGAGTGCGACTGTTGTTGGGTGTCCTGGGCGCCGGTCTGGTCATGCTTGGCGGGGCGCGGGCCCAGCTGAACGAGCTGCCAGCGGGTCCCGGCCGGGAAATCGTCTCGCACGAATGCCAGGCCTGTCACGATCTCGGCATGGTCCTGTCCGCGGCCGGATTGAGCCGCGCGGGCTGGGAGGCAACGATCGAGGAGATGACCAGCTATGGACTGCACGTCACGCCGGAAGAGCGGATGAATATCCTCGATTATCTTTCGAGCTTTCTCGGACCCGCGTCGGTATCCAAGCCGGCGGGCCAGTGAACCAACATGAGCGGCGAGGTATTGAACATGAAAGCGCGTGCAGCACTGGCTTTGGCGCTCTTGCTCCACGGATCCATCCTTGCGCAGGCGCAACAGGCCAGCCGGTCGACTGCGGAAGGCGTGTTCACGGCGGAGCAGGCAAAGAACGGAGAACGCGCATACCAGGCGCGCTGCGCCATGTGCCATGGCGCCGATCTTCACAGCACCGATCCCGAGGCTCCGGACCTCACCGACTCGGCATTCAAGTTCAGCTGGCAGGATAAGACGCTGGCGCGCCGGTTCGAGTACATCCGGGCCACGATGCCGTTCGGACAGTCGCGATCGCTGGATGACCAGACCTATGTCGACATCATCGCCTATATTCTCCAGTTCAACGGCCTGCCGGCGGGCAAGCAGACCCTGACGCCCGACATCGACATTCTGGAGAAGATCGTGATCGCCATTCCGTAGAAAACGCGCACCGCGACTCCCCGGTTTCCGGCCGTGAACATTGTTCGTTTCCTAAAAGGAGGCACCCATGAAATGGATCACCCGCGAGCACGTCAAGGTCGATCGCGTCGCCTGCCCATGGCTGATCAAGAAATTCGTCGACCAGGATGCCGAGTTCGTCTTCGTCCCCGCCGACACGGTGATGGACGCGGCGAAACGTCTCGATGCCATTCCGTACGACGTGAAGAACGTCGAGCTCGGCCACCACGGCAAGGAATGCTCGTTCGAGGCGATCTTGAGGAGGTACCAGCTCACCGGCGATGCGGCCCTGGTGCTGCTCGGCAAGATCGTCAACGGAGCCGACACCGACAACACCCTCTACCATCAGGCGGAAGGCGCGGGGCTGCAAGCCATCGCCGAGGGCTTTCGGCATCTGGGCTACAAGGACGATCACGCGGTGAACGCCGCGGAATGGATCGTCTACGACGCCCTCTATGCCTATTGCGGCGAGATGGTGCGGCGGGGGAAACCCGACGGCCAATTTGCGGGCCCATGAAGCGAAGCTGCTTTGCGGGGCCTCAACGAGCCGTCAAGCCGTGACAGTCGCGAAAGGAAATCAGCACATGAAGAGGAACGCGCAAGTCCGCTCAGGCGTCCGCATCGCCCGCTATGGCGTCGCTCTGGCGCTTGCAGGCGCTTTCATGACATTCGCTGCCGCAGCTCCCGCGCAGGATGTCGCCAAGGTGAAGGCGGGCCTGGAGGCCTGGAAGACGGCCGGATGCGCCGACTGCCATGGCTCCTTTGCGGACGGCGACAAGCAACGCGACGAAGCGCCGACCGGCGCCAATCTCCGGACAACGCGACTCGATGCCGCGGCATTGACGCAGGTCATCAGGTGCGGGCGACCCGGCGCGGATATGCCCAAATTCGACGAGGAGGCCTACACCAAGCGCGGTTGCTACGGGCAGCCGCCGGCACCGGTGCCGGACGGACTTTACCCCACCCCGCGCGCGCTCAGCCTGGACGAGATCGGTGCCGTCGTCGCCTATCTGCAGGCACGTATCATCGGGCGCGGCAAGGTCACGCCGGAGGAATGCGCCGCCTACTACGAAGATACGGCAGCCTCGTTCTGCGGCCCGGACAAGTAGAGGCCGACTTCGACGGATCAGGCGGCGCTGTACTGACGGAGATTGGCGTCAATTAGCCTCGGCCCCGGATGCGTCCGGTCTTTCTCAGTCGTCGCCATTCCGTCGAGCGGCAGATCGGGTCGGTCCTGCCCGACCCGATCCAGCCGCCGCGACCATCAGCTCTTGGCAATCGCGGTTTTTTCGAGCGCCGCTCGCAGACCCTTGGCGAGCTTCAACGCATCATCATTGGCCCAGAAATGAATGAAGATCATCCTGGGCTGCTCGGTCAGCATGTGACTGTGGATCGCCGTCACCTCGATGCCGTTCTGCCGCAATGTCCGGATCAACGGATTCACCTCCTCGCCTGTCACGAGGAAGTCGCCGGTGATCGCCGCCTTGCCGCCACCGGTCGGCTGAAAGTTGATGGCGTTCGCCGCCCCCATCGGTCCGACCGGCGTAATCTGCATGCCACCCTCGGTGATCGGGTCACGCCGCGGTACGCCAAACTGATAGACGCCACCGTTCGGGTTCCCCTTCACCCCGATGATCTGGTCGAGCTGGGCGGT
>DATDGG010000133.1:0-11042 GCA_036522235.1 Xanthobacteraceae bacterium
GATACGATATAAACGCTGAAATGGGTTTCGCCGCCCGGCCGCGCGCCCGCGTGCCCGGCGTGCCGGTGCGAATCGTCGACGACGTCGAGCCGCACGGGAGCGAAGGCCTTGGTCAGCTTCTCGACAATGACGTCCCGGACCGTCATTTGGGTTGTCATCAAGCCCGCTTAAAGCATTTTGCGCCAGGGTGGAAACGCCGCCCCAAGGCGACGCTATATAGGCCAAGCTATATGAGGAACGGAGCGGAGTCATGCGCGCAGCCTCGACATCGCGGTTGCGCCGGGATCATGCGATCCGCTTTGTCAAGGCTTGAACGTGGATGCAACGCGTCCGCATAATGGGGCGAACGTTCGCATCGAGCGTTCGTATGATGGTTCGACGATGAAAACCGACTCGCCGCTGTTCGACAGCATCCGGGTGAAGCCCGACAAGGATCGCCGCCCGCGCAGCGACCTGCCGGCCTGCGAATGGCCGAGCTGCAATGCGGTGGCGACCCATCGCGCCCCCAAGGGGCGGCAGCGCGAGAACGAGCATTGGCGCTTTTGCCTGGGTCACGTGCGCCAATACAATCACTCATACAATTTCTTCGCCGGGATGAGCGATGAGGCGATCGCCAAATACCAGAAGGACGCGGTCACCGGCCATCGCCCGACATGGAAAATGGGCATGAATGGCGGGCGGCCGACCGCGCGCTCCCATGCGGCGCGCTTTCATCCCGATTTTGCCGCCGACGATCCGTTCGACGTGTTCCGCGACTTCGGCGCCGGCGGCGCCCGCGCGGCCGACGGCGAGCACTTGCGGCGCCGTGAGACCCGCGTTATTCGCAATGCCGAGCGCAAGGCGCTCGAGGTGCTGGGACTTGAGGCCGACGCCAATACGCAAGATATCAAGGTGCGATTCAAAGTGCTGGTGAAGCGCCACCATCCCGACGCCAACGGCGGAGACCGCTCCTCCGAGGACCGCCTCCGCGCCATCATCGAAGCCTATAACTATCTGAAATCAGTAGGCTTTCGCTGATCCCGCTGGTGGGTTCCAAGGTCCGGCCCAATTCTGCTAAGTTCGCTGCCTTTTCCGGACCGCATTACTCGAAAGTGTCGGGTCTCGCGTGTTTCGAGACCAGGAGGATCAATGACTGTCGCGACCCAAGCCGCTGCCGCAGCCCCTTTGCCAAGTGTCGTCGGCCTGCCCGACATGAAGGTGTCGATCCGCCAGCTGTTCGGCATCGACAGCGACATGGAGGTGCCGGCCTATTCGGAGCCGGACGAGCACGTGCCGGACGTCGACCAGGATTACCGGTTCGATCGGATGACCACGCTCGCCATCCTGGCGGGCTTCGCGCATAACCGCCGCGTCATCGTCACCGGCTATCATGGTACTGGCAAGTCGACGCATGTCGAGCAGATAGCGGCGCGGCTCAATTGGCCCTGCGTGCGGGTCAATCTCGACAGCCATATCAGCCGCATCGATCTGATCGGCAAGGACGCCATCGTCATCCGCGACGGCAAGCAGGTGACCGAGTTCCGCGATGGCATCCTGCCGTGGGCGTTGCAGCACAATGTCGCGCTCTGCTTCGACGAGTACGATGCCGGGCGTCCCGACGTTATGTTCGTGATCCAGCGAGTGCTCGAAGTCTCCGGCAAGCTGACCTTGCTCGACCAGAACAAGGTGATCAAGCCGCATCCGGCGTTCCGCCTGTTCGCCACCGCCAACACGGTTGGGCTGGGCGATACGTCGGGCCTCTATCACGGCACCCAGCAGATCAATCAGGGGCAGATGGACCGCTGGTCGATCGTCACCACGCTCAACTACCTGCCGCACGACAACGAGGTCGAGATCGTGCTCGCCAAGGCGAAGCATTACCGCAACGACGCCGGCCGCGAGATCGTCAACAAGATGGTGCGGGTCGCCGATCTGACCCGCAACGCCTTCATGAACGGCGACATTTCGACCGTGATGAGCCCGCGCACGGTGATCATCTGGGCGGAGAACGCCGACATTTTCAAGGATATCGGCGTCGCCTTCCGGCTCACCTTCCTCAACAAATGCGACGAGCTCGAGCGGCCGATCGTGGCCGAGTTCTATCAGCGCTGCTTCGGGGTCGAACTGCCGGAATCCTCCGTCAACGTGGCGCTGAGCTGACGGCTCGAGCTTTTTCTCAGGCCCACCATGCCCGCGAGCAACAAGGTCAAGGCGCCCGGCAAGGACAACCCGACGGATCCGTTCAAGCGGGCGGTCACCGGGTGCCTGCGGGCGATTGCGCGCAAGCCCGAGCTCGAAGTCGGCTTTGCGGCCGAGCGGCCCGGCATCGTGGGCGGCAAGGCGCGCCTGCCGGAGCCGCCGCGCAAGCTCTCCGCCGCGGACGCCGCCATCGTGCGCGGCCATGCCGACGCGATCGCGCTCAAGCTCGCCTGTCACGATCCCAGGGTGCATCGCAAGCTCGTGCCCGGCGGGCAGCAGGCGCGCGCCGTGTTCGATGCGGTCGAGCAGGCCCGCGTCGAGGCGATCGGGGCGCGGCGCATGACCGGCGTGGCCAACAATCTCGCCGCGATGCTCGACGATCGCTTTCATCGCGGCAAGTTCGACGAGGTGTCCGACCGGGCCGATGCGCCGATCGAGGAGGCGCTGGCGCTGATCGTGCGCGAGCGCCTGACCGGGATGACCCCGCCGGCGGCGGCCAGCAGGCTGGTCGATCTCTGGCGCCCGCTGATCGAGAACCGGGCCGGGCGCGATCTCGACCGGCTCGAGCGGCTGATCGAAAATCAGGCGCGCTTCGGCGACGTGGTGCACGATCTGCTCGACGCCCTCGACATGGGCGAGGACCGCAGCTCCGAGGCCGACGAGGACGAGGCCGACCAGGGCAGCGAGGACCGCCAGAAGGACCTGTCCGGCAAGGACGGGGAGGGCGCCGAATCCGAGGATGCCAAGGCGGAGGTCGCGGAAGCCGAGGTCGCGGGCGAGGATCTGTCCGACACCACCGCGGAGGCCGCCGAGGCGCTCTCCGCCGAAATGTCCGATGACGCCGAGATGGGGGATTCGGAGGCGCCGGCCGAGCCGCGCCGCCCGCGCCGGCACGGGCAGAACGAGCCGCGCGGGCCCGACTATCGACCTTTCACCGCCAGGTTCGACGAGGTGGTGGCGGCCGAGGACCTGTGCGAAGCCGAGGAACTCGACCGCCTGCGCGGCTATCTCGACAAGCAGCTGTCGCATCTGCAGGGCGTGGTCGCGCGGCTGGCCAACCGGTTGCAGCGGCGATTGATGGCGCAGCAGAATCGCGCCTGGGAGTTCGACCTTGAAGAGGGCTTGCTCGATCCGGCGCGGCTGTCGCGGATCGTCATCGAACCGCTGCATCCGCTGTCGTTCAAGCACGAGAAGGAGACCAATTTCCGCGACACGGTGGTGACGCTGTTGCTCGACAATTCGGGCTCGATGCGCGGGCGTCCGATCACGGTGGCGGCGACCTGCGCCGATATCCTGGCGCGCACGCTCGAGCGCTGCGGCGTGAAGGTCGAGATCCTCGGCTTCACCACCCGCGCCTGGAAGGGCGGGCAATCGCGCGAGGCGTGGCTCGCGGCCGGCAAGCCGCCCAATCCGGGACGCCTCAACGACGTCCGCCATATCATCTACAAGTCGGCCGACATGCCGTGGCGGCGGGCGCGCCGCAATCTCGGCCTGATGATGCGCGAGGGGCTGCTCAAGGAGAATATCGACGGCGAGGCGCTCGATTGGGCGCACAGGCGGCTGCTGGCGCGCAGCGAGCAGCGCAAGATATTGATGATGATCTCCGACGGGGCCCCGGTCGACGATTCAACTCTCTCGGTCAATCCCGGCAACTATCTCGAGCGCCATCTGCGCTGGGTCATCGAGGAGATCGAGCAGCGTTCGCCGGTCGAGCTGATCGCCATCGGCATCGGCCACGATGTGACGCGCTATTATCGGCGCGCGGTGACGATCGTGGATGCCGAGGAGCTCGGCGGCGCCATGACCGAGAAGCTCGCCGAGCTGTTCGACCAGAACGTCGCGCCAGATCAGCGCGGGGCGAGCCCGCGCCGGCCCGATGCCTGGTCGCGGGCGTCTGCCCGCTTTCTCGACCCGCCGACGGAAAGAAGCACGCGGCCCTCCGGCCGCTGAACGTGCTACGCGGCGCTCGCGGCGGCGCGCTTCTTCTTGATCTGCCGCTTGAGCTCGAGCGCGCGCGCGGACAGATCGGTGTCCTTGGCCTTGATCAGATAGGCGTCGAAGCCGCCGCGATGATCGACGCTCTTGAGCGCATGCGCCGATACCCGCAGCCGCACCGCGCGGCCGAGCGCGTCCGACATCAGGGTCACGTTGAGCAGGTTCGGCAGGAAGCGCCGCTTGGTCTTGATGTTGGAATGGCTTACCTTATGCCCGACCTGCGCGGTCTTCCCGCTCAGCTCACATCGCCAGCTCATCGGCCAGGTCCTTTCATGGCGAGGTCCTTTCGCTCGGCTCAGGCTGCGCACCCCGCGCGCCTTGAGAATTGATCTTGTCTCGATCGCACGCGCCTTGAAAATGGCGAGGCCCTGTTTGGGAGACCGCGGACCTATAGGGGCGAGGCGCCGAGGCGTCAAGGCGAACCCGAAGCCATGACGGGCCGGCCATCGCCCGCCGCCCGTCCGGATGCGCGTGTCGGGCGGCAACTCCATTCAATCCCAGTCGCAATCCCACGTTCATTATCCCATGGGGCCAGGCGCGACGGCACCGGATTTGCCTTGATCGAGCCAAGATGACACGGCAAGAACATGGACGGGAGAGCCGGCAACGTCGCCTATCGTCTGTCTTTGGTCTATTGTCGGTCTATTGTCTCCCCCGTCCCGATGTCTCCCCGTCCCGAGCGCCCGGCGGCACGACCTCGGATTTGGCGCGATATTCGCTCACTGGCGGTTCGTCACCATGACAAGATTTTCCGCATAGATACTTGGATGACCGGAATGCCGCGCCGAAAGGACCCCGCTTCGTGACCTCATGTCCGGTGAGCTCATGCCCGCTCGTGCGATTGACCGGCTTTGCGGGGGCTCTCGTGCTGATCGCGGCAGCGATCGATGCCGACAGCTCGTTCGCCCATGCCCAAGGCAAGCTTGACGCCAACTATGTGGTCACCCTCGCGGGCGTTCCGCTCGGCAAGGGCTCCTGGTCGATCGACGTTACCGACGATCAATTTACCGCGACCGCAAGCGGGGCCACGTCCGGCCTGCTGCGGGTCTTCGCCAGCGGCCAGGGCAGCAGCGTGGCCCATGGCGGTGTTTCCGGCGGGCAGCCGGTCGCTTCGACCTACGCGTCAAATATCGTGGCCGACAACAGGTCCGACCAGGTCCGCATTCTGTTCAGCGGCGGGGCGGTGAAGGAATATCTCGCCGATCCGCCCACCATGCCGAGGCCCGACCGCGTGCCGCTCACCGATGCCCATCGCAAAGGCGTGCTCGATCCGATGACCGCCTCGCTGCTGCGCGTTCCCGGCAACGGCGATACGTTCGTGGCGGAGGCCTGCCAACGGACGGTGCCGGTCTTCGATGGCCGCATGCGCTACGATCTGCAAATGGTCTTCAAGCATCTCGACAGGGTCAAGGCCGAGCGGGGCTATCAGGGCACCGTCGTGGTCTGCGCGGTCTACTTTACGCCATTGGCCGGCCATGTGCCCGATCGCTCCACCATCAAATACCTGATCGCCCAGCGCGATATGGAAGTGTCGCTGGCGCCCATCGCGGGCACGCGGCTGATGGTGCCGTTCCGGGCATCGATACCGACGCCGATCGGATTGGGCGTCTTGCAGGCGACCCAATTCGTCTCGATTCCGTATCCCCCGCAGCCGACCGCGAACCTCAAGACACAATGACACCGGCGAAGACAGCGGCGCACCGGGCGCGACGGGTCCGTTAACGGATGAATGCCGAAATGGGCCTGAGCCTTTTTGCCTCGTTACCCGATATGGTGGCTCCCCGGAGGGGGGCCGCGAGATATCGCCGTGAACGAATTTTGACAGCAGCGGAGTCACTGATTCGGCCGCGATTCGTTCCAGACTCGTTCTACAGCTTAAGCGGCGGTCATTTGTCCGTCGCATTGTGGTACAGAAGGGGCGGATAGGGGGTCTTCCCAAAGACCTCAAGCTCCGCTCTCCGGACACGAAATGCCCATTTCCTTCTCATCGCCGGTTGCTCGCGATGCCCGCGCCCGCGGTGCGGGTGTCACCGCCGTTCTGGGGCCGACCAATACCGGCAAGACCCACCTCGCCATCGAGCGCATGCTGGCCCATTCCTCCGGGATCATCGGGCTGCCGCTGCGGCTGTTGGCGCGCGAGGTCTATAACAAGATCGTGGAGCGCGCCGGCGCCGACGCGGTCGCGCTGGTGACCGGCGAGGAGAAGGTCAAGCCGGCCAGCCCGCGCTTCTGGGTCGCGACCGTCGAGGCGATGCCGCGCGACCTCGATGTCGCCTTCGTGGCGATCGACGAGGTGCAGCTCGGCGCCGATCTCGAACGCGGCCACGTCTTCACCGACCGCATGCTCAATCGGCGTGGGCGCGAGGAGACCTTGGTGCTGGGCGCGCAGACCGTGCGGCCGATGATCGAGCGGTTGCTGCCGGGCGCCCACGTCCTCACCCGGCCGCGCCTGTCGCGGCTCGAATTCGCCGGCGAGAAGAAGATCACGCGCCTGCCGCGGCGCTCCGCGGTCGTCGCCTTCTCGGCCGAGGAGGTCTATTCGATCGCCGAGCTGATCCGCCGCCAGCGCGGCGGCGCCGCCGTGGTGATGGGATCGCTGAGCCCGCGCACCCGCAACGCCCAGGTCGAGCTGTTCCAATCCGGCGATGTCGAGTATCTGGTGGCCACCGATGCGATCGGCATGGGGCTCAATCTCGATGTCGATCACGTGGCTTTCGCCTCCGACCGCAAGTTCGACGGCTATCAGTTCCGCCGCCTCAATCCGGCCGAGCTCGCCCAGATCGCCGGCCGCGCCGGGCGGGCCATGCGCGACGGCAGTTTCGGCACCACCGGCCGCTGCCCGCCGTTCGAGACCGAGCTCGCCCAGGCGCTCGAGAGCCACAGCTTCGAGCCGATCAAGGTCATGCAGTGGCGCAATACCGCGCTCGACTTCGCCTCGCTCGGCGCCCTGCAGGCGACGCTGGCGACGACGCCCGAGGAGGCAGGCCTCACCCGCGCGCCGGTCGGCGAGGATATCCTGGTGCTCGAGCATGCCGCGCGCGATGACGACGTGCGCGGCTTCGCGACCACGCGTGAGGCGGTCGAGCGATTGTGGGAAGTGTGTCAGGTTCCCGACTATCGAAAAATCTCGCCCGCCACCCATGCCGAGCTCGTCACCACGCTCTACGGCTTCCTGATGCGGGAGGGCAGGCTTCCGACCGACTGGTTCGCCCACCAGGTGGCGCAGGCCGATCACACCGAGGGCGACATCGACACGCTGTCGAACCGCATCGCCCATATCCGGACCTGGACCTTCGCGGCCAACCGTCCGGATTGGCTCGCCGATCCCGAGCACTGGCAGGACGTCGCGCGCGCGGTCGAGGACCGCCTCTCCGACGCGCTGCACGAGCGGCTGACCGAACGTTTCGTCGATCGCCGCACCAGCGTGCTGATGCGGCGGCTGCGCGAGAATTCCGCGCTCGAGACCGACATCAGCAAGACCGGCGAGGTCGTGGTCGAAGGCCATGCCATCGGCCGGCTCGACGGCTTCATGTTCACGCCGGCGGCCTCGGCGGCGGGCTCCGAGGCCAAGGCCTTGGCGGGCGCCGCCCAGAAGGCGCTGGCCGGCGAGATCGACGCGCGCGCGGCAAGGCTTGGGCAAGCCTCCGACGAGCAGTTCGTGCTCGCCGCCGATGGGGCCGTGCGCTGGCTCGGTCAGGCGGTCGGCAAGCTCGCGGTCGGTGAGGAAGTGCTCAAGCCGCGGCTGCGCATCATCGCCGACGAGCAGCTCGCCGGCGCGCCGCGCGAGATCGTGCAGGCGCGGCTCGACCTCTGGCTCAAGGCCCATGTGGAAAAGCTCCTGGGGCCGCTGCTGCAACTCGCCGCCAGCGAGGAGATCACCGGCATCGCCCGCGGCGTCGCCTTCCAGCTGGTCGAGGGGCTCGGCGTGCTCGATCGCCGCAAGGTCGCCGAGGAGGTCAAGGGGCTCGATCAGCCGGCGCGCGCCACCTTGCGGAAATTCGGCGTGCGCTTCGGCGCCTACAGCATCTATGTCCCGCCGCTGCTCAAGCCGGCGCCGCGCGTGCTCGTGCTCCAGCTCTGGGCGCTCAAGCAAACGGGCCGCGCCGCGGGGGGGATCGAGACGGCCGAACGGCTGGCGGCAAGCGGACGCACGTCGATTGCGGTCGACAGGGAGATCGACCACGCGCTCTATCCGCTGGCCGGCTATCGGGTGTGCGGCGAGCGGGCGGTGCGCGTCGACATGCTCGAGCGGTTGGCAGACATCATCCGCCCCGCGCTCGCTTGGCGCCAAGGCGCGCCCGGCGTCAAGCCGGCGGCCGCCTTCGACGGTTCGGGCTGCTTTTCGGTGGTGGTCGGCATGACATCGCTGGTCGGCTGCGCCGGCGAGGATTTCGCCGCCATCTTGCGGTCGCTGGGCTACCGGATGGAAAAGCGGCCCAGGCCCCCGGAGCCGGTCGCACCGGAAGTGCCTGCGCCCGACGCTTCTGCGACTGAAGCTTCCGGGTCTGATGCGCCAGCTCTCGCATCGCCGGCCGAAGCACCGATGCCCGCCGGGACCGAAGCTGAGCCGGTGGCAGCCGAGCCGGCGACCGAACAGTCGGCGGCCCAAGAATCAGCGGCCCAAGAATCAGCGGCCCAAGAATCTGCGACCCAGGAATCTGCGACCCAAGTCGAGGCGGATCCCGCCAGTGCGGCGCCGACAGACGGCGAGCCGGCGCCGGCCGTAGCGGTAGCGGGCGATCCTGAGGTGCCGCAGCCCGCTCCCGAACCGGAAGCGGCGGCGTCGCCAGAAGTGGCGGTGCCGCCAGAAGCGGCTGCCACGGAGCCGGTCCTGGCGCAATCCGAACTGTCAACGGCAGCTTTGGAGCCCACGGCAGTGGCCACGACGGAAGCCGCTACCGGGGCCGCAACCGAGGAAGCGCAATTCGTCGAGGTCTGGCGGCCCGGCCGCCAGGAAGGTCCCCGTCGGCATCGGCGGCCGCCGCGCGCGCGCGCCGAGGCCCGTCCGCGTCCCGCAAGCCCTGACGCCGCCGGCGCGCCGGCCGCCGCCGAAGTCGCGGCCGCAGCTGTTGCGGGCGAGACGGTGCCGAGCGCCGGCGATGGCGCGGCCGGCGCCGAGCAAGAGCGCAGGCCGCGGCGCCATCGCCACGGGCGCTCTGATCAAGATCGCCAAGATCGACAAGATCGCCCCGACCGCTCCGATCGTCCCAACCGTTCGGACCGTTCCGATCGTGGGGATCGTCCCGATCGCCACGGGCGTCCGGAGCGGGCCCCGCGCGGCGATCGGCCCGATCGTGACCCGGAGCTACGCGCCAAGTATCTCAAAGGCCGCGGCGAAAGCCGGGATCGCCGCGACAAGGCGCCCGATCCGAATTCGCCCTTTGCCAAGCTCGCGGCCCTCAAGGAGCAGCTCGAGGCCAACGCCAAGGAGCGTAGATAGGATACCCCCGCATTTGGATCTGGATCGCCAGCGGATCGACAAGTGGCTCTGGCATGCGCGGGTGGTGCGTACGCGCACCGCGGCGGCCGCGCTGGCGGCGTCCGGTCACGTTCGGGTCAATGGAGAGCGTATCAACGGGGCGAGCCGCGCGGTGCGGCTGGGCGATGTGGTGACGGTAGCGCTTGACCGGTCCGTGCGGGTCCTCAAGGTCGCGGCCTTTGCGGAGCGGCGCGGGCCGGCCGAAAGCGCGCGCCTCTTGATGGAGGACTTGATGCCGGCTCCCGCTCCCGCGGCGGCCCCGCCGGAGGCTCCGCTCGTGGGGCTGCGGCAGCCCGGCGCCGGCCGGCCGACCAAGCGCGACCGCCGCGCGATTGCGCAGTTCCGAGGGGAGGACTAGCTCAGGGATCAGGCATCTGGCATCAGGAGCCGGGAAACGGAACCCTGATCCCCCGGTCCCTGGTTTATTAACCAGAGATTGGGATTTGCCGGTTGCCGCATGCCAGAAATTCGCTTTTGTACGGCCCTAAAGCTTTGATTTTCGCGAGAAATGTGCTATATATGCAAAAAATGAGCACCAACCCCCATATATGAACGGCTCCCCTGGTTGGGAGCACATTTTTTTCGGGGGTTTCCGAGGAACCGTCAGACAGGGGCGTGAGATCCACGCGCGTATCGTGGCAGGAAGAACGCGTCATAGGACGAAGAAAAGCTCCGCCGGGGCAACCAGGCGGACCAAGAAGGCCGGCCCTCGCCGGAGGACATCACACCCTCCGCGTGGCACTACGCCGCGCGGAACCCCAGTGGCCAAGTCGTTCGGCCGACCCAAGCCGGACGGTGAAGGAGCAACTACCGGTATGACCAACAAGAAGACGACCCAACGTCAGGGCTTCAAGACCAGCGAGTTCATCGTCTATCCGGCCCATGGGGTCGGCCAGATCGTGGCCATCGAGGAGCAGGAGGTCGCAGGCGCCAAGCTTGAGCTGTTCGTCATCAATTTCGTCAAGGACAAGATGACGCTGCGGGTTCCGACCGCGAAGATCGTTTCGGTGGGCATGCGCAAGCTGGCGGAGCCGCCGATCGTCAAGCGTGCGCTGGAGACGCTCAAGGGCCGCGCCCGCGTCAAGCGCACCATGTGGTCGCGCCGCGCGCAGGAATACGAAGCCAAGATCAATTCCGGCGACATCGTGGCGATCGCGGAGGTCGTGCGCGACCTGTACCGTTCGGAGTCGCAGCCCGAGCAGTCCTACAGCGAGCGCCAGCTTTACGAAGCCGCGCTTGATCGCCTTTCGCGCGAGATCGCGGCGGTGCAGCGCATCACCGAGACCGAAGCCGTCAAGGAAATCGAGGCGGCGCTGGCCAAAGGCCCGCGGCGCGGCCCGACCAAGCCCGAGGACGAAGCGGTGGTCGAGGACGAGGCGGCCTAACCGGG
>DATDGG010000134.1:0-6464 GCA_036522235.1 Xanthobacteraceae bacterium
GAGCTCCGACAGGCGCGCCGCCAGGATGCGGCCCATGACGTCGGCGCCGCCGCCGGCCGCGAACGGAACCACCATGGTCATCGGCCGGCTCGGCCAGCCCTGCGCGCAAGCCGGAGCGGAAATCGATGCCGCGGCAAGCACCGACGCGGCGCAGAGGCCAATGACGCTGCGGCACTCGATCATGTCCGGCTCCCGGTGCTCACGCTCGGCGCTTGATATAGGCGGTGCGGTCGAGCCGATAAACGCGGCGCGCATTGGCATCGAAGAGCTTGCGCCGGTCCTCGGCGCTGAGCGGCAGCTCATCGATATAGCGCTTCGTATCGTCGTAATTGTGACCCGTGAACGGATCGACCCCGCGCACCGCGCCGAGCATTTCCGATGCGAAGAGAATATTGTCGATCGGAACGACCTTGAGCAGCAGCTCCATGCCGGCCTTGTGGTAGACGCAGGTATCGAAGAACACGTTCTTCAGCAGCAACTCCTCGAGCGGCGGCCGGTTCATGTCCTGCGCCAGGCCGCGATACCGCCCCCAGTGATAGGGCACCGCGCCGCCGCCGTGCGGGATGATCATGCGCAAGGTCGGAAAATCCTTGAACAGGTCCGAGGTCAGGAACTGCATGAAGGCCGTGGTGTCGGCCGCGATATAGTGTGCGCCGGTCCCTTGAAAGTCCGGATTGACCGAGGCGCTGACATGAACCATGGCGGGCACGTCGAGCTCGACCAGCTTCTCGTAGACCGGGTAGTACCAGCGATCGGTGAGCGGCGGGTCGCGCCAATAACCGCCGGTGGGATCCGGATTGAGATTGATGGCGACGAAGCCGTAGGACTTCACGCAGCGCTCGAGCTCCTCGATGCAATTGACCGGCCGCACCCCGGGCGATTGCGGCAATTGGCCGACGCCGATGAAATTGTCGGGCTGCAAGGTGCAGATGCGATGGATGATCTCGTTCGAGAGGCGCGACCACTCCGCGCTCGTCTCCGCGGTGCCGATGTGATGCCCCATGCCGGCGGCGCGTGGCGAGAACAGCGCCACGTCGGTGCCGCGCTCGCGCTGGAGCTTGATCTGGGGCTGCACGCTTTCGCGCAGCTGGTCGTCGCTGATTTTCAGGTCCGCGATCGAGGGCTTCTTGGACGGGTCCTTGAGCGCCGCGATCTGGGCCTGGCGGAAGGCCAGCAGGTCTTTGGGCTCGGTGGTGTAGTGGCCGTGACAGTCGATGATGAGCGTCTTGCCGGCGGCCGGTTGCGCCATGGCGGCAAACCGCGATCCGCCGGCGAACGTTGCGCCCAGCGCCGCAGCGCCTGTGAGCCAATCCCGCCTGGAGATTTCCGATCTGGAGATTCCCATGACGTCCTCCGTGGTTGGGCTTTGGCGATGCGTCAGGATACGCCGTTTTGGCTCTTGTCCATACCCTCGAATTCCCGTCCGCGTCGGCGCCATCCCCTGGAAGCGGGATCGCGGAAGGGCTAGCCTGATACCGCGACCAAGCTCAGGAATGTCGGCTTGAACCGGAGGCGTGCGATGAACGCGATGAATATGTCTCGACGCGAGGCCATGCAATTATCCACGTCGGCGCTCGCCGGCTTGTCCATGGCGGTCATCAAGCCTGTCGAAGCGGCGGCCCAAGCCGCGCCGCCGCGACCCGAAGGCCTTGTCGATACGAAATTACGGGATGCGGCCAAACTGGCGCTGCAGCCGGACGGCTCGGCGGTCGAATATACGCCGCAGGAGGCGGGAACCATCACGGGCGTGCTGTGGCGCACGAAGAACCAGACGCCCGACATCGAGTTCGATTACCGCAAGATGAAGATCAAGCTCGATGCGCGCGGCACCGCCAAGCTCTCCGGCACATTGACCTTCGGTGACATCGAGAAGCTGCCGCGCCATTCTTACGTGACGCTGCTGCAGTGCGGGGCGCCGACGCCGCACGGCATCGTGAAATGGACCGGCGTGCGCTTCTCCGACTTCGCCCAGGCGCTCGGGGTGCAGAGCTTCGCCTATTACGGCCGCCTGGTGGGCTCGGACGCCTATTTCATCGACGAGGACATGAAGACGCTCACGCACCCGCAGGTCATCCTGGCGTGGCTGCTCAACGACGAGCCCATTCCGCCGCAGCACGGCGCGCCGCTACGCCTGATCGTCCCGTTCCGCTACGGCGCACGCAGCCTGAAGGCGATCACGGAAATCTCCTTCACGGCGACGTCGTTCCCTCCGCCCAAGCCGTGGCCGACGTGACAGTTGGCCGAGGCCCAGCCCAATCGTCATGGCCGGGCATAGCCCGCGGAAGACGGGCGTAAACGCCCTTATGTCCCGGCCACCCACGTCTTTCTTGTTGCTCCGCCGTTAAGACGTGGGTGCCCGGCATAAAGCCGGGCATGACTCCGAGTGTTGTTTCAGTCCCGCAGCAAATTCATCACGGCTGGTAGCGGCCGCCGAACGCCGGCTGGCTTTGCCCCAGCCCGGGAAGCTCCCAGACGCCGGAACCGCCGGGGTTCTTGTCAGCCCCGATATCGGCGTCGATCAGGAACGGCCGATTGGCGGCGACCGCGGTCTTGATGGCATCGCCGAGATCGGCGGCGCGGTCGACCCGCACGCCTTCGACCCCGGCCGAGCGCGCCATGGCGGCGAAGTCGGGATTGTAGCGCTCGCCGGTCTTGGGGTTGTGGAAATCGGTCGCGAGCTCGCGCCCGCCCAGATAGCCGCGCTGCAACCCGCGGATCGACGCATAGGCGTAATTGTTCCAGACCACCCAGACCACCGGCAGATCGTATTCGAGCGCAGTCGCGAGCACGCTCGCATGCATCAGGAAGGCGCCGTCGCCGCACACCGACACGCAGGGCCGGTCGGGTGCCGCCACCTTGGCGCCGAGCACGCCGGCAACGCCAAATCCCATCGGCCCGAAACCCATCGAGCCGATGAGCGAATCCGGGCGCGTCGGCCGGCAGAACTCGATCAGCCAGTTGTGGTGCACCCCGATATCGCTGACCACGATGGCGTCCTTGGGCAGCACGGCATCGATGACGGCGGCGGCGCGCTGCGGATGGATCGGCTTGCTGTCGTCAGTGAAGCCGGGCGCGATGAAAGCGTTCCATTGCCGGCGATAGTCGTCGATCTCGGCAAGCCAGGCCTTGTGCGCCTGCGCGGTCGCGTCGACATCCTTTCGCTGCTCGATCTCGGCGATGAGCTGGTGCAGGAACGTCCGCACATCCGCCATCAGGCCGAGCGCCACCGGATAGTTGCGGCCGATCTCTTCCGGATCGATGTCCACATGGATCAGCTTGGTGGGCGGGATGGTGAAGGAATATCCGGGCAGCCACGAGCTCGAGGTGCGATCATCGAACCGCACCCCGAGCGCCAGCAGCACGTCGGCCTGGCGGGTGGCGTGGTTGGCCTGATAGGGGCCGTTGCGCGCCACGAGCCCCAGCGCCAGCGGATGCTCGGCGCTCACCGCGCCCAATCCGCTCGAGGAGGACGCGATCGGAATCTGCAGGCGCTCGGCGACCGCGAGTAGGTCGGCCCCGGCGCGGCTGTAGCGAACCCCCTGCCCGACCAGGATCACCGGTCGCTTCGCCGACATCAGCATGTCGACGGCCGTGCGCACGCCGTCGGGATCGGCGCCGCAGCGGCAGGAAATATTGGCGCTCCACTCCTCCGGCCGCGGCGTTTCCTCGGCGGCGGCTTCCATAAAGACGTCGAACGGCACGTCGAGCACGACCGGGCCGGGCCGTCCGGTGATCATGGTCTTCCAGGCCTGCCGGACCGCGAGCGGCACCATCTCGCCGCGGGTCGGCTGATAGACGCGCTTGCAATAGGCCCGCACGGTCGAAGGAAAGTCTGCCTGGTAGTGGCGATAGAGCTCCTGGAAGGCGCCGCGATTGAACTGGCTGGTCGGCACATTGCCAGTCACCGCCAGGAACGGCACCGAGTCGAGAAAGGCATTGCCGAGCGCGATCGGCAGGTTGGCCGAGCCGGGCCCGCAGGACGTGAAGGTCGCGGTCGGCCGGCCGGCCACGCGGTAATAGACATCCGCCATGAAGCCGGCGACCGTCTCGTGATGAACCGACAAGGTCTTGAGGTCGTGGGAGCGTTCATAGAGCGCGTCGATGAACTGGATGTTGCCATGGCCGCACAGGCCGAACACATAGGGCACCTTCTCGCGGATGAGATAGTCGACGATGACCTGAGCCCCGTTGAGCATGTTCTTCATTGGTGGTGAGATCCTTTCGGAGGAATTCTTGTAGGATGGGTTGAGCTCTTCGCGAAACCCATCGCGCACGTGCGACGTTGCACCGCCTGTGATGGGTTTCGCAAGAGCTCAACCCATCCTACGGGCTACACGTCCATGCACGCCTCACGCCGGCAGCTGCGCGGCGTGCCAGCCGGCGAGCCGCCCGAAAGTGGCGGCGCGGCAGATGCCGTGCTGGCCGAACCCGCCGGCCGAATCGCCGCAGGCATAGAGGCCCGGGATGATGTTGCCGTGCAGGTCGAGAACCTGGCCCGTGGTGTTGATGCGGATGCCTGTATAGGAATCGTGCAGGCACGGCGTATGCCAGGCCGCGTAGAACGGCGGCGTCGCGACCTTGTGGAGTGGCCGCGGCTTCTTGAAATCCGTATCGACGCCGGAATCGACGAAGGAGTTGTAACGCTCGACCGTCTGCCGCAAGGTTGCGCCCAGCATCGGCCGCCACTGGTATGGGTTGACGATCTTGGCGGCGAGCTCCTCGATCGTGTCGGCGTTGAAGAAATAGCCATTGGGGTCGACATAGGGCGGCTCGACCTGCCACTTCTCGCGCGCGACCGCCTCGGCATCGAAAATGGCCCAGATCGGTCCGCCGCCGTTCACCT
This sequence comes from Xanthobacteraceae bacterium, assembly GCA_036522235.1. Lineage (GTDB taxonomy): Bacteria > Pseudomonadota > Alphaproteobacteria > Rhizobiales > Xanthobacteraceae > VAZQ01. The sequence continues at coordinate 4,844 of DATDGG010000134.1, forward strand.
TCTTGGGGTCGCCGGTCCAGGCCAGCGCCGCCGCGATGTACTCGTAGTCCTGGTTGCGCGCCAGCTCATCGTAGAAGCGCAGCCCGTTCTCCTTCACCAGGATCACATCCTGATAGTCGGTGACGGTGAGCCCGACGGCGCCGACGCGGAAGAAATGCGGCGAAGTCGGATAGACCTGCGTGGCGGAGCCGTTGTGCTTCTTGCCCATGCGGCCCTTGTTGATCAGATTGTCGTCCTGCGTGGTCTGGCAGGCGGTGGCGCCGAGCGCGGCTCCAATCTCCATGGCGGCGATCTCGCCGTCGGCGGTGCGCTCGGTCCAATCGTTGTTCTCGGCCTGGTATTCCTCGGTCAGCCGCACGTCGAACATGGTGCGGAAGATCGGGTTGCCGGCGCTGCCGCCGGTCGCGACCACGATGCCCTTGCGGGCGCGGATGTTCACGGTGCGAGCTTTGGGTTGAAACCTGTCGTCGACCTCGGCCGCAGCGATGCCAAGGACGCGGCCGGAGAGCTCGCCGTCGCGGTGGATCTTGGTCATCCGGTGCTGCAGCAGGATTTCGACGCCCATCTCTCGCGCGGTCTTCGCCAGCGGCCGCACGAAACCCGAGCCGCGGCTCGGATTGGTGACCTCATTGGGCCAAGGCACCACATTGAGCCGCGTGCGCGAGCGGTCGAGGCGATCGGGCGCGCCCCGGTAGGCATCCCATCTGATGCCGTGCTGCTCGAGCCAATCGAACAGATCGAGATTGTTGTCCGCATAGATGCGCACCAGCGCGCGGTCGCTGAAGCGGCCCATCGGCTTTTCCGGGCGCGACCAGTCGGCGAACACCTTGTCGGGCGTATCGTCGACGCCGATCGCTTTCTGCATCCGGTTGCCGCCCCCGATATAGAGGCCCCCGAAGCTCATCATGGCGCGCCCGCCGATGTCGAAATTCTTCTCGACGATCAGCACCGAGGCGCCCTTCTCGCGCGCCGCGATGGCGCAGACGAGCCCGCCGGCGCCGGCGCCGATGACCACGACATCGACCTCGCGGTCCCAGGCGATCGCGGCGGCGGCCTGCGCGGGCTCGCCCGCGAGCGCGGCGGTGGCGCCGACGGCCGCGCCGGAGGCGAGAAAGCTGCGCCGGTCGATGGCGGCGCCAGGGCGATCCGAGGCATCCGCGCGGGTCGGGGCTTCCTTGGGCGATTTCGACACTTGCACCTCCCCGGCTTCCGCGTGGTGCGCGGAAGTTGAAGTCACTGCCGCAGGTTAGGGGCGCGGCCCGGCGCGGTCAATGTAGCGTTGCAAACCCGAAGCACACGCATCTGAGACCGGTTCCGATCAAGGCGGGGCCACGATAAGCTGCCTCCAATCGGGCAGGTATCGGGCGCGTACGGTCTCTTCCGAACGATGGTGAGGACGTGGCGCCGAAAGACGGGAGATCGGCGTGAGCGTCATTTTCAAGCTGTGCGCGGGTGTAGCAGTTGCGTTGACACTCACGACCGCCGCTATGGCGCAATGGTCGATCGGCCAACCAGGCAGGCGTGAGCCGCCCCAAGGTTCAAGCCGCTATGTCTATCTGGTGATGTCCGATCCGCTGCCGGGCAGGGAATTCGATTTCAACGACGGCTACCAGAACATGCA
>DATDGG010000135.1:0-3461 GCA_036522235.1 Xanthobacteraceae bacterium
TTGCAATGCACCGGACGGAACCAGCCGAGCCGCATCAACTGCGCAATCCCGCGCGCATCATTACGATCCGTCTTCACCGTCATCGTCTTGAGCGCATTGCGCACGTGCCGCGTTTCCAGCAGCTCGACCGCAAGACCGGCCTGTCGCATCGCCGCCAACAGCCATTGCGACAGCGGCCCGGCCTCCAGCCCGATCCGCGTCAGGTCCAAGCCCAGCGAGCCAAACCAGGCGATCAACGCCCCCGGTTCGCTCGCCACCTTGCCCTCCCGGATAATCTTGCCGGTCGTATCGACAACGCAAACGCTCGAGTATTCCAATGACACGTCGATTCCTGCATAGTGCGCCACGGTCGTCTCCTGATGATGTGGAGCGGGGCAACCCGACTCCGTTTCTTGACACCATCATTCTGCGGGACGACCACCTTGCCGCCAAATCCAAAGGTCGGGCCGGCCAGCCCGTTACACCATCTACAGTGGACCCGCTTGACGATTCGTGATGCGAGGCAGAGAATCCCGCTCATGATCAAGCCCCGCAATATGATTAACGCTTCGCACCGCGATCGGTCGGCGCTGTCCCGGCGCGCCGTGCTCGGGCTTGCCTGCCTCGCGCCGTTCGCGGCGCTTCCGGCGCGGGCGGCGGAGCTCGTGGCCTTTGCAGACATTTCGGTCGCGGACGACGTGTTCACCGAGAAGGCGCGCCGGCTTGCCGGCAAGGTGGTGGAGATGCGCGGCTACATGGCGCCGCCGTTGAAGCCGGAGATCGATTTCTTCGTGCTGACCAGCCTGCCGACCGCCATCTGCCCGTTCTGCGACGCCGCCGCGAGCTGGCCGGACGACATCGTGCTGGTCCATCTCAGCCGTCCGGTCCGCGCGCTCGCTTATGACCTCCTGCTCAATGTCAGCGGAACCTTGGAGATCGGTGAGACCACCGATGCGGCCACCGGCTTTGTCAGCCTGGTGCGGCTGCGGGACGCCAAATACTCGAAGGCCTGAGTTGAATGCATCAAAGCCGGGGAACCTGCGGCCGCCCGCACTCGAGATCGAGGGCCTGCAGGTAGGCTATTCCAACGGGGCCGGCGCGGTGACGGCGCTGGAGATCGAGCACATGAGCGTGCCGCCCGGCACGCTGCTGGCGGTCACCGGTCCGTCCGGCTCGGGCAAATCGACATTCCTCTACGCGATCGGCGGACTGCTGCGGCCGCGGCGCGGTCGCGTGCTGTGGGACACGCGCGACATTCTGGGCGAGACCGAGACCGCGCGCGACCGCTGGCGCCGCCACACTGTCGGCTTCGCGTTCCAGGACTTTCATCTCTTGCCCGAGCTGACGCCGCTGCAGAATGTGCTGCTGCCGGCGAGCTTCGAGCGATTCACCGCCGCGCGCGCGGTGCGCGAGCGGGCGCGCGCGCTGCTCGATCAGCTTTCCGTGCCGCAGGCACGCGCGAGCACGGCGAGCCTGTCGCGCGGCGAGCAGCAGCGGGTCGCGATCGCCCGCGCCCTATTATTCGATCCGCCCGTGATCCTGGCCGACGAGCCGACCGCGAGCCTCGACGCCAAGGCCGGCGCCGTCGTCATCGACATATTGATGCAATTGTCGTCGCGCGACGGACGCACCGTGATCGCGATCAGCCACGACCAGGAGCTGTTGAAGCAGTTCGCCCGCATCGTCGCGCTCGATCACGGCCGCATGAGCGACGAAGAGCGGCGGGCCGCGTCATGAATCCGTTCCTGGTCGTTCGCGCCACCATCGCCCGCCATCGCTGGACCTACTTGTTGTTCACCCTCCTGGTCGCGGTCGCTACCGCGATCGGGGTCGCCATCACCACCCAGGAAGCGGCGCTACGCATCGGCAGCGCGCGCGCCGCCGACAAGTTCGACCTCATGGTGGCGGCGCCAGGTAGCGAAACCGACGTGGTGCTGGCCGCAATCTATCTACGACCAGGCACGGTGCCGCTGCTCGACCCCGCGATGGTCGGGAAAGTGCTGGCTGAGCCGCGCGCAAAAATTTCGGCGCCGCTCGGCTTCGGCGACAATATCGGCGGCTCGCCGATCGTGGGCACGGTGCCGGCCTTCGCGGATTATCTGTCCGGCGGTCTGTCGGAAGGCCGGGTGTTCGCGGCGGAGGGCGAAGCGGTCGCGGGCGCCGCGGCGGGCGTCGCGATGGGCGAGACCTTCCGTCCCGACCACGGCCGCAACCCGTTTCTCGAGGCCGGCACCGGGCGCGTCCAGCATCCGCAGACCTTGACGGTGGTCGGGCGCATGAAGCCGACCGGGACGCCGTGGGACAATTCCGTGATCGTGCCGATCGAGTTCGTCTGGCGGGTGCACGGCCTGCCGACCGGCCATGCCGAGGGCGAAAGCCGCATCGGCCCGCCGTTCGACGCCGCGCGCGTGCCCGGTGTGCCGGCGATCGTGATCAAGCCGGAGACCATCAATGCCGCCTATGGGCTGCGCAATCTCTACCGCACGCCGCTCAGCATGGCGTTCTTTCCGGCCGAAGCGCTGGTGCGGATTTATGAGGTGCTCGGCGACATCCGCGAGCTGATGGGCTGGCTCGCACTGGCGACGCAGGGCCTGGTGGTGATCGCCATGCTGGCCGGCGTCATGGCGATACTCACGCTGCACCGCCGGCAATTCGCGGTGCTGCGCGCGCTCGGTGCGCCGCGCCTCTATATCTTCCTGTGCGTCTGGACGCAGATCGCCGTCATCGCGGTCGCCGGCGCGCTCGCCGGATTGCTGCTCGGCGCCGGCGCCGCCGTGTTGGTCTCGCACATGATCACGCGCGCGACCGGCATCGTCCTGCCGGCGCAGATCGGGCCGGACGAATGGCTCCTGGTCGGCGGCATGATCGCCTTCGGCTTGCTGGTCGCGACGGTGCCGGCCTTCGTCAGCTATCGGCGCTCGGTCATCCAGTCGCTCACCGCGCAGTAGCCGAGTCGCCCGCATTAGGGCGTTTACGCCCGTCTTCGCGAGCTATGAAGCGTAGCGCAATGCGGGAGGGGCGTTCGCGGATTGCGCTTCGCTCCATCCGGGCTACAGCGCGTGCCCCTTATTGCCGCATTGCTCTGCCCGCGCTTCGCCTATAAGCTTTCGACTGTTTGTCAATGTCGCAAGAGCGCTCGCAAGAGGCGCCCCTCAGGGAGTGAAGTCATGCCGAATCTCTCGTCTCATCTCACGCCGCATCGCGTCCGCAAGCTCGCCCGGCTCGCCGGCGCGGCCTTGGCGAGCGTCTCGCTCGCGGCGCTCGTCGCCTCGGCGCCGGCCGCCGACTACAAGCCGACGGTCAACAAGGAGCGGCTGCTCAATGCGCAGAACGAGCCGCAAAACTGGCTCATGATGAACGGGGACTACGCTTCGACCCGCTATTCGAAGCTGACCCAGATCAACCGGGACAATGTCAAGAACTTGCGCATGGTCTGGGCGATGGCGCTCGGCGGCATGCAGGATCTTGGGCAGAACGGGCCG
>DATDGG010000136.1:0-6690 GCA_036522235.1 Xanthobacteraceae bacterium
CCACAACTCCACAGGTTCAACAGCAGCAACAACAGAGTGAAACTTCGCTTTGAAGAACGAAAGCAATGTGTCACCCATGTCCCCGAACGGTGTCCCCCATCTCCCAAGTCCATTCAAGGGGAGAGGGTTGGGGTGAGGGGGCTCCCGCAATTGCGACTCAAGCTGCTTCGTTCGGAAAGCCAAAAAACTGCGGGCGGGTCCTTGGGACCCGCCCGCTCCAGCACCCTTGCGGGGCGCTTGAGGTTACTTCGCCTGCGCCTTGAGGGCCGCGACTTCGGCCTCGCTGCGCAGGGTCATGACGCCCATCTGGCTGGCGCGGTAGATCGGCACGACCACCTGTTCCTTGCCATCGCGCTCCATGAGCGAGATGTGGCGGATTTCGGTGCCGCGCACCGGCAGGTCGAACATGGTCCACTTGTTGGTGGCCGGATCAAAGCGCACGATCTGATCCGAGGTCCAGAGATTCCCCCACACATTGTGATTCTGGTCCACCGTGATGTGGTAGGCCTGCATCGTCTTCTCGGGGAACGGAACGATGGTGGCTTCCATGGTCTTGGTGTTGATGCGGGCGAGGCTCGCACCCCAGGAGTTGCCGACCCAGAGCACGTCGGCGTTCTTGTCGGTGCCCATCCGGCGCGGTCCTTCCGACCACGGCAGCGGGTTGCCGTTGGTGACCTCGTTGAAGTTGTCGTAGAACGCCTTCTGCGCGGGGGTCAGCCGGTCCATCTCGGTCTTGAGCAAGGGCAGCGCGACTTCCGAGGTCTTGCCGGTCGTCGTGTCGGCCTTGCCGATGGTGTCGAACGCCATCTGCGCCCACCAGCCGTTGCCGTCGCGATCGCCGGCGGCTCCGTAGGTGCTGTTGGTGCCCTTCGCGTTCTTGAACGGGATGAGCGACTTGAAGTCGCTGAAGGTCTCGGTCACCGGGTCGAAGCGCAGCACGCCGTCCGGCGCCGAGGCCCAGATCTTGCCCTTGCCGTCGACGTCCATGGTCACGGCGCCGCCGAGCGGCGACATGTTGGTGGGCGTCTGATAGACCGTGGTCTTCCCGGTCTTGGGATCGAGCTTGCCGAGGCCGCGGCGGCCCGGATTGACGTCGAACCAGAGGTTTCCTTCGCCATCGCGGGTCAGGCCGTGGGCGGTGGCGGCGCGCCCGTTCGGGCCGTCCACCTTGAAGTAGCTCACCTCGCCGGTCTTGGTGTCGACCTTGCCGACGGTCAACAGCCGGTTGGGATTGTTGGAGGTGAAATAGAGGTTGCCGTCCAGGCCCATGCTGCCGTCATGCGGCAGCTCGCCGAGCTTGGAGGTGGTGCCGACCGACCAGTCGCTGCCGTCATTGGGGTTGTACTTGGTGCGAATCCCGATGCCGGCATCCGGATTGAGCGGGAGCTCATAGGTCTGCCAGACCACGCGCGCCGCATCGCCGGTCGGCCGCGGCCGCGGCGTGAACTTCATCGAGGTTTCGCCGGGCCCGCGGGCGCGCGCCAGATAGGCGGCGAGCTCCTTCTGGTTAAAGTCGATGATGCCGTTGGCCTTGGCGCCCGGTCCCGGATATACGCCGGTGCCCGGAATGACCTTCATCAGGTTGATGATCTTGTTCCAGCCCGCCTCGTCAAACTTGAACTGCAGCGGATAGCCGGGGGTGTGGCAGCCGGTGCATTGATTGGTGAAGACCTTCTTGATGCGGGCGTCGTCCGCGGTGCCCTCCGGCAGGGCCGCCACCAGCAATTCGCTCGGCAGCTGGCGCACCATCGCCTCCTGATCGGTGATCGGCTTGAGCACCATGTCCGCATGCGCGGTGGCGGCGAGGTCGACCGAGGCCTTGGTGGTCTCGAAGCCCAGCGCCTGCGACCAGACCTGATACTTGCCGGCCGGCAGCGGCGGGAAATAGTAGTTGCCGCCCGCGTCCGTATAGACGCTGGTCGTGATGGTGGAGCCGTCCTGCTTGGCGGACACCGTCACGCCGCCGAGCTTCTCGCCCGCCGGCGAGGCGACGGCGCCGTTGAGGATTTGATCGGCCGCCATCGTGGGCGTCGCCAGGCCGGCGATGACCAGGCTCGCGGCGCTCGCCAGTAACATGCTACGCACGTTGGTCATGAGAGCTTCTCCCTATGAGTTCATTTGCTTTTGAGCATCAAGCTTGCATAGTTCTTACAAGGGGTCGTGGCGGCTCAACGCGCCGCCGGAGCTGCGGCCGGCACCGGTACGGTGCGCACATACGAGATGATCGCGTCGATGTCGGCGCTCTTGAGATAGGCCTTGAAGGACGGCATGCGCGGCGTGCCCTCGGTGATGTATTGGCGCATGATGTCGTCGTCGCCGCCGCCCGCTGCTTTGTTCAGGGGCGGACCATAGGTGCGGGCCCCGAGCTCGGGCGGCAGGTGGCAGATTCCACACGACTGGGCGAACAGCTGCTGGCCATGTCGCTGGGTATCGTTGAGACTATCGCCCGCCTGTTGGGCGGACGCGGATTGCGGCCCTGCGGTGAGCAGGAATAGCAGCAAGGCAACGCTACGCTTCATCGGGCTTCCTCCTCCTAGTATTTTTTTGTGAGTCTACCCCTGGGAGACCCCCAAGAAAAGGGCCTTGGAGACCCCCCGGTGTCATCGTCCGCGCACGCGGACGACCCAGTAATCACAGAGGTTTCGAAACAAACCAACGCTCGCGATTACTGGATTGCATAGCCCGCGAAGAGCATCAGGGCGTTTTCGCCCGTCTTTCGCGGGCTAGGCCGTAAAGGCCCTTATGCTTTCGCGGGCATGACAGATTGGGGCGCATTGGCGCGCCGGTCGCTTGCCTCGCCGGCACACTTGGCCGCGTGGGCGTCGCGATTGATCACCTGCAGATTGGGGATGCCCCAATAGGCCAGCAGTCGCGGCCAGCCGTCGTGGCGATGCTCCCGCCAGACGCGATAAAGCGGGAGGCGATGGTCGACCTCCGCGGTCTTGCGCAGGCGCTTGCCGGTCTCGCCGCAGCGCTGTGCCTGCAGCCGCTTCAGCACGCGCACGAAATCGCTCGGCGCGTTCCACAATTCCCAGGCAATCACGCAGGCGGCATGCCAGACGGCCTTCTTGTGGGGCCCGGCATTCCAAAGATCGACATGCCAGCCGAAGCGATAGACCGGCTGCCCGCAGACGCAACAGACGCCCGGGCCGCGCGCAAAGGCGGCCTCGCGGAACGGCGCCGGCGGCGCCCGGAACGTCGCCGGCAATGCATCATGGCGGCCATCGCCCAGGCACCAGGTCCAGCCCCCTGGAGCACCGCTCTGTGCCGCGAGCGCCCGCGCCAGCCGGTCGGCCCGCACCGGATGCGCCCGCCAATACCCGTCGACCGCAAGCCGCGGCATTGGCGGAACAAACGGGCGGCTCAAAGCCCGCGTCAGCACAGCCGCCGGAAATATCTTGGGCAGCGCCTTCTCAAGGCGTGCCCGTGCGCGCGCGTTCCGCTCGTCCCGCCATGCCGACATCGTGTCCCCTCTGTTTCCCCGGACGGGACGCAATCGTGGCACCGCTCGGTTAACGGGAGCCTGCGGCGGTAGTGGCTCAGCTTAATTGTGGCAGCTGGCGCGGAGCCGATTCGGGACGCATATTGTCGAGATGGTACTCAGAGCAATCGCTTTCAGCGTTTGGAACTTTGGTCATGGGATCAGTTCCAGTGCTCGCCATTGCGATCGTGGTGGGGCTTTGGACCGGTTGGTTCGGTGGACATCCGGGAGGCCTCGCGGCACTCATATGCTGGTTCGGGTTGCTGCTGGTAGAGGCGTGGATTGAATATCGCCACTGGAAAGCAAAACGGAATGCCCGCAAAAGGCCTAGGGACGAGGCGGCGGCCTTTTAGGACACCTGACCGGTCCATTGCCCCTACGGACATCAGCTTGCCGGCGTCGGGCAAAAATCGCATCCTGAACGGCAGGCCCGTATTTGCCGCCGGATCAGGCATGAACAAGCTCGCCGCTCTCGCGCTCGCCTTGACGCTCGCGGCTCCGGCCGGGGCGCAGACCTATCCGAGCCGACCCGTCACCATCGTGGTGCCGTTCCCGGCCGGCGGGCCGACCGATGCGCTGGTGCGAATCCTCAGCGAAAGCATGCGGCGCTCGCTCGGGCAGCCGCTGGTGGTCGAATATGTCAGCGGCGCCGCCGGAACGCTCGGGGTGGGTCGGGTCGCGCGCGCGGCACCCGACGGATACACGATGCTGATCGGGCACCTGGGCTCCAACGTGGTGGTGCCGGCGCTCTATTCCCTGCCCTTCGATGTGCTCAAGGACTTTGCGCCGGTCGCGCAGCTGCCGAGCAACCCGTTCCTGCTGGTCGGCCGCAACACGCTGCCGGCATCAAACCTCGCGCAGCTTGTGGCCTGGCTCAAGGCCAATCCGGACAAGGCATCGATGGGAACGCCGGGCGCCAATTCGCTGCCGCACGTGGCCGGCATCCATTTCCAGAATCTGACCGGCACCCGCTTTCCGTTGGTGCCTTACCGCGGCGCCGGGCCCATGATGCTGGACTTGATCGCGGGACGGATCGACTTCGTCTTCGACCAGGTGCAGAGCTCGCTGCCGCATATCCGGGACGGTGGGATCAAGGCTTTCGCGGTGACGGCCGCGGAGCGATTGCCGGTGCTGCCCGAGGTCCCGACCGTGGACGAAGCCGGGCTGAGCGGCCTTCACATCTCGCTCTGGTACGGCCTGTGGGTGCCAGGCGGCACGCCGCCCGAGATCGTCGCCAAGCTCAATGCCGCCGCCATGGATGCGCAGGCCGATGCGGCCACGCGGGCGCGGCTCACGGAACTCGACCTGCAGATCCCGCCGTCCGACCAGCAGACCCCGCAGGCCTTGCACGACGTGCAGGAGGCGGAAATCAAGAAATGGTGGCCGATCGTGAAGGCCGCCGGCCTCAAGCCCGAATGATGTCGGTATCCGGGCGGCGCGACGGCGTCGGCGGCAGGTCGTAGAGCTCGCCGTATTTGCGGGTGAGGTACGCCATATAGGGCCCGATCGTCATGGGCTCGCCGGTGGCGCGCTGCACCACCGCGTCGGCTTCGAATTTGCGGCCGTGGCGGTAGAGATTCTCTTCGAGCCAGCCGTGCAGAGTGGCGAACCGGCCGGCGCCGATCTCCGCCGGGATTTCCGGACGGGCGCGTAGCGCGGCCGCGTAGAATTGCGCGCTCAATATATTGCCGATCGTGTAGCTCTGGAACGCGCCGCCGATGCGGCCGGCGAACCAATGCACGTCCTGCAGGCAGCCGTCGCGATCGTCGGCCGGGCTGACGCCGAGATCGGACTGGTAGCGCGCCCGCCAGGCCTGCGGCAGATCCTCGACGGCAAGCCGGCGCTCCAGGAGATCGAGCTCGAGCTCGAAGCGCAGAATGATATGGAGATTGTAGGTCACCTCATCCGCGTCGGTGCGGATCAGCGAGCGCTCGACCTTGTTGATGGCGCGATAGAAGGTCTCGAGCTGCACGTCGCCGAAGCGACCCGGAAAGGTCGCGCGCAATACCGGATAGTAGTGCTGCCAAAAGCCGCGGCTGCGGCCGACCACGTTCTCCCACAGCCGCGACTGGCTTTCATGCACGCCCGCCGAGGTGCCCGATCCGAGCGGCGTACCGTCGAGCGCGGCGGCGACACCCTGCTCGTAGAGACCATGGCCGGCCTCGTGCAGTGTGGAGAACAGCGCCTCGGTGAGGTCGTCGGAATCGACGCGCGTGGTGATGCGCACATCGCCGGCGGAAAGGCGCGTGCAGAACGGATGGAAGGTGCGGTCGAGCCGGCCACGGTCGAGGTCGTAGCCATAGGCTTTGGCGACGGCGAGGCCGAAGTCGAGCTGCGGGGCTTCCGCAAAGCCGCCATGCAGGCAGCTTTCGTCGGCAGCCGGGCGATCGCAGATGGCGCGGACCAGCGGCAACAGCCCGCCGCGCAGTTCCGTGAACAGCGCCCGCACCGCCGCGCAGGTCATGCCCTCGTCCATGTCGTCGATCAGCGGGTCGATGACATGCCGGTAGGGCGCGAAGAACTCCGCGTATTCGCAGCTGAGATCGAGCGTCCGCTCCATGAGCGGCCGCATGGTGGCGAAATCATTGTTCTGCCGCGCCCGTGTCCAGGCATCGTAGGAGGCGGAGCTGTGCTGGCTAAATTGTTCGACAAAGCGGGCCGGCACCCGCACCGCCTTGGCAAAATCACGCCCCGTCACGGCGATCAGGGCCGCATCGTCGCTGTCGGGAGGCAAGCTCTCCGCGTAGGGGGCCAGCGCATCGATGAGTTGGCCAAGCCGGGGATCGGTCTTGCGTTCATGCAGCAGGCGGCTCAGCAGGGCGCTCTGGCGGCCGCGCGATGGCGCGCCGCCGCTCGGCATATAGGTCGACTGATCCCAGGATAGGATGGCGGCAGCCCCTTCGAGATCGCCGATTTCGTGCAGGCACGCCTTGAGCTCCGCCAGCAGCGCGTCATCCGAACGCCGGACTTTTCCAGCACGCGGGCGAGCCGCCCGCGCAGGCTTTGGGCCGGAGCTCGACCTCACCTTTTGCATGAAGGCGTCTCTCGTTGTCATGGCCGGACATAGCCCACGAGTGTCCGGCACGGATTATGCCGTCATGCCGTCTCCTGGATGGCGAGGCAAGCATGTTTTGCGCGGCGCCGGTGTGCCGCTCGGGTGGCATATGTTCCGAACTCAAATAGGCTCTGTTGCGGTTTGGACGATGGTG
>DATDGG010000137.1:0-10723 GCA_036522235.1 Xanthobacteraceae bacterium
GGCCAGGCGCCGCGTGCCATTCGAGGTCGGCAAGATTGCGACCACCATGATCTGGCATCCGCGGAGCGATCGAGACGGCAAGCAGGCGTGGCTTCGCCAGCAGATCAAAGAGGTCTACGACTCACTCTAGTGTCCCGATTCTGAAGCTCGCCATCCTTGCCGCCCGGCGCGGACCTTCCTGAAGGCGCATCAACCTGTGACCGCGGCCCGATCGCGTTCCTGTATGCCGCCGAGGGCATCGGCCGCCCGTTGCGGGCGCGCCAACCTGCCCGCGGGCCGCTGCCGGTCTTATTTGAGAATTCCGGTTCGGATCAGAGACGCTTGAGGCGAGGCACGCCGATGTTGAGCTTGAAAGCCCCGCCAAGATGCGGCGCCAGCACCTGCGGCGCTAGGTGTCCCGGGCGAGGCACGCCCAGGCAAGCCGCCCCGCCCGCGCGGCGCGGCGCCAAATTTTAGGCGGCCGCATCCTGGATGAAATCGGCATCCCGCGTGGTGGCGTCAAAGGCCGCGCGCAAGGTCGCCAGCCGGCCGGACAGGCCGGCGAGCGCCGCATAGGGGCGGCCGATGCCTTCGCCGGCGTAGAGGAATGCGATCGCCTGCCGCTCTTCCGCGCTGCGCGCGAGATCAAGCGTGAAGGGGACGTCCTTGAGGTCCGGGTCGGGCTCGATGCCGCCTTGCAGCACGGCGGTGACTTTCTTGGGAGGCGCGCCATTCGAGGTCACTCGGGCTTGATGTCGGCGGCGCGCGCCGTCTCTTTCCAGTTCTTGATGTCGGTCGCGATCAGGTTGCCGAATTCTGCCGCGGTGCCGCCGCCCGGCAGCATGCCCTCCTGGGCGAGCTTGGCGATCAATTCGGGATCTTTGAGCGCATTGTTCACCTCGGCATTGAGCCGGTCGATGACCGGCTTGGGGGTGCCGGCGGTGGTGAGCAGGCCCACCCATTGAATGGCCTCGAAACCCGGGAAGCCGGATTCGGCGACGGTGGGCACATCAGGCAGCTGCGCATAGCGGGTGAGGCTGCCGACCGCGAGCGCGCGTAAATTGCCGGCCTCGATCTGCGGCAGCGACACCAGCGGCGAGAGCACCGTGAACTCGGTCTGCCCGGCGACGACGGCCTGCACCGCCGGGGCGCCGCCCCGATACGGAATGTGCTGCAACTGGATGCCGGCGAGCCGGCTCCAGAGCTCGGTCACGAACCGCGTCTGCGTCGCCGCACCGGGCGTCGCATAGTTCAGCTTGCCCGGGCTCGCCTTGGCGAGCGCCACGAACTCACCCAGCGTCTTCGCCGGCACCTTGGTGTTGACGACGAACAGCAGCGGATTCTTGCCGACGACCGCGATCGGGACGAGGTCGCGCACGGAATCGTAGGGCAGGGTGGCGGTGGTCGCCGGCAGCACCGTGAAGGAGGAGGCGACCATGAGCAGCGTGTGGCCGTCGGGCGCGGCCCGCGCGACCGCTTCGCTCCCGACAATGCCGCTCGCGCCCGCGCGATTTTCGACAATGACGGACTGGCGAAGCGCTTTTTCGAGGTAGGGCTGGATCAGCCGCGAGGCGGTATCATTCAAGCCGCCGGCCGCGAAGGGGGCGATGATGCGCACGACGTGGGTGGGGTAGGTCTGCGCGAGCGCCGCGCCCGCGGTGAGCGCAATCCACAGGGCTGCAAGCGCGATCGGACGGAATGCTGATCCAGACATGGCGATCCTAGACCTTCCAGCGCAGGCATTCTCGCAGAGCGCGGCCCATGATCCAATCGAGATCGTCGGGCTTGAGGAAATCCAATCCTTCCGTGAAAAGCGTCACGCCCTGGCGATAGCCGCAATGTTCCAGCATGCGCGACAGGTCGGTCCCCCAGAAGCAGCGTCGGGGACCGAACGCCTCGATCACCCGCCGCAGCGGCTCATGCAAGTTGCGAAACGGATAGGGCTCGCTCGAGAAGCAAGGCAGCGCCGAGACCTTCACGAATACATTACCGTGGCGCGACAATGCGGCGACGCGGGCGGCGCCGGCGGGGGCTTGCGTATCCATGGTGTCACGGCCGAAGCCCATATGGTCGATGATGAGCGTGAGGCCGGGATGGCGCTGCGCGATCTCGCCGAGCACGGGTAGTCGCTCCGGCGCATGCACCATCACGGGGACGCCATGCGTCTCGGCGGCCGCCCAGAGCCAATCGGCGCTGCCGTCGGTGAGCCGCCCGCGCGTATCGGGACGATGGAAGGTCAGGCGCACGCCGAGCATGCCGGGCTCTTCGCGCCAGGTCGCGAGCGCCGCGCGCGATCGCGGCTTGGTGAAATCAATGCGGCCCATCACGCCGAAACGGCCGCTGAACTTGCGCGCCGCCGCCAGCGCCAGATCGTTTCGGTCGCCTTCGAGCGAGGGCGGCACCAGGATGGCGGCGTCGACGCCGGCCTCGTCCATCATGCTGACGAGCTTCTCGGCGGTCAGCGGCTCGGGGAGATGCGCGCGGCCCTCCATATTGGGCGCCCACGGCCGCTCCGGCGTATTTTCCGCCCAGATATGGACCTGCGAATCGATGATTTGCACGCACGCGCCCCGCGATCGATCTCGGCAGGTGCTTTAGCACCCCCTTCGGCGACCCGGAAGCGCCCGCTCATTCCGCGGCGGCGAGCAGTCGCTCATTGCACCGCGGCGGCAAACTCGACGACTTGTTCCTGCGCCATGCGGCCTGCGATTTTTGCCAGCTCCGCTTGCGGTAGGCTGGTGTCGCCGATCCGCAGACGGTACAGGTTGCCCGGGCGCGGCCCCCCGGCCAGCGAGGCTTCGTAAGCTTCGAGGAATTTGGTGACATCCGCGACGCTCGCCTGCGGCTTGAAGCGGATCGCCACGATCGGGCCTTCGTTCGCGGCATCCTCCGAAATCGAGGCCGATGCGGTCTGATAGCCGCCGCTTTGCTGCGCGAGGCGTACCCTCGTGACGGTCGCTTGCACGATGATTGCCATCGCGGCGGCCGCCATGATCCAGATGATGGCGCCCCGGGCGAAATAGGATTCGAGCTTGGCCATCCCGCGGCCGATACCGTGACCGCCCTCGTGCGAGGCGGGCGCCTTGCGGGCACGAATCTCCGACAGCGGGACGGTCATGACTTCTTCGCCGTTCTCGTCGGTGACGACGACGGTCCAGGCTTTGGTCGATTCCGAAAGGCCGTGGCTGGTGATGTCCTGGGCGAGGCCAACGGCCTCCTGGCGCGCCTCGCCGGCATCGGCGAGCACCGCCCCTTCGATGTCCCGCACGAGATTCTGGGAATGGCCTTCCATCATGTTGAAGTAGTAGCGCGGCATCGTGGCTTGTCGTTTTTGTTGGTGGAAGGGCTCGCCCGCCCTCGTGCGAGCTTCTCTCCTTGTAAGGCAGAATAGCGATGTTGCGACGGCTGCGATCGACGCCGTGCGAAGCTGGTTAAGGCGGCCTTTCCTGAATGTGCGAGTCGTCAGGCGCAATGGGGGATTCGGATACCGCCAAATTCCGCTCCCGGGCGCGCGCCGCGTACGTGCTTTCGAATGAACTCGCTGGTTGCTATCATTTGCGCTGATCGCAAGCGCAGTCTCGGCTTCAGGCTTTTCACATGACGGTTCATGTCGGTCTCTTGCGCGCGGTCAATGTCGGCGGGCGCGCGCTTGCCATGGCCGACCTCAAGGCGATGCTGGCGGACATCGGCTTCGCGCAGGCGCGCACGCTTCTGCAGAGCGGCAATGTCGTGTTCGAGGGCCCGGCCAAAACCGGCGCCGCGCTGGAATCCTTCCTGGAGCGCGAGACCGAAAAGCGCCTGAAGCTCACCACGCACTATCTGGTACGCGCTGTGGCGGCGTGGACGGCGATCATCGCCGACAACCCGTTCGCCCGCGAGGCCAAGGACGATCCGGCCCACCTCGTGCTGATGCCGCTGAAATCGGCACCGACCAAGACCCATGTGACGGCGCTGGAAGCCGCCATCAAGGGGCGGGAGCGCGTGCGCGCGAAGGGGAGCGAGCTTTACATCGTCTATCCCGACGGAATCGGCCGCTCCAAGCTGACCATCGCGGTGATCGAAAAGACGCTCGACACACGCGGCACCGGCCGCAACTGGAACACGGTGCTGAAGCTCCAGGCCATGATGGAGGCGATGGTCGCGCCCGGCTAACGATGCGTTAACGAGCGTTGATTGCGTAGGATCATCGCCCAACGAGCCTTGACTTCCGTCCGCCACCGCGTATACTTTGTATCGCAAAGTGAATTGGGCAGGGGTGGGCATGGAAGAGCTGGACCGGGCGCTGGCCGATATTACGGCGATCCGCAGCCAGCTGGCGCGCGGTACCGAGTTTCGCGGCTATGGGCCGATGACGGTCGCCGCCACCGGCTTCGTGGCGACGGGCGCGGCCGGAATTCAGGCACTGTGGCTGCCGGACCCGCCGAGCGATCTTCTGAGCTATGTCACCATCTGGATCGCGACGGCTGCGATTTCCATCTTCCTCATCGGCATCGAGATGGTGGCGCGCTCGCGGCGGATACATTCGGGCCTGGCCGATGAGATGATTCACGCCGCGACCGAGCAGTTCGTGCCGGCCGGCGTGGCCGGCGCGCTGCTCACCTTCGTGCTCTTTCGCTTCTCGCCGCAGACGCTCTGGATGCTGCCGGGCCTGTGGCAGATCGTGTTCTCGCTCGGCATTTTCGCCTCCTGCCGATCCTTGCCGCGCCCGATGTTCGCGGCCGGCGTCTGGTACCTCGCGGCCGGGCTCGCGAGCCTCGCTTTCGCGAACGGCGCGCACGCTTATTCGGCTTGGGCCATGGCGGTGCCCTTTGGCATCGGGCAACTGCTCATTGCCGCCATTCTTTATTGGAGCGTTGGAGAGAGCGATGTCGAAGCTTGATCTCAAAACCGGGCCGGCCGGGCGCTTCGCCTATGACGGGCTCGATCGGGTGATCCACGAGAAGGCGCGTCTGAGCGTGCTGACCTCGTTGGTGGCGCATCCGAAGGGGCTGGTGTTCGGCGACCTGAAGCAGATGTGCGCCCTGACTGACGGCAACCTCAGCCGCCACCTGCAGGTGCTCGACGAGGCGGGCCTCATCGAGATCGAGAAGGGCTACGACCACAACCGGCCGCAGACCGTCTGCCGGATCACGGCGCAAGGACGCCGGCGCTATCTCGAATATCTCAAGGTGCTCGAGCAGGTGGTGCAGGACGCGGCGAGCGCTGCCCAAGCAGGTGCTGCCCAAGCAGGTGCTGCCCAAGCAGGTGCTGCCCATGCGGGCGCCGTCCGAGCCGGAGTCGCGCGCGGCAGCGGCTCCATGGGAGCGCGCCGCCTGAAGCTCGCCTGATCTGATCCCATTTTTTTGCGCGGAGACTTTACGATGCAAAGTGCTGTGGCAGAGCAAGACCGCTGGCACGTCGCCGTCATCATGGACGGGAACGGGCGCTGGGCGACGCGGCGCGGCCTGCCGCGCTCGGCTGGGCACCGCGCCGGCGTGCAGGCCGTCCGCAAGGTGGTCGAGGCCGCGCCCGGCCTCGGCGTCGCGATCCTGACCTTGTTTGCCTTCTCCTCCGACAACTGGCGCCGGCCCGAGGGCGAGGTGAAGACCCTGATGTCGCTCCTGCGCCACTACCTGCGCGCCGACATCCGCGAGCTCATCGACAACGGCGTGCGCCTCTCGATCATCGGCCGGCGCGACCGCCTGCCGGAGGGCCTCGCCCAGGAGATCGCCGAGGTCGAGCGCGCCTCGGCGCAAGGGCAACGCCTGCATCTGCGCATCGCCATCGACTATTCCTCGCGCGACGCCATCCTCGATGCCGCGGCGCGCTGGCGCGCCGAGCGCCCACCCTCGCGCGCGGCCTTCGCGGCGCTGCTCGCCGGGCCGGCCGGCGCAGCCGGCCCCGACGTCGATCTCCTGATCCGCTCGGGCGGCGAAAAGCGATTGTCGGACTTCCTGCTCTGGGAATCCGCCTACGCGGAGCTCTGCTTCGTCGACACGCTGTGGCCGGATTTCGGCGCCGACGACCTGCGCGCCGCGCTGGCCGATTTCCGCTCCCGCGACCGACGCTTCGGCGGCCTTTCCGCGCCCGCCCAGCTTGCCGCCGCCGAGTGATCGCCTGTTCTTGCTGACGGGGGCCGCCGGCTCAGGCCGCGGCCCGAATGGCTTCATCCCAGCCTCGACAGGCGCAAGATCGGAGATGCCAATGAGCAATCTGCAATCCAAGATGAGCGCGGTGAAGTTCGAGCCCATCCCGGAGCGCCCCGCGCGCGCGCCCGGTAACGGGCTTCTCGTCCTTGGCGTCATCTATCCCGGCCTCGTCATCGCGTTCGAGCTCCTGACGCGTTGGTGCACGCAGGCGTTCTTTGATCCGATGCCGACCCCTTGGCACGCCTTGGCGGTCGGCTTCGTGCCGGCGTGCAACCTGATGGTCTGGATCCATCTCCGAAACGGCAGCGCGCGGCACGTCAAATGGCTGGCATTCGCCAATGGAGCTGCAATCGCCGTTGCGGCCTTCTATGCGCTCGTCTTCCTTCCGCTTCTGCCGTTGGCCTTGGTTGCGATCATCGTCCTGATCGGCGTGTTGCCGCTGGCGCCGGTTGCGGCGTTTGCGTGTGCGCTGAATTTGCTTGCGGCGATCCGCGCCGCACACAAGGATCGGCAGTTGAACCGCGCGCTGCTCGGCGGGCTGGTGGCGGGGCTGGCGGCGCTGCTCGCGCTCGACCTTCCGCCGGCCGCCACCCGGCTCGGCATCCAGTGGGCGACCAGCAGGGTGCCGGCGGAGCGGGAGCGTGGGCTGACGCTGCTGCGGCACTGGGGCGACGACGATCTGCTTCTGCGCCTCTGTTATGGGGCGGCCGGCCGGCCCACCGGTCTCTTGAGTGCGCTCGTCCTGTTCAGCGCTGATGGTTGGCTCGCGTTTGGGCGATCGCAGCTTACGCAGACACCCGCGCAAGCGCGCGAGATTTACTACCGCGTGCACGGCGTGCCCTTTAACGCCCGGCCCGCGCCCGTCGCGAATGACGCCCGCTTCGCGGACTTCCAGCTCGACGAGGACCACGGCGGCACGCAGGTCGGCGGCCGGCTGCTGGGACTTAGTCTGGTTTCCTCCCGCATCGACGGCTCGATCAATAGCGATGACGCGGTCGCCTATCTGGAATGGACTTTCGAGTACCACAATTCTTCCTTGATCGACCGCGAGGCGCGCCTGCAACTGGCGTTGCCGCCCGGCGGGGTGGTCTCGCGCGCGACGCTGTGGGTCGACGGCGAGGAGCGCGAGGCAGCCTATGGGGGGCGCGGTGAGCTTCGCGCCGCCTATCAGCGGGTCGCCGTGCAGCAACGGCGCGATCCGCTGCTGGTCACCACCAAGGGCGCCGATCGCGTCCTTGCGCAGGCCTTCCCGGTTCCGCGCAACGGCGGCTCGATCAAACTCAAGATCGGCATCAGTGCGCCGCTGGAAATCCGCGACCCGGCCGCGGCGCGCTTGGTGCTTCCGGGGCTGGTCGATCGCAACTTCTCGTTCGCGCCCGACCTGCGCCACAGCGTGTGGATCGAGAGCAAGCAGCCGTTGAGCGCAGCGGCGCCGGGCCTGACCGCCCAGCGCGTCGATGCCGGGCTGTTTCGGATCGCCGGCACGCTCGGTGACCGCGATCTCTCCGGCACGCGGCAGCCCGTCATGGTCGATCGCAACCCTGATATCGGCGGCGGGCGCGAGGCGCGCATCGGGGAGGGTGAAATCGTGCTGCAGGATGTCGCCCGCAGCGACCCCCCGGCGTCGGCGAGCTTGCTGCTGGTCATCGACGGCTCGGCGCGGCTCGCGGACAAGACCGAAAGCCTCATCCAGGCCCTCGACGCGATCCCTCCTGGCGTCAAGGTCGGTGCCATCATCGCGGCGGAGCCGATGCAACGGGTCGCGCCGGCGCCCTGGTCCTCGCTGCAAAAACAGAGCCTCGTGCGGCTCTTGCGCTCCACGTCCTTCTTCGGCGGACAGGACAATGCCCCGGCTCTCATCGAGGCCATGCAAATGCTCGAGGCCGAGCCGCATGCAACGCTGCTCTGGGTGCATGGGCCGCAGCCCGTCAGCTTTCATGAAAGCGCGGCCCAGCTGGAGCAAGCCACCGCGCGCCTGTCGCGACTGCCGCAGGTGATCCTCTACGGCATCGAGCCGGGTCCCAACGAGTTGTTGCCGGACGCGCCCTGGGTGTGGGGCGCCGGCTCACTGCCGCAAACCGGCGCCCCCGCGGCCGATCTCTCCGACTTCTTCGTGCGGAGTTTGAGCCAGACGCAAACGCTGATCCGTCGCACGCAGGGCGCGTCGACCGAGGGGCTGAGCAAAGGCTCCGATCACATTGCACGGCTGTGGGCGAATGACCGCGTGCTCGCGCTGATGCGGGCCGACCCGATCCGCAATCGCGCCGCCGCCGTGGCGCTCGCGGCGGAATACCGTCTGGTGACCCCGGTCAGCGCCGCGGTGGTTCTCGCAACCCAGCAGCAATATGACGAGAGCCGCCTGACGCCGGTCAGCCAGGCCACGGTGCCGACCATTCCCGAGCCGCACGAATGGGCCCTGGCCTTGATCGCGTGCGCGGCACTGGCATGGCTGGTCTGGCGCAATCGGCTGCGGACCGTGGCGGCGGCGTGATGCATCCGCTGCTCATTGCCGTTGTGGTCATGGGAGCGACCTGGAGCGCCTGGTCCTGGTATTTCGAGCGAGTCTGGGCGGCGCCCGAGGAGGCGGCGGCGCTCGCCTTGACGGCAGCGATCCTCGGCGCGATCGGTGTTGCCCGCGTGGGCCTGCGGGCGTCGCCATGTCCCGCGACGCTGATGCCGGTCGCGATCCTGCTGGCGGTGTTTGCCGCCAGTCACGCATTCTTGCCGCCGCTCGTTCGCGCCGCCATTGCGATCGCGGCGACCTTGTTCTGCCTGCATGTCGCCGCGTTCCGCGAACGGCCGCCGCTCGCGTTCTGGGGCCTGGTGGCGCTGGCCCTGCCGGTGCTTCCTTCGCTGCAGTTCGTGCTCGGCTATCCGATGCGCGTCGTGTCGGCCGCGCTTACGGTCGCCTTGCTGCAGGCGCACGGCCTCGCGGTGACGCGGCAGGGGACGTTTCTGGTCTGGCACGACGAGATGATTCAGTTCGATGCGCCCTGCAGCGGGGTGAACATGTTGTGGGCAGGGCTGCTGCTGACCCTGATGGGATGCGTGCTGTTCCGGTTCGGCCCCGTCAAGCTCATGATCGCCGTCGCCCTCACGGTTGCCCTCGCCGTCGCCGGCAACGTGCTGCGCGCCGCGAGCCTGTTCTATGTCGAAGCGGGACTCATCGTGGGCGCCCCGGCATGGGGGCACGACGGCATCGGTATCGCGGCCTTCATGGTGTCGGCCGCGATCTCGGTTTGGCTCCTCGGCCGCCTGCGGGACCGGGAGACGATTTCATGAGTGAAATGAGATCCTGGGGCACCATCGCGGCCTTTCTCATCGCCGCGATGGCGGCGGCCGTGGCGCCGCTCCTCCGTTGGGGGAACGATGCCGCGACAGCCGTCGGCAAGGATTTTCCCGGCTGGCCCAGGCAATATGAGGGCCACGCGCTGACCCAATTGCCGCTGACGCAGCGCGAGGCCACCTTCGTGCGCGATTTCCCGGGCCGGGTGGGCCGCTTCACCGACGGCCGGCGCGAGATCATCATCCGATGGGTCGGCGCGCCGACGCGGCTCCTGCATTCTGCCGCCGACTGCTTTCGCGGCAGCGGCTACAGCATCGCGCCGATGCCGGTCAGGAGGGACATCGCGGGCGCCGCGATGGGCTGCTTCCGCGCCAGCCACCAGGCCGACCGCTTGATGGTCTGCGAGGTGATCCGCGATGCGCGGGGCGAGAGCTGGCCGGACGTCTCGGCTTGGTACTGGAACGCCATGTTGTCCGTGAGCGCGGCGCCCTGGTGGTCCTTCGTCGTGGCGGAGAGCGAGTGACTGGGGGCCGCCGCAACGCGGGCCTGCGGATGCACGCGCTGGCGCGCCGAACGCCCGCCCTCGCAGCCGGTGACCGGGAGCGATTGTGCCATGGCCGCGGAGTATTCGTCGATGCGCGCAATCATCATCGTTGGAAGTCGTCCTTGGTGATGAACGGCGAAGTCGTTACCCACCAGCTTGACTGCGCGGTCGCAGGATCGGCAGGGAGCGCCTTGATCTCGCCCGCCTTGGTGGCGGCGATGAGCGTGTCTTGTAGTTCCTGCGCGTGGGTGCCCTCGGTTTCCCAGATCACCAGATATTTGGTGAAGGCGAGACTCGTCGGGCGCGCGCTCGGAGGGGGCGTCGCGAAACGGAACGGTTGTGCCGCCATCCACCCCGACAAGGCCAGGACTTCGTTGACGCGCTTTGCAAGCGCCGCCTCGAAAACGCTGTCGCTGACACCGGCGGCCGGCTCGACGAAATCAAGCATGATGTAGCGATTAGGCCGCGGCGTCTTGTTGTCGGCATAGCCGGGAACGAACGGCTTCCGGCCGTCCGGGCGTGTCATGCGCGCCCCGATGACCTGATAGGTCGCGCGGACCGCGCCGTCAGGCCCATAGTCGAATCCGGGGATAAGCCGGCTTTTGCCGCCGGCGATCGCGGCGTTGGCGTCGCTTCGTAGTTTGTCGAGATCGGTGCCTTCCTGATCCCAGATGATCAGATTACCGCGCCGATAAAGCGGTCCGATGTTGCGCGGCATGACGTCCGGCACCAGTCGGAAACGCTGTGCTCCTGTCCAGCCGGGAAGCTGCACCAGATCGCCCATGT
>DATDGG010000138.1:0-8111 GCA_036522235.1 Xanthobacteraceae bacterium
GCCATTATTGGTGATGGTGCTGCCGTTCTTGGCAGAGATGCCGATTCCGCTGCCAACAACAAGGGTCCCATTATTGGTGATGGTGTTGTTGTTGCTGAGGTTGATGTCGATGGCCCCAATCCCTAGCGTGATGGAGGCGCCCGATAGGACATTGACCGTCACGTTGTTCTGCGTGCCGTTGCCGACGCCGGTCGTATCATTGCCGGTGCAGGTTACCGTCGCGCCGTTGGACGCCGGCGGCTGGCAGTCGGCGAAGGCCGGCGCGACCGCAACCAGCGCCGCCGCACCGGCCAATACCGCCAAGAGAGCCCGTTGCATGTGCATGAGAATCTGCCCCTTGCGAGCGCGTTCGCTCCATGCCGCACGCTAGCCACGATTGAGTGGGGCGTTCTTGGCGCGTAGCGCACACCGCGCAGGCGGAGGCTGCACTTTCGCCCAAACGAGCGACTTTTCCGGAATGTGTTGCCCGGCGGGTACAGTTTTCTGGGCTGTCAGCGCACCTTGGCTGGGCCGGCAGCGCACTGATCTGCGGATCGCGCGACTCGCTTGATGACCCGCTCAGTCACCCGGGATGCTGAGCTTCCACGTTTCCTTGGCCGAGGAGAGCACGATGAGCGTCTCCGTGCGCTCCACGCCCTCGACCGCCTTGACGGTCTCGGCAAGGAATTTTTCGAGGTCGCGCGTCGTCCGCACCCGCAACTTGAGGAGATAGTTCCAAGGGCCGGTGATGTGGTGACACTCGAGCACGTCCGGCGATGCCTTGACCTTTTTCAGAAATACCGGCTCGACCTTGGGATTGCTCCAGCTGACCATCATGAATGCCAGCAGATTGAGCTCCAGCGCTTCCGGCGAGAGGCGCGCCTGAAAGCCTGCGATCAGCCCCTGCCGAATGAGCCGTCTGATGCGGTCGTTGATGGTCGATGCCGGAGCCCCGATGGTCTTGCTCAATTGCGCCAGCGCAAGGCGGTCATCGTCCTGAAGCAGCACCAGGAGCTGGCGGTCGACGTCGTCGAGCTTGGGCATAGCGCGCAGCATCCCCATTGCACGTATCGTAGCGTGATTCGCTACGGACATTCCGCCGCGTCGGGGCCGGCTGGTCCGGTCGCATGGCCGCTGGAAAGCCGGGCTTACCTGGCCTTGTCCGCTAAACAAACGGAATAATCCGAAGAACTAGCGGCCTTAGTCAATTATTTTCGCTTGATTTACGTGTCAACGCCCCACATTCTGTCGGTGAGCAGAGGGGATGCAATCCTTCGCGGGGCTTGCGTTTTCACCTGCGCTGGCGCACGGGCCCTCGCTTTCGCGGTTGCGATGTTCCGCATCGCGGCGCGCGCAGCAATTGGAACTTTCTGCGATGAGCGCGCCGCAAAGCATCAGACTTTCGACCGACCATTTTCCCGGACGGGATTGGCTCGAGGCGACGCGCGAAATGTACGGCCGCGCGATCATGAAGGTCGACTTCGAGCCGCTGCCCGATATCCCGTTCCATATCGACCTGACGCTGCGCGCATTGCCGGGCGTCGGTCTGGCATCGGGCACCGCCTCGCCCATGAACTGCTTTCGGCCCGCGCGACTCATCGAGAGCGACGACCTCATTCTGGTCGTAGCTTTGTCCGGAAACGGTACCTTTCGTGTGTCCGGCCGAGAGGCCGACATCGGCGCGGGGACGGCGGTACTCACGAGCGCCCAGGAGATCGGCCGCTTTGACATTCATTCAGCCGTCCGCCTCATCAACTTTCGTCTCCCCTGCGCCAAGATCGCTCCTCTGATCGCGGGACTCGGCAGCGCCCTCATGCGACCGATTCCCGACAACGGGGCGCTGCGGCTGATGATCAATTACCTCGACGCTCTGCCGAACGACGATGCACTCTCGACGCCGGAACTTACCAACCTCGTTGCGACCCATATTCACGATCTTGCGGCGCTCGCGATCGGTGCCACGCGCGATGCGGCGGTCGACGCGAGCCGCCGTGGACTTCGCGCGGCGCGGCTTGCCGCGATCAAGGCGGACGTTCTCGAGCACCTTGCGGGCGCCGACCTGTCGATCGCCGCGGTCGCGGCGCGGCAGGGCGTGACGCCGCGTTATGTCCATGCGCTGTTCGAGGCCGAGCCGCTGACATTCTCCGAGTTCGTGCTCGCCCAGCGTCTGGCGCGCGCCCATCGCATGTTGAACGATCCACGCTTTGCCGCGCGGCCCATCCATGCCGTCGCGGTGCAGGCCGGCTTTGGCGACCTGCGCCATTTCAATCGCACGTTCCGCCGGCTGTATGGCGCCACGCCGTCAACCGTGCGGGAGATCGCGCGACGCGATCGAACCTAAGACCAAGCACGCAACCGACTGATCGAGGCGTCGGCCCCAACCTGGGCCACGAGTGAACTCGGCCTGGGCCGGGAGAGATTTGATCCGCCGGTGTGGCATGTGGACTATGTATCAGGACACCGCGTCGAGACCGGCGACCAGGCAGCATGACGCAGCGCAGGACGACGCGCCTCCGCTTTTCAACCGACAGTCTGCCGCCCAAGCGCCGCTTCGAGGCCTGGCGCGAGGGCTTCGTCCGTCGTCACATGAATATGGACTTCATCGACCGGTGCGCCGGGGGTTTACGCTT
The DNA here is from genome assembly GCA_036522235.1 of Xanthobacteraceae bacterium. GTDB lineage: Bacteria > Pseudomonadota > Alphaproteobacteria > Rhizobiales > Xanthobacteraceae > VAZQ01. The sequence goes on from DATDGG010000138.1 coordinate 2,610, forward strand.
CATGGTCGATCTCATTCCACTCGGCCCGGTGACGTTGGGAAGCATCCGCGGCACGCCGTCGATCTTCATTCGCGCACCGGCCGGGCTCGACGATGCGCTGTTCATGGTCATCAGCCGCAGCGGGCGCTTCAGCGCCGTGCAGCGCGCGGACCGCTTCGATCTGGCGGCGGGCGAAGCGGCCGTGTTCGACAACCGCTTCCACGCGGAGCTGCATTACCTCGGGGAGGGCGAGGCCTGGTCGGTGAGCATCCCACGCATGGCGCTACGCCATCTCGTGCGCGGCATCGAGCAACCGATCGAGCGGCACATTCCGGCATTGCATCCGATGTTGCGTCTTCTCACCGGCTATCTCGAGGCGTTGTTTGCGCTCGATGAGATCGCCGACCCGGAGCTCGCCGGGATGCACATCGCCGATCTCGTCGCGAGCGCGCTCTGCGCACGCAGAACGGGAGGAGAGCCAAACGACGAGGCAGGTGCCCATGACGCGCGGCTCCGCGCCGTGCTCGACGCCATCGCCCGCAATGTCGGAGACCCGGATCTCGATCCGCGGGGCCTCGCCAACAGGCTTGGGATTTCGGTGCGTTACCTGCACCGTGTTCTGAAGGACAGCGGGCAGACCTTCTCCGAGCACCTCAACGCGCGACGGGTAGGGCGCGCGTATCGATTGCTGCGTGATCCCCGGCTGGCTCACCTCAAGATCAGCGACATCGCGCTCGAGGCCGGATTCAGCGACCTCACCCACTTCAATCGCAGCTTCCGGCGCCGTTACGGCGACACACCGTCAGCGGTGCGCATCGCGGCTGCGCGCAGAGATAACGAAGGAAGGCCGGCCTGAACGTCAGCGTCGTGCCGGTCTCGGCCCGAGAGAGCGTCTTTGGCAGAATTTGCGTCGTGCGCGAGTCTGTGCAAGTGGATCGAACGCAAGCCTTTGCTGCGGCCTATCAATCCACCCGGTACTTCCGCTCCATCGCGTCATACTCAGCCTTGCCGACCAGCCGCTGGCGCTCCGCGAAGTCGACCGCGAGCTTGGCCGCATCGCCCATGCGTCCGTCCCTGCGCAGCACCGCGAGCGCTTCCTGCATCCCGCGCAGCGCCGATTGCAGCGCCACGTTGGCGTAGAGCACGCACGCGAAGCCGAGCTCCTTGAGCTTCTCGTTGGGCAGTTCGGGGGTGCGGCCGCCGAGCACGATGTTGATGATCTGCGGCCAGCGCAACAGGCGCGGGATGTCGGCGATCTGATCGAGCGACTGCGGCGCCTCGACGAAGCCGATGTCGGCGCCGGCCTCCCGATAGGCGCTCGCGCGCTCGATCGCGGCCGCGAAGCCGTCGGTCGCGATGGCGTCGGTGCGCGCCACGATCAGCAGATCCGGATCGCTGCGGGCATCGACCGCAGCCTTGATCTTGGCGACCATCTCGGCCTTGGGGATCACCGCCTTACCGTCGAAATGGCCGCAGCGCTTGGGAAACACCTGGTCCTCGATCTGGATCGCATCGGCGCCGGCGCGCTCCAGGAGCTTGACGGTGCGCACGAGATTGACCGCGTTGCCGAAGCCGGTATCGGCGTCGACCATCAGCGGCCCCGGAAAGACGCCGCGGATTGCGGCGACGTGGTCGACCAGCTCGGTGAGCGTGACCAGGCCGTTGTCGGGGATGCCGAGATAAGTGTTGGCGATGCCGGCGCCGGTCACATAGGCGGCCGCAAATCCGAGGTCGGCCACCACCCGCGCCGCCAGCGCATTGCCGACGCCCGGCAGCACCAGCGCGGCGCCCGGCGCGAGCAGTTTGCGAAAATCGCCGACGGCAGCACGCGCGCCCATCGCTCTCCTCCTCCCGGCCGCGGGGGGCCGGCGGCACGGCTTATAGCGGCTGTTGCGGGCCCGGGGATAGGGTGTATTGGGTCATGCCGAGCAGACGCGTCGAAGGGGATATCGGCGATGAAACTCGCAAGCTATCTGGCGGACGGACGCGCCGCCTTCGGGGTGGTGACGGACGATGGAGTCATCACCATGAACGAGCGGCTGAGCACCCGCATGGCGAGCCTCAAGGATGCGTTGGCGGCGGGCTTCCTCGCACAGATCGCGGAATTGGCGGGCGAGGCCAAGCCGGACCGCAAGCTCGCCGATATCCAGTTCCTGCCCGCCATCCCCAATCCCGAGCTGATCGCCTGTGCCGGCATCAACTATCGCTCGCATGCGAGCGAGACCGGGCGCGATATTCCCAAGCAGCCGAGCATGTTCATCCGGCGCGCCAATACGCTGACCGGCCACGACGGCGAGATGATCCGCCCCAAGGTCTCGACCCATTTCGATTTCGAGGGCGAGCTTGCGCTCGTCATCGGCCGCGGCGGACGCCACATTCTCCCCGAGCGGGCGCTCGACCACGTGGCCGGCTATACCTGCTTTGTCGACGGCAGCGTGCGCGACTATCAGAAATTCTCGGTCACTTCGGGCAAGAATTTCCCCGGCACCGGGCCGCTCGGCCCCTGGATCGTCACCCGCGATGAAATCCCCGATCCGACCCGCCTCACGCTCGCCACCCGCCTCAACGGCGTGGAGATGCAGCGCTCCCGCACCGATCTCCTGATCTATTCGATCCCGCAGATCATCGCCTTCTGCTCCGACTTCACGGAGCTTTCGGCGGGCGACGTGATCGCCACCGGCACGCCCGAAGGCGTCGGCCACCGCCGCAACCCGCCGCTATGGATGAAGGCGGGCGACGTGCTGGAGGTGGAGATCAGCGGCATCGGCACATTGCGCAGCCGCATCGTCGACGAAACCTGAGAATCAATCCTATCGAAGGACGAGACATGACCGACATCGAACGCGTCGCGACGCGCATTTCCAGGGGCGAGCTCGAACGGCGCTGGGCCGCGGTCCGGCGCGAGATGGGGGCGCGCGGCATCGACGCGCTGGTGATGCAGAATGCGAGCGACTGGCTCGGCGGCTATGTCAAATGGTTCACCGACGTGCCCGCCCACAACGACTATCCACGCACCGTCATCTTTCATCGCGACGACCTGATGACCTTGGTCGAGATGGGCGCCACCGGCCGGCGCGACAAGCTCGACGGCAAGGACGTGAACAATCCCGACATCGGCGAGATCATCTACAGCCCGTCGTTCTTTTCCGTCGCCTATACGCACGACTATGACCCGATCCTGGTCGCTGAGGAACTCAAGCGTCGCGGCTACAAGACCATCGGCCTCCTCGGCCGCGGCGCCCTCCCCTCCGGCCTGGTCGATGCCATCCGCAACAAGCTCTCGGCCGCGCTGGTCGATGCCAGCGACCTCGTCGACCCGATCAAGGCGATCAAGAGCCCGGAGGAGATCGCGCTGCTGCGCACCACCGCCGCCATGCAGGACGCGCTGTTCGCCAAGGTGGTGGCGGCCATCAAGCCCGGCATGCGCGACAGCGATCTCGGCGCCATCGCCCAATACGAGGGTCAGTTGCGCGGCAGCGAGCAAGGCATCTTCCGCGGCTCCTCCGAACCGCTCGGCCGGCCCGCGATCCTGCGCGGCCGGCACTTCCAGAATCGGGTGCTGCAGAAGGGCGACTACATTTCGCTGCTGATCGAGAACAACGGGCCGGGCGGCTATTACACCGAGCTCGCCCGCACCATGGTGCTCGGCAAGCCGTCGTCGGAGCTGCGCGACGCCTTTGCGGTCGTGTGCGCGGCGCAGGCACACACGGTCGCGAATCTCAAGCCGGGCGCCGCCTGCGCCGACATCTATGCGGCGCACAACGCGTTCATGCAGAGCCGCGGCGCGCCTCCCGAGCAGCGCCTCTACGGCCACAGCCAGGGCTACGACATGGTCGAGCGGCCACTGCTGCGCAACGACGAGACCATCCCAATCGCCGCCGACATGTGCGTCGCGGTCCATCCGGGCTTTCCGACCAAGACCAACTTCGTGTTCATCTGCGACAATTTCCTGATCCACCGGGACGGCTCGGTCGAGCCCGTGCACAAGGCGGAGCAGAAGATTTACGAGGTTTGGTAGGAGCAATTTTCAGGAAGGAGCGAACTTGATCCGCAGGAGGCTGCGAAGCCGGATAGTCCGCATCAGTTGCAGAACCCTCCGAGGCCTCCGCCGCCGTGCGAACCACGAAAGCCATATCTCTCGCAATGGCTCGAACCGCCTGTGGGCACCCTGACATTGCAGTTGGGGCCTTTGCAGGCTCCCGGCGTACCCTGCGTATTGCCGCCACTGGGTGTGGACGCCTTGCCGGTGGTCACGATTTTCGTGGTCTTGTCGCCGCCGCCTCCGCCGCTATGCGCGTACACGTCATCAGTGACCATGAGGAACCCGATGCCGACCGCAACGGTCGCGGCGAAGCTGGCGAGGCTGGCGAGGCTTGAGCGTGTTGGCATGACGATCTCCAGTATTGCTGTTCCTGCTATTTTGTTGCTCCAAGGGCTCGGACGGTTCGGGTTGGGAAAGCATTAACTCATCTTGAGCGTAGCCGCGGGCAATGCCGGAGTTCAAGCGGTCCCCAGACTTCGGTCAACGCCAGCTGCGGAGACTACCTTCGTACCTCCCGCGGGCGGCGGCAGCGCGCCCGCCTTGGCGAGGCGGGTCGTCCAGTATTCCCAGGCCCGCCCCATCGGCCGCGCCCGCAGGCTGTAGGATTCCGCGAGCGATGCCTCGCCCGGCGTCAGCGGCAGGACCGCGCCGAGCGCGGATGCGCGCAGCTGCAGCTCGGCATTGCGATGGGAGAAGATCGTGCGGAACACGGTTTCCTGCAGGCTCGCGCCGACGACAGTGGCGCCGTGGCGCCGCATCAGCACCATGGCGCTCCCGCCGAGCGCGCACGCCAGCGACTGCCCCTGCTCCTGCGTGGTGACCACCATCGGGGTGTCGCCGAACGCGTCGCGGCTGTCCCAGAACGGCACCGTCGCTCCCATGGTGGCGCCGAGGCCATTGACCGGCACGAGCGCGACCCCGGTGATGCAGAACGGCAGGATCGCCATGGAATGATGGTGGCACACGGCGTTCACGTCGGGGCGCATCTGATAGATGCAGCCGTGGATCACGCATTCCCCATAGGGCAGATCGCTGGTCGGCGTGAGCAATTTGGAATCGAGCGAGAACTCGAGAATGTCGGACGGCTCGATCAGCTCGGGGCTGCGCGAGCGCGCCAGCAGATAGCGTTCGGGATCGGCGGGATGGCGGACGCTGATATGGCCGAAGCCGTCGAGCACACCCTCGTGGGCGACGATGCGGTTGGCGAGCGCCAGCTGGTAGCGGGCGTCGTCGAGGGCGTTGGGCATTGGATGTCATCTCCGGAATGTCATCGCCGGGCTTGTCCCGGCGACCTCGCTTTGGAAGGCACAGCGCTCCCAATCGGGATGGCCGGAACAAGTCCACGAGTGTCCGGCACGGATTATGCCGTCATGCCGTCTCCTGGATGGCGAGGCAAGCATGTTTTGCGCGGCGCCGGTGTGCCGCTCGGGTGGCATATGTTCCGAACTCAAATAGGCTCTGTTGCGGTTTGGACGATGGTG
>DATDGG010000139.1:0-2459 GCA_036522235.1 Xanthobacteraceae bacterium
CTGCTCGCCGCCTGCGTGCCCGGCACCTTCGAGACCTGGATGCTGCTGCTGCGCGACTACGGCACCATGGGGCTCGCCGACGTGCTCGCGCCCGCGATCGCCTACGCGACCGAAGGCCATCCGCTGGTGGAACGTGCGAGCGCCACGATCGCGAGCGTCGAGCAACTTTATCGCGAGCACTGGCCGACGTCGGCCGCGGTCTATCTGCCGGATGGCAAGGTGCCCGCGCCCGGTGTGCTGTTCACCAACCGCCGCCATGCGGAAACCTATCAACGCATCCTGCGCGAGGCGCAAAGCGCGGGCGGCAATCGTGAGCGGCAGATCGATGCGGCGCGCCACGCCTGGTCGCAAGGCTTTGTGGCGGAGGCCATCGACCGCTTCTGCCGCACCCAGGACGTGATGGACACGAGTGGCCGGCCCCATCGCGGCGTCTTGACCGGCGCCGACATGGCGGCCTGGCAGCCGGGCGTCGAGGCGCCGCTCACCTATGACTATGGCCGCTACATGGTCTGCAAGGCCGGCCCGTGGAACCAGGGCCCGGTGATGCTGCAGCAGCTGGCGCTGCTCAAGGGCTTCGATCTCGACCATGCCGATCCGACCAGCGCGGATTTCATCCATACGCTGGTCGAATGCAGCAAGCTCGCTTATGCGGACCGCGAGACTTTCTACGGCGATCCGAATTTCGTCGACGTGCCCATGGGGGTGCTGCTGTCGGACGAGTACAACGCGGCGCGGCGCAAGCTCGTCACCGGGGAGGCTTCGCTCGAATTGCGGCCCGGTACCGTCAAGGGACACGGGAAGACGCTGGATCTGCGGGCGCACGGTTCCACCGGCAGCGGCGCCGGCGCCGGCGAGCCGACGGTGGGCCGCACGCCGTGGACGCACGACGAAAAAGCCGGCGTGCCGGCCGCCTCGATCATCGATTCAGGAGTGGTGCGCGGCGACACGGTGCATTTCGACATCGTGGATCGGCACGGCAATATGGTGTCGGCGACGCCGTCGGGCGGCTGGCTGCAATCCTCGCCCACGATCCCCGAGCTCGGCTTCTGCCTCGGCACCCGGGCCCAGATGTTCTGGCTCGAGGAGGGCCATCCGGCCGCGCTGGCGCCCGGCAAGCGTCCGCGCACCACGCTCACGCCCACCATGGCGCTGCGCGACGGCGAGCCGTATCTGGCCTGGGGCACGCCGGGCGGCGACCAGCAGGACCAGTGGACCACCCAGCTCTTCATGCGCCACGTCCATGCCGGCCTCAACCTGCAGCAAGCGATCGACGCGCCGGCCTGGCATTCGGAGCACTTCCCGTCGTCGTTCTGGCCGCGCGAGGCGCGCCCGGGCGTGCTGGTGGTGGAAGGCCGCATGCCGCGCGAGACCGTCAAGGAGCTGCAGCGCCGCGGCCACATCGTCGAGGTCGATGCCGACTGGACCGAAGGCCGCCTCACGGCCGCCGCCCGCGACTGCCGCCACCGCCGCGCCGCCGCCAACCCGCGCGGCATGCAGGGCTACGCGGCGGGGAGGTGATCATGTAGCCCGCATGGAGCGAAGCGAAATGCGGGACCGCCGTTCCTGCATTTCGCTTCGCTCCATAGCCCGCGAAGACGGGCGTAAACGCCCTCATGCGGGCCACAAGCCGTGCCTTCACTCCCCCTTCCAGGGAATGACCTTCCGCTCGATCTCCTGGAACAGGGCCGAGCTGATCAGCCCCAGTATCCCGATGGTCACGATACCGACGAACATCACGTCGACCTGCAGGAGCTCCCATGAGTTCCAGATCATGTAGCCGATGCCGGCCTTGGTGGCGACGAACTCGGCCGCCACCAGCACGATGAAGGAGACCGCGAGCGCGATGCGCAGGCCGGCGAAGATCATCGGCAGCGCGCCGAAGAACACGATGCGGCTGAACATCACCGTCTGGCTCGCCCCGTAGTTCCGCGCCACGTCCCAATAGATTTTGTCGATATTGGCCGCCCCCACATAGGTGTTCACGATCACCGGAAAGAACACCGCGATCGCGACCAGCGCGATCTTCGATGCGTCCCCGAACCCGAAGGCGAGCAGCAGCAGCGGCATCAGGGCGACTTTCGGGATCGGGAACAGCGCCGCGATCAATGGATCGAAGAACAGCCGCACCGGACGGAACATCGCCATCAACAGCCCGATGGCGACCGCCGGGACGGCGCCGATGACGTAGCCGGCCGCGATCCGCCACAGCGTGACCGCGGTGTGGAGAGCGAGCTCGCCGCTGGCGATCATCTGCACGAAGCGGGTCGCGATGTCGCTCGGCGCCGGAATGAAGCGACGGTCGCCGAGGCCCGCCATCAGCAGCAATTGCCACAGCGCGATGAGGCCGATCGGCGAGACGAGGTAGAGCAGCCGCTCGATTGCTTTTTCGGACATGCTTTGACCTAATTGGCTTTCATGGAAGCCTCGACAAACTCTCAGGTGTCATCGTCCGCGCAAGC
>DATDGG010000140.1:0-14298 GCA_036522235.1 Xanthobacteraceae bacterium
CTGCAAGAGCTCGACCGCATGGAGTTCTTCGTCTACGAGACCGGCGAGACCATCAAGGCCCGCCGGCGGCCGATCGTCATCATCACCTCGAACAACGAGAAGGAGCTGCCGGACGCTTTCCTGCGCCGCTGCTTCTTCCACTACATCCGCTTTCCCGATCCCGACACCATGCGGGCGATCGTCGATGTGCACTTCGCCGGCATCAAGCAGCGCCTGGTGAGCGAGGCCTTGCGGCTGTTCTACGAAATTCGCGAAGTGCCGGGACTGAAGAAGAAGCCCTCGACCTCGGAGCTCATCGACTGGCTCAAGCTCTTGCTGGTCGAGGACATCGGCGCGGATACGCTGCGCGAGCGCGATCCGAAGAAGCTCATTCCGCCGCTGCATGGGGCGTTGCTCAAGAACGAGCAGGATGTTCACCTGTTCGAGCGCCTCGCATTCATCGCCAAGCGCGAGGGCCGTTGAGAGTCGGCTGGCTCCGTAACGCCCCCTCCTGTTCCCTCCCCGGGGTTAGGGAGGGGGCCCACCGCCATCCGGACCGGGGGCGGATCGAGCTCAGGGTCGGCCGGAAGCTCGGCCACGGGATCCTCCATGGCGGCAGCCGCGCGCAGATCCGACGGCGCGACTTGATGTGCCCGTTTTCTCGCCGGCGCCGGACGTTTGGGCACCGGCTCCGCCTGGTGACCTCCGGCCTCGCGGCGCTTTTGTGCCTTGGCTTCGTCACGCGCTCTCGTCCACCAATAGCCGACCTGCGCGGCCGCCCGCCCGATGGCGCCGCCCGCCCAGATCAATTCAAATGGCAGGAACAGCCGCCAGCCATCATCGCCATCCACGATGGCGCGCGCGATCAGGTTGCCGGCCACGGCGGTGGTGTTGCAGCCATGGCCGCCGAAGCCGCTGGCGAGCCAGATGCCCGGCGAGAGCTCGCCGATCTGCGGCATGCCGTGGATGGTGCGGCCGAGCACGCCGGACCACCGGTGCTCGATCTCGACCGCGCCGAGCTGTGGATAAAGCTTGGCGATATCGGCGCCGAGGCCACCCGCCAGGCGTTGCGCATCGGCTTCCCATACGGTTGCCCGTCCGGACACCAACAGGCGATCGCCGTCGACAATGCGATAATGATTGTCGGCGCGCTCGCCGTCGCTGACGGCGCCGTAATAGGTGACGGCCTCCGCCAGCCTCGAACCAAGCGGCGCGGTGACCCCCAGATAGGTCCAGATCGGCAGCAAGGTGCGCCCGATCCGCGGCATCAGCGCACCGATATGGACGTTGCCGGCGAGCACCACATGGGCCGCCCGCAGCCGACCCTGCGGGGTCTCGATGCGCTTGCGCACGCCGCCGGGATCGATCGCGAGCGCCGGCGTGTGCTCGAAAATATCGGCGCCGGCCGCCTCCGCGAGCGCCGCCAGCCCGAGCGCGTAATTGAGCGGATGCATATGAAAGGCACGCGGAAAGTAGATCGCGTTGAAATAGCTATTGCTCCTCAGCACGTCGCGCACGCGGTCGCTCGGCCAGCCCTCGACCTCGGCGCCCAGGTCCTGGCCGAGCAGCTGCAGGGCCGCGATGACGCGGTCGGCGTCTTCCACCTTGGAGACGTTGAGCCAGCCGTCGATCGGATCGATCTCCGGGTTGGCGATTTCGTCGATCGTTGCGCGGACATAGTCGAGGCCGGCTTCCGACAGCGCCCACAGCTCCTTGGCCTGCGCCAACCCCACCCGCTCCACGATGCGGCTTGCCGGTGCCGCAAAGCCCGGCAGCACGAAGCCGCAGTTCTGTCCGGACGCATTCCAGGCGATGCGGCGCGCCTCCAGGACTGCGACCGACCAGCCGGCACGCGCGATCTCGCGCGCCGTGGTCAGGCCGGCAAGGCCCGCACCGATGACGCAGACATCGACGTCGAGATCAGCCGTCAGCGGCGCCCGCTCGGGCGCGACCGCGGCGGTCGCGGTATACCAGCTCGGCACATAGCCAGCTCGATCGGGCGCGCTCATTCATCCACTGCCAGTCTGCGGACAATCCCATCCAGACGCCGATACCACAGCTCGATCATGCTAGACTGTCGCACCGAAGAAATCGATGCTGCCGACATGCGACTGATGCTGCTACGCCACGCCAAGGCCGAGAAGGCCGACGGCGGGATGCGCGATCGCGACCGCCCCCTCAATGGGCGTGGGCGCTCCGATGCGGCCGAAATCGCGGCTTATATGGTGGAGCGCGCGCTCGCGCCGGAGCGGGTGGTGGTCTCGTCCGCGCAGCGCACGCGCGAGACCTGGGCGCGCATGGCGCCGGCGTTTTCCACAGCTCCGGCGGTCGACTACGAGGATCGCCTCTATGACGCGCGCACCGAGGCCATCGTGAGCGTCATCAAGGCCGCGGGCGGCAAGGCCGCCGCGCTCATGGTGATCGGCCACAATCCGGGCCTGCACGACACCGCGCGGCTCCTGCTTGCGCATCGCGGCGGGACGGCGCGCCAGCTCGACGAGGGGCTGCCGACCGCGGGGCTCGTGGTGATCGATTTTGCCGTGGATAACTGGAACAAGCTCGCTGCCCGCAGCGGGCGCCTCAAGGGGTTCATCACCCCGCGCCTGCTCAGATCGGCCCAAGAAAAGGAAGAAGACACGGAACAGGACAAGGAATAAGCGTGCGGCGCGGGTTCGCAGCCGCCGGCAAAACGTGCCATGATTATTTAAGGTGGTTCCGATTCCTGCTGGGAGAGGACGGCGCCCATGTACAAGCAAATTCTGGTCCCGGTCGATCTGGCCGACCCGGAACTGGCCAAGCCCGCGATCGCGACCGCGCTCATGATGGTGGATCAGTCGGGCGGCACCATCCGCCTGATCAACATCATGCCGCTCACCCCGGTGATGCTGGCCGAATATGTGCCGCCGGATTTCGAGGCACAGCAGCGCAAATCGGCCGAGGAGGCGCTGGCGATCGTCACCAAGGAAACCGGGCTCGACCCCGCGCGCCTGTCGTCGGTCGTGCGCCAGGGCGGCATCTATCAGGAGATTCTCGAGGAGGCCAATGCGATGAAGGCCGACCTCATCGTGATGACCTCGCATCGTCCGCAGCGGCCGGCCGTGCGCACCTATTTCCTGGGCTCCAATGCCGGCCACGTGGTGCGCTATGCGAAGTGCTCGGTGCTGGTGGTGAGGCACCGCGCGAGCGAGTAGGAAGCGGCGAAATAGGGCGCGGACTCGTTAATGGCAGTCCTTTCATAGTCAGTAAGTTCGTAACGCGTGATTCGCGGCTCCCGTTTGGCAGCTTGAATCACGGCCAGGAGCCGATCTCAACACCTCCTCGGGGGGCCGCGCCGGCTTTTCGGTCGCTTCGAAGCGAAGCGGACATCCGCAAAGAGGGAGAACGTGAATGACCCGAAGCTGCCATTGACGCCGAGGGTTGAGGTATCAAAAGGCTCAAACTATCCTGGCGGTTGAGCGATTCCTGGCGAAGTGCGAGACACAGATGCTTGGTTGGTTTCGGGCGCTCATGCCCAAGGAAGAGCGTTTCTTCGAACTTTTCGAGAAACACGCTGCAATTGTGGTCGCCGGCGCCGAGGCGTTGCGCGGGCTGTTGCAGGGTGGCGACGCTACCGAGCGCTATTGCAAGGAAATCTTCCAGCGCGAAGCCGAAGCAGACGACGTTACGCGGGAGGTGCTCACCGCGGTGCGCCGCGCTTTCGTCACGCCGTTCGATCGCACCGATATCCAGGACCTCATCAGCTCGATGGACGACGCAATTGATCAGATGAACAAGACTGCCAAGACCATCATTCTGTTCGAGATACACAGCTTCGAGCCACAAATGCGGCAGATGAGCGAAGTCATCCTCGAGGCGGCGCACCTGGTGCTCGAGGCAGTGCCGCTGCTGGGCTCTATTGGCGCCAATGCGGGGCGACTGAACGCGCTCACGGCAAAGATCGTCAGCATCGAAGAGCAGGCGGACGAAATCTGCAACCAGGGGCTCAAGGCGCTCTACCTGGCCACCCGCGACGGAAACGGAAAGGACGCCGGGCAGGCCAATGCCATGAGCTTCATCATCGGCTCGGAGCTCTATGATCATTTGGAAAAAATCGTCGACCGCTTCGAGGATGTGTCGAATGAGATCAATTCGGTCGCCATCGATCAGCTCTGACGAGCACGTGGCGCGATGAGCGATCTCCTGAGCCTGCCCGCCCTGGTCGCCCTCGTCATCGTGGCGCTGTCATTCGATTTCCTCAACGGCCTGCACGACACCGCAAATTCGATCGCAACGATCGTTTCCACCCGCACGCTGCAGCCGCGATACGCCGTAGTCTGGGCAGCCTTTTTCAACTTCGTGGCGTTTCTTGTTTTCGGCGTCCATGTCGCACGGACCGTCGGAGTCGGCATTATATCAGCCGACGTGATCGACCCGCGCGTGATTTTCGGCGCATTGATGGGTGCCATCTCCTGGAACCTCTTGACTTGGTGGCGGGGTATTCCGTCGAGCAGCTCGCATGCGCTGATCGGCGGACTGCTGGGTGCAGGGGTCACCAAGGCCGGCATTGCCTCGATCGTGTGGTCCGGCGTGCTGACGACCGGCGCCTTTATCGTGCTGTCGCCGACGATCGGCTTTTTTCTTGCCTTGCTGCTGGTGCTTGCCGTCTCCTGGACTTTCGTGCGCGCCAGCCCGCGCGCCGTGGAAGGGGTTTTCCAATGGCTGCAATTCGCGGCGGCGTCGCTGATTTCGCTCGGTCATGGCGGCAATGACGCGCAGAAGACCATGGGCATCATTGCCGTGCTGCTGTTCTCGCAAGGCCAACTTGGCGGCGACTTCTATGTCCCGTTCTGGGTGGTCATCACATGCCAGGCCGCGATGGCGCTCGGGACCTTGGTCGGGGGGTGGCGCATCGTGCACACCGTCGGATCGAAGATCACCCGGTTGACGCCGGTGCAGGGCTGCTGCGCCTCGACCGCGGCGGCGGTCATGCTGTTTGCCGCCACCTATCTGGGCATTCCGGTCTCGACCACCCACACCGTCACCGGAGCGGTTATCGGCGTCGGCGCAGCCCGCAAAGTCTCCGCAGTGCGGTGGCACGTTGCGACGAATATCGTCATTGCGTGGATCGTCACGGTGCCTGCCGCAGCACTGATGGCGGCTTGCTTTTATATGCTATCTGGATTCGTTCCGTGAGCGGATGTGGCGCCCTGCACGCCCCGGCGTGTGTCGTGACCTTCAAGGTCGAAACCGTCGGCGATCGCTGTCAATGCCGTTCGCGCAACTCAGCATTTTTGTTACTATTGTAACTCGCGTGCAACACGCGGCCCTGCCCCTCCGACGTCGCGCCGGTGCTGGGACGGAGGCAATGCTTGTCACCTCCCGGCGGACCAAGCGTTGGATCATTCCCAAAGGCTGGCCGATGGGACGGAAAGCACCCCCGCCGCCGCGGCGCGCGAGGCGCTCGATGCGCTCGAAGAAGCGCGAGTTATTGGGCGAATTGGCACCAGCCCGATCGGCTCCTATTCATACCAGAAGCGCCTCAAGCATGGCCGGTTCATTGCATGCGAGATTCTTGTATTTCCCCCAGAAGGGAAGCGGCAGCAAAGGATCTGGCCAGAAAAAGGCAAACGCCAGATCCGATGGCTTTCACCCGTCGACGCTGCCGCCGCGGTGCAGGAGGATGTCCTATGGTTCCGGAGCCAGTGTCCTGATTTGAATCCGCATGTGTCCTAATTCACAATGTCGGCCTTTCGACTGTAAGTGGGGTCAATGGGCCACCTGATTCACGAAATCCTCATGGGATTCATCACATTCGGCGGCGTGGCAGTTCTATTCGCCAGCTTCGTTGGGCTCGCGATCTGGATAGTGCGTGAGCTCGCTCGGGACAAATAGGCCGCCTCAGTTGGCGGCCTATTTGCGATTGCATCGCGCAGAATCGGAAACAAAGGTTGGTTCAATCTGGCGGCTTCGCGCTTCTCAAGTCCGCGGTTGGCCCTTAGAGCATGATCCCGAAAAGTTGCAGACTTTTCGGACAAGATCATGCGGCCGAACAAATGGTTAGAGCGGAATCGCGATTCAACCTGAAGCGATTTCGCTCTAGACTCGCCTTCGAAGCGCCCGCCCCCATTGGCCTGCGATCTTGTTCGCGCCCCCCAAAATGAAACCGGCGCCTGCCCGGAGGAGAGGAGGCAGGCGCCGGCCGGTCGCGGGTCGTCGCCCCCGCGCGGTTACTGCAAGGCGCCCTCGTGCGGCGCCTTCGCGTAGCCGTGCTGCTGCACGTTCATGTTGACGAGCTCGCCCGCGCCGCAGACGTTCTCGAGGAAGCCCCAGCTCTTCATCCAGTCGAAAGTGCGTTGCAATTCGTCGGGCGGGATCGGCGCCGGGTCGACCACATAGATGCGGCTCTCGCGCAGATCGTCGATGGTGAGCTTGGCGATCTCCGGGTCCTTGGCTTTGTAGTAGTCGAGGAAGTAGTGCAGGTACGCGCGCTTGTTGGCGTTGATGCGGCGTACCGCCTCGCGCACTGCGCGGTTGAAGGCGGCATAGGTCTCGGCATCGACGCGGTCGGAGGCCACTTCAGTGCCGTGATGGAAAGCCGCGATCACCATGCGGCAGCCCTTCTTCTCGGCGAGCGAGATGTAAGGCTCGGTCAAGGTGGTGGCCTCGATCTCGCCGCGCATCAGGAGGTCGAAGCGATAGGGCGAGCCGTTGGGCACGCGGCCAAGCTTGATCAGGTCGCGCGGCACGAAGCCTTCCAGCATCTGCAAGGTGAGGTAGTGCGTGCCGAAGAAGAACGGAACGCCGATCAGCCGGTTGGCGAACTGCTGGGGCGTCTGCACCGGCGATTCCTTGCGCACCACCAGCGCCGCATAGGTGATGATGGAGCGGCGGCCGACCTGGCGGCTGCCGACCTTCGTGCTCTCGACGCGGGAATAGTTGCCCCATTCGCAGGCGTTGTAGAGGTCGGCCTTGCCCTCTTCGAGCAGCCGGCCGTGGCTCGCGAAGCGCGGCGCCTCGTTGTGCTTCTCGTTGGTGATGTGGAGCTGCGGGGTCTTGTCGACCCCCTTCTCGCGGTCGGCCCATTCGATGGTCAGGCCTTCCTTCTCGAACAAACCTTCGTCATAGGCGACCAGCTCCGCCAATCCTTGGAACGGAGCGGTGGTTTCTAAGACCAGCTTCTTCTGCATGGTTAATCTCCCGTCTATGAGACCTCGGCAGTGCCGAACTGTCTTGCGCCGCAAGCGCCAAAGACACACCGCCGCGGATGTCTTAAGGCACTCGGCCTCCGGCCCGATCTGCCAAACTTCGCAACGCGTGCGTCACTTGCAAGCATCGCCCGCCGGGCCAAAGCGCTCTATGGCCCATCTCACGCCGAGGGTCGCCTTTGTCAATTTCGTTGCCAGGAATATTTGCCTAGAGGCTCGCGTATCGCGCCATCGCGCGCTTCGGCGGTCGTTCCGAGAGGACATGCTTCCTAGTGCGCGGGTCATTTGTGCGCGCCCCGAGCCGCGTCCGACGATGGAATTGCGACCGCGCTGCAGAGCGCGCCCGCGAGCGCGAGCGCGGCGGCGAGCCACATCACCAGCGCGATGCTGTCTCGCAGCGATGCGCGCACGATCATGTCCGCGACCTGCCGATCCTCGCCTTGCAGGCGCTCCAGTGCGCCTTCGACCACGAATTTTCCGCGCGCCGCCGCGACCGCCGCGCTGACCTCGGCCGAGACCGGCTGCGCGGCCAGGCGGGTGTCGAGTGCGCGGTCGTAGACATTGAGCGCGACCGCGCCGAAGATCGCGACCGCGAGCAGGTTGGCGACAGCGGCGGCCGCATTGTTGACGCCTGACGCCACGCCTGCCCGATGGGTCGGGACCGCGCTGATGACGGCAGTGGTGAGTGGGGCGACCGCGACCGCCATGCCGAACCCCAATACGGCCATCGGCAGGAGGAACGTCGTCGCATAGGAGCCGCCGGTTCCGGGCAGCGCCAAGAGCGCAAATCCGAGCGCCGTGATCGCGGGCCCGATGATCAGCGGGCCGCGCGCGCCGAAGCGGTCCAGCAATCCGCCCGACCAGCGCGACAGGGCCCCCATCATCAGGGTGAACGGCAGGAAGGCCACGCCCGCGAAGGTCGCCGAATAGCGATGCACCTGGATGAGATCGAAGGGCAGAAAGAAGAACGCGCCGCCCAAGGCGGCATAGAGCAGGAGCGTCAGCAGGTTGACGGCGCTGAAGGTCCGCGACGCGAACACGTCGAGCGGCATCATCGGGGCGCGGCTGCGGGCCTCGGCCAGGACGAATGCCGCGAGCAGGAGCGTGCCGAGAACGATCGCTGCGATCACCATCGGGTCGCGCCAGCCGCGATCCGATGATGCGATCAAGCCGAAGACAAAACTGCCGAGCCCCGCAATGGCGAGGACCGCTCCCCGCCAGTCGAGATCCCGAGCGGCCTCGTTGTCGCGGCTTTCCGGCACGTGCCGCAGCGCCACCCAGATCGTCGGCAGCGCCAGCAGCGGATTGATGAGGAATATCCAACGCCAGCTCACATGATCGACGATCCAGCCGCCGACCAGCGGGCCGACCGCGGCCGCGATGGCGGAAAATCCGGCCCAGGTCCCGATCGCGCGGCCGCGCTCGGCCGGATCGATCGAAGCCCCGATGATGGCGAGCGAGCTCGGGATGAGAAGGGCAGCGCCGATGCCCTGCAGGGCGCGCGCCGCGATCAGCTGGGCGATGGTCGGCGACACGCCGCACCAGACCGACCCGGCGGCGAAAATGCCGGCCCCGACCACGAAGACGAGGCGGCGCCCGAAACGGTCGCCGGCCGCGCCGCCGATCAGCATCAGCGCGGCGACGCAGAGCGTGTAGGCGTTGACCAGCCATTGGATGATCGCGACCGGCGCCGTGAGATCGGCCTCGATCGCCGGCAGCGCCACGTTGACCACCGACTCGTCGACAAACGCCATGGTCGAGCCGAGGATGGTGGCGGCGAGGATCCAGATTTTCGCGCTCGCCACGCAACGCGGATCAGGCCGCACCGACCTGATCGCGGCTTCGTCGCAGGGCCTTGCTTTGGGATTGATCACGGCGACACCAACCAAACCAGCCGGACACATTCATTCGAGCTTCACGCCGGCGGCCTTGATCACTTTGTTCCAGCGCTCGACCTCCTCGCGCATATAGGCCGCCGTCGCCTGCGGGGTTCCGCCGATCGCCTCGGCCGACCATTCGGCGAGATGGAGGGCCATTTCGGGGCGGCGCAGCATCTCGTTGATGTCGGCATTGATCTTGTTCACGATCTGCGGCGGCGTCTTGGGCGGCGCCACCACCGCATACCAGGCCGCCGATTCAAACCCCGGCAGCGTCTCGGCGACGGTCGGCACATCGGCGAGCGCGGCCATGCGCCTCTGTGTCGCGACCGCCAGCAGCCGCAACTGGCCGCCCTTCACCAACGCCAGCGAGACGCCGAGATTGTCGAACATGAGGTCGACATTGCCGGCGACCAGATCGGCGAGCGCGGGCGCCGAGCCCCGGTAGGGAACATGCTGGAGCTTCACACCCGCCATCATCTGGAACATTTCGGAGGTGAGATGCGAGGTCGTGCCGTTGCCTTGGGTCGCCGAGGTGACCTTGCCGGGATTGGCGCGCGCCTCCCCGATCACTTCGGCTACGCTGCGGGGCGGAAATTTCGGCGTCACCACCAGCGAATTCGGCACCCGCACCATCACGATGATGGGCACGAATTGCGCCGGATCGAAATTGAGATTGGGATAGAGATTCTGGTTGATGACGAGCGGGGGCGGCGGCGCCGAGAGCAAGGTGTAGCCGTCGGGCTCCGCCTTGAACGCCGCCTCCGCCCCGATATTGCCGCCGGCGCCAGTGCGGTTCTCGATGATGACCGGCTGTCCCCATTTGCGCGACAGCATGTCGCCGACCACGCGCGGCACGATATCGGCGGTGCCGCCGGCGGGAAACGGAACGATGATCCGGACGGGGCGGGTCGGAAAATCCTGGGCCGGCGCGGCGCCGATGGACGCGGCCAGAAGGGTGGCGCCAAGAACCGCGCTGAGAACGGCGCCAAGGATCGCGTTATGGATCGCGTTATGGATCGCCCGCAGCGCGACGACACGGAGCATGGATCGCTTCATTCCCTAAGCCTCCCGGGGCTTCCGCAAAAAAAAGCCAAGGCCTGCCGGATTGCGCACAGAATTGCACACAAATGCGGCTGCAATGCCGGTCTTGGCGGCCGACCACCGGCTCCCGGCCGGGCGCGCACGAATTCCTATTGATCGCAACCGCGATCGTATGCGACAGGACGGCGGTTATCGAGCCCAATCGAATCGTCTTGAACTCGGCACGTTCGTCGCCCATCTCATCCGAGCCGATCGCGTAGACGCCGTTCGCCCCCCAAGGATGGACCAAGGACCGGGGAGCTTCGCGTCGGCTGGGCGATGGCAATTGAGGCGAAACACGAGGCACTTATGACCATCCATCCGCTAACCGCACGTCCGTTGCGTACGAAGGTCCTGGCCACTGCCCTGGGTACTCTTCTGGCCGTGACGGGCACCGTTTCCACGGCGAGCACGGCCCTCGCCCGCACCATCTATGACGGCGACTGGAGCGTCCTCATCGTGACCCAAAGCGGGTCCTGCGATCCCAGTTACCGCTACGGCGTGCAGATCGCCGATGGAATGGTCACTTATCAAGGCGGCGGCCCGATCACCTTGCAAGGCAGGGTGACGCCCAAGGGCGCCGTCCGGGTCATTGTCCAGGCAGGCAGCCAGTGGGCGGACGGCTCCGGCCGGCTCACCCGCAACAAAGGTGGCGGCGTCTGGAAAGGCCAAAGCATGAGCAGCATGTGCACTGGCGTTTGGCAGGCGGAACGCCACGAAAGCTAGCCGCACGGCGGCGCAGATTTTTTGTAAAGCTTCGCCCGTCGGCCCTTGGCCGGCGGGCGAAGGCATTGGCATGTCGTGCTATCGGCGCATCGTGCTATCGGGGCGTCATGCTGGTGACATAAAGTAGCGAACATTCGTCACGCCCCCACTATTTGGGGGAAGAGGACTTGCTCACACCATGCGCGCAATCAACAGTACGGCTGGCAGCATCGCGGTCGCAGGCCTATCGATTTTGGCACTATCGGTTGCACGGCTGCCGCTGGCACCCTGGCCGACGCAAGCGCTCGCGCAAACCGCCGCACCCGCGCCAAAGCAAGTCGCAAAGCCGCCGCGGAAGAAAGGGCCCGAAGCAAAAAGCGCGCCGGCGGGGGCGGGGGGTACGCCCGCGGAGACCAATGCGAAGCCGGCGCGGCCGACATTCAGCCTGGAGGACGAGGCGGATGCGCTCGTTCTCGGCCTTCCGGAAGCCCGCGCCTGGGGCGATTCCGAGGAGGAGTTCGCCCGCCTCCTGCCCAAGGCGAGCGGGCCTTGGCTCGCCATGTCGGGCGGCGGCTCCGACGGCGCCTACGCGGCCGGCCTCTTGACCGGCCTGACGCAGAC
The DNA here is from genome assembly GCA_036522235.1 of Xanthobacteraceae bacterium. GTDB lineage: Bacteria > Pseudomonadota > Alphaproteobacteria > Rhizobiales > Xanthobacteraceae > VAZQ01. Next base: position 11,450 of record DATDGG010000140.1, read on the forward strand.
CGGCAACCGGCCGGAATTCGCGGTCGTCACCGGCGCCAGCATCGGCGCGCTGATCGCTCCCTACGCCTTTCTGGGCCCGCGTTATGACGAGGAATTGCACAACCAGTTCGCCACCATCACGGCCGGCGACATATTCGAGGATCGCCCCACCAGCGACAGCCTGATGGATTCATGGCCGCTCAAGCGCACCATCGAGAAGCGCGTGACACCGAAATTGCTCGCCGACATCGCCGCCGAGCACGCGCGCGGACGACGGCTCCTCGTGGTCACCACCAATCTCGATGCCGGCCGGCGGATGATCTGGAACATGGGCGCGATCGCGGCGCGCGGCGACGACAAGGCGCTGGCGCTGTTTCGCGCCGTGCTCCTGGCCTCGGCCAGCATTCCGGGAATTTTCCCTCCGGTCCTGATCGACGCGCAGTCGCACGGCAAGGACCTGCAGGAGCTGCACAATGACGGCACCATCACGGCGCCCTTCTTCATCGCGCCGGAATCGGTGCTGGCCGGCACCGGCACGGTTCGCCTGCCGACCAAGCAGCTCTACGTGATCGCGAACGCAAAGCTCACGCAGCAGTTCGAAATGACGACACCGCAAACCGCCCTCGTGCTCGGGCGCTCCATCTCGCTGGCGCTGCAATCGGGATTGCGCATCGAGCTCCTGCTGACGCTGGCGGCCGCGCAGAAGCAGGGAATAGCCGTCAGCGTCGCCCAGATCGATCCCGAGTTCGAGCATCCCGCGCGCGGCGCCTTCGATCCCGACTACATGAAAGCGCTCTACGAGTACGGGGTCGCGCAGGCCAAGAAAGGCAAGGCCTTCGAGACGATCGCGGCAGGCGCGTCGGATGTCAGGTGACAGGAATCCGGCATCAGGAGTCAGGGATCAGAATTGCTGACACTCCCGTCGTTCCACTTTTGCCAAAAATGCTTTAGGTTAGTTGCCTGAGGCGTTCACGCGCTCACGCACAATCACCTCGCTCGTTTGAAATGCGGCGCGTAACGCTATCCAAACACGCCCCGGGAGGATTCGATGACCAGCGCCAACGACAGTCAGCAAGGCCGACGGACGTTTCTCAAGCAGATGGCGACGGTGGCCGGCAGCGCGCCGCTCGCGCCGATGCTGCTCGGCGCCACCGCGGCGGCGGCGCAGACCGAGCCGGCCCGTCCCAAGGAGCCGACCGCGCACGAGACCGAGCGGCTAGCCGCCTATGCGGCCACCATGCGCTATGAAGACCTGCCGCCCGAGGTGCTGCAGCGCGCCAAGGACTGCATCATCGACGCGGTCGCGACCATCAGCTACGGCGCCGAGCTGCCGTGGAGCAAGATGATCATCGCCTATGCGCAGCGCTACGGCAGCGGCGGCGAAGCCAAGAGCGCGATCCTCGGCACCGGCGGGCTCAAGGTCAACGCGCCGGCGGCGGCGCTCGCCAACGGGGCTTTGGGCCACGCCTTCGAGCTCGATGCCACCACCGAGCCCAACAGCGGCACGCATCCTGCGGCAACGCTCTTCACCTCCGCGCTCGCGGTCGGGCAGGAGCGCGGCCTCGGCGGGCGCGATCTCGTCACCGCCTTCGTGGCCGGCGGCGAGGCCATGTACCGGATCGGCTACGCCACCAAGCACAGCAACGAGACCCGCGGCTTCCACGCGCCGGGCACCACCGGTCCGTTCGGCGCCGCGGTCGCGGTCGCCCGCCTGCGGCAGTTCGATGCCGCCAAGATGACCAACACGCTCGGCATCGCGGGCTCGCTCGCCTGCGGCCTCCTGGAATTCGTCAGCGCCGGCAACGGCGCCATGGTCAAGCGCCTGCATCTCGGCCGCGCGGCCGAGAGCGGCGTGCTGGCGGCGACGCTCGCGGGCGAGGGATTCACCGGGCCTTCGACCGTGCTCGAGGGCGAGTTCGGCTTCCTGCGCGTCTATTGCAACGAATGGGATCTCCCCGCGCTCACGCGCGGCCTCGGCACCGAGTACTTCACCAACAAGATCACGATGAAGCGCTATGCCTGCCATATGACGGCGCAAAATCCGGTCGAGGCGACGCAGGATTTGCGCGCAGAGCACAAGTTCTCGCCCGCCGATATCGGATCGATCGTCATTGCCGGCGACGAGCGCGTGGCCACGCGCAACAATATCCCGGCGCCCGAGGACAAGATGATGGCGCAGTACTCGGTCCCCTTCAGCGTCGCCCTCTCACTCTATCGCGACGCGCGCGATCCGCGCTCCTTCAACGATGACGCGGTGGTCCACGACCCCGCCATCCTCGATCTGGTATCGCGGATCAAGGCCACCCGCGCGGTCAACCAGAGCCGCCAGGATACGACCGCCACCGTCACCATCTCGCTCAAGGACGGGCGCCAGATTTCCCGGCGGGTCACGAGCTTCAAAGGAACCGCCGAGCGCCCCCTCGATCAGGCGGAGCTCAAGGAAAAGTTCATGCTGATGACCGCCCATCGCGATCGCGCCAAGATGGAGGCGATGTTCGAGCGGCTGCAGCACATCGAGACCGAAAAGACGCTGGATTGGGTCGACGTTTGATCGGAGATCAGAGCTTCTGACCTCCGGCCTCCGTGGTCTGAATATCGACCTCCGAGGTCAGCGTGCGGTGGATCGGGCACTTGTCGGCGATCTCCAGGAGGCGCGCGCGCTGCGGCGCGTCGAGGGCGCCTTCGAGGCGGATCGCCCGCTCGATGCGGTCGATCATTCCCTCCCGGGTCTCGCAGGTTTCGCAGTCGGCGGCATGGATGCGGCCGTGGCGCAGGCGGACCGTGACCCGGTCGAGCGGCAAGGCCTTGCGCTCGGCATAGAGGCGCAGCGTCATGGCGGTGCAGGCGCCGAGCGCCGCCAGCAGGAGCTC
>DATDGG010000141.1:0-14757 GCA_036522235.1 Xanthobacteraceae bacterium
AGGGGGCGCTGTTGTGGCAAGGCGGATGAGCTACAGAAGGCGGGTGAACGCCCGGTCCGCTTTTTCGGCTCGCTTTGTTGCAGCGAGCCCCGCGATCTTCACGACTCCGCACATTGCGCCGCCTGGCTCGATCCGAGCGCCTCGACGCCTTCATGGTCGAGCCGCTCGGCGAATCGGCGCGCCGGCTGGGCCTTAGTCGTCGCGATAGACGCGTTCGCGCCGCTCATGACGCTCCTGCGCTTCGATCGAGAGCGTCGCGATGGGCCGCGCTTCCAGCCGCCGCAGCGAGATCGGCTCGCCGGTCTCTTCGCAATAGCCGTAGGTGCCGTCCTCGAGCCGTAGCAAGGCGGCGTCGATCTTGGCGATCAGCTTGCGCTGCCGATCGCGTGCCCGCAGCTCGATCGCCCGGTCGGTCTCCGACGAGGCGCGGTCGGCCAGGTCGGGATGATTTTGGTTTTCGTCCTGGAGATGCTGCAGCGTCTCCTTGGCCTCTTTGAGAATGTCGTCCTTCCACAGCAAGAGCTTGTTGCGAAAATACTCGCGCTGGCGCTCGTTCATGAACGGCTCTTTGTCGGAAGGTCGATAGCTCTTGTTCTTGTCCAACGCTACGGTACCGTTCTTCTCCAGCAGCGCTACGGCACCGCCCTTGTTCTTCTCCGAACGCATGGGAACCCCGTGCTTGGGCGAGCCCTCCAGCTCGCGGGCGCCCTTATATAGGGACGGCCCGTCACCCACAATCACGGAATGCAGAGTTGTCCTCGCCACCGCCGGCGTCATGCCGCAGTGCGAAAAATGCGCTGCGGGCAGCCCTTTATGACAGTGAGCTGAATGACAATTCGAAGAACGCTCAGCCCGCGCATCAGGGCTTTACGCCGTTTTCAAGGGCTGATTAGAGCGTATCCCGATCGAATGGATCGCGATACGCCCGCTTTTTTGTGCTGGCGCATGTCCCCCGCCTTCTCGGGGGCAGGCTTTTTCCGGGACATGCGTTAGCGGGCCATCTTGGCGATCTCCACCTCCAGGCGAAGCTCGATCTCGCCCAGCACCCCGTCGAGATCTTCATTGCCGGACGAAAGCTTCAGGTGCGCAGCCGCCGCTTGCAGCTTGGTCAGCGTCGCGGCCGAAAGGGCGCCGCCGAGCAGACCGATCTTGAGCTCGTCGAGCGCATCAAGGGCAATGCGGCCGCGCTTGACGGCCCGCTTGCGGCGCTCGAGCGGGTCTTCGACCTCCTGGATCCCCTGCAGCGCCAGCAGGGCGTCGATGCCGCCGACCGTCCGCAGGCCTCCGGCGGCCCCGGCGGAGCGCGGTGCATTCTCATCGCTGACGGTGAAACCCGTGGAGGGCGTACGCCGCGCGGCGGCCGCACCTGCCGCCACCGCGGCCCCGTTGGTTGGCAGAATTCGCATGCCGGGCCCCCTCACAGAGACCGCTTCGCCTTCTCGGTCGCTCAATTCATCGGACCGTCATGGTTAATGGGCGGTAACCGGTTAATGAGCAGTAAACGGCTCGGCAAAATCTGCCCTGCCCGGCAAGGAACCGCCCAGGCGGAGCCCGCTTGCGCCGCCGGTCGGCCCCACAATTATTATTGATCTCAACAGCTTACGGGGTGCAGCCGCGCTGGCACGCGTTTCGCAAAGATGTCCGTGGTCCGACCTCATCATTGGGGAGCAAGGGATGACGAGGACGATTGCGACCGCGCTCGCCGCGGCCTTCATGCTGATTTGCGCCGGCGGGAGCGCCGGCGCGACCTCGCGCATCAAGGACCTCGCGAATATCGAGGGCGTGCGGCAGAATCAATTGATCGGCTACGGGCTTGTGGTCGGCCTCAACGGCACCGGCGACACGCTCAACAATATCCCGTTCACCAAGCAATCGCTGCAGGCGATGCTGGAGCGGCTCGGCGTCAATGTCCGCGGCGCCACCATTCGCACCGGCAACGTGGCCGCCGTCATGGTGACCAGCAACCTGCCGCCGTTCGGGACGCAAGGCACGCGCATCGACGTCACGGTCTCGGCGCTCGGCGACGCCAAGAGCCTGCAGGGCGGCACCCTTCTGGTCACGCCGCTGCTCGGCGCCGACGGCAACGTCTATGCGGTCGCGCAGGGCTCGCTCGCCATCGGCGGCTTCCAGGTCGAGGGCGAGGCGTCCAAGATCACGCGCGGGGTGCCGACCGTCGGGCGCATCTCGAACGGCGCCATCATCGAGCGCGAGATCGAATTCGCCTTGAACAAGCTCAACCAGCTGCGGCTGGCCTTGCGCAACGCCGACTTCACCACCGCCAAGCGGATCGCCGCCGCGATCAACGACTACATCGGGGCCCCGATCGCCGAGCCGCTCGATCCCTCGACCGTGCAGATCACGCTGCCGCGGAAATCCGCCAACAATGTCGTGGCGCTCTTGACCGAGATCGAGCAGCTCCAGGTCGACCCTGACCTGGCCGCCAAAGTGGTCATCGACGAACGCTCCGGCATCATCGTGATGGGACGCGACGTGCGTGTGTCGACGGTCGCGGTGGCGCAAGGCAACCTCACCGTCACCATCTCGGAGACCCCGCAGGTCAGCCAGCCGCAGCCGTTCGCCCGCGGCCAGACCGTGGTGACGCCGCGCACGCGCGTCGGCGTTACCGAGGAGGGCAAGAAGCTCGCCGTCGTCAAGGAAGGCGTGTCGCTGCAACAGCTGGTCGACGGATTGAATTCGCTCGGCATCGGGCCGCGCGATCTCATCGCCATTCTGCAGGCCATCAAGGCGGCCGGCGCCATCCAAGCCGACATCGAGGTGATGTGATGGCGGTCCTGCACGCGCTCGCCTCGCCCATCCCGGCTGCGTCCGTGGCGGCGCCGCTCCTGCGTAGCGGCGCGAGCGGTGCGCCCGCGCTGGGCAAGCCCGCCGCCGATCTCAAGACCAAGGCGCGCGCCGCCGCGGTCAATTTCGAGGCGCAGTTCCTCAACTCCATGTTCAGCCAGATGTTCGCCGGCATAAAGGGCGACGGCCCCTTCGGCGGCGGCGCGGCGGTCGGCGTCTGGCGGTCGTTCCTGAGCGAGCAATACGCCAAATCGTTCGCCAAGGCCGGCGGCATCGGGATCGCTGACCAAGTCTATCACGCGCTGCTGGCGCAGCAGGAAGCCCATGCCCGCTGAACGCCGCAGACGCGCAGTGAACCAGTTATTAACCAGCGACCCGATAATCTTTATCGGCCTTTCTTTGGGATTCACCAAATCCTAACCGATCGTGCAAGGGCAAGCGGCAATTCGACGGAACGCGCAGACGAAGCGCCAACCATAACGCAGCCGCGCCATTCCGATAGGACGCCAGCGATGCACAACGCCCCCAAGACCACTCCAGACGGACAATCCCGCCCGATCGAGCCCAAGGCGGACGCAGAGACCGCAATCGGCCATCTCGCCGAGCTCATGGACGGGCTTGAGGCCCTGGTCGAGGAGGAGACCGCGTTGGTTCGCGCCGGCCGGTTGTGCGAGGCGAGCCGCCTCGCGCCAAAGAAGGCCGCCCTTTCCGGCGGCTACTTCAAGGCCGTGGAGGAGCTGAAGGCGAACAGCGGGCGGCTTTCGCGCCTCCCGCAGGATGCCGGCGCGCTCGCACGCCGGCACGATCGGCTGCAGGCGGTGCTGAAGTCGAACCTCGTGGTGCTGGCAACCGCGCATGCGGTGTCGGAGGGGATCCTGCGCCGTCTTTCGGGCGATCTCGCCCGCAAAGCGTGCCCACAGGGCTACGGCGCCTCCGGGCGAACGACCGCTCCCGATCCGAAGCGGGCACAGCCGCTCGCCCTCAGTCGAACGCTGTAAGTCCGCAACGGATGAGGAGGCCCGGCCAATGAACCGAATCCTGGTCACCGGCGGAGCCGGCTTCTTGGGTTCGCATCTTTGCGAGCGCCTCTTGGACCTGGGTCACGACGTGCTGTGCGTCGACAATTTCTTCACCGGCAGCAAGGACAACGTCGCGCACCTGATCGGCCGTCCCGCCTTCGAGCTAATGCGGCACGACATCACGTTTCCGCTCTATGTCGAGGTCGACCAAATCTACAACCTCGCCTGCCCGGCTTCCCCGATCCACTACCAAAACGATCCGGTGCAAACGACCAAGACCAGCGTGCACGGCGCCATCAACGTGCTCGGCCTCGCCAGGCGCACCGGCGCCAAGATCCTGCAGGCGTCGGCCTCCGCGGTCTACGGCGATCCGGAGAGCCATCCCCAGCCCGAGAGCTATTGGGGACGCGTCAATCCGGTCGGCATCCGTTCCTGCTACGACGAGGGCAAGCGCTGCGCCGAGACGCTGTTCTTCGACTACCACCGCCAGCACGGCGTGCGCATCAAGGTCGCGCGCATCTTCAACACCTATGGCCCGCGCATGCAGGCGAATGACGGCCGCGTGGTCTCCACCTTCATCGTGCAGGCGCTCATGGGCGACGACATCACGATCTACGGCGACGGCATGCAGACGCGAAGCTTCTGCTATGTCGACGATCTGATCGAAGCCCTGATGCGGCTGATGGCGACGGGCGACAATTTTATCGGACCGATCAATATCGGCGATCCGGGCGAGTTCACCATGCGCGATCTCGCCGCCGGGGTCCTGCAGCTGACCGGCTCGAACAGCCAGCTCGTGTTCAAGCCGCTGCCGCTGGACGACCCCAAGCAACGCCAGCCCGATATCGCATTGGCGCGGCAGGTGCTGCGCTGGGAGCCGACGACGCAGCTCGCCGATGGGCTCGAACGGACGATCGCCTATTTTCGCGAACGGCTGCTGACGCAGCAGATCGCCGACCTGGCGGCACTTGCACGGTTGGGACAGATGCTATCGGCGGGCGAGGAGGCCCCCGGCAAGACCGTTCCAGATCAGGTCTCGGAACCGGTCGCACAAACGGCCTGAACAATCATAAGCTTGGAGTCGACAAATGGCGCGAACAGCCATCATAAATCGAAGGAACTCAAGACGCAGGGACGCCGCTTCCAGGCCCGCCGACCGTGGCGGGGTCAGGCATCTCGGCGGAGATTCGTCGGCGACCTCGCCGGCATCAGGCCTTCCCGCGCAACAGCGTCCCGCGGACTTTCATGTGCGTTTGGCGACGTCAATGGATATTCCGAGGCTGTTCGAGCTGAAATGGCAGTCAGCCATCGTAAGCCGGGAAGCAGATGGAAATTACGCCACCAATAACGACTGGCGTCGCTATGATTTTTGTTCGAGCGAGCGGTTCACGGCGCTCGTCGTCGAGGCCGACGGTCGGATTGTGGGCATGCTCGACTTTCATGAGCGCTACGATACCGGATTGGGCGCGCCTGCCTTCTACATCGAGGATATTTTTGTCGAGCCTGCTCAGCGAAGGCTCGGCGTCGGCACCTCGCTATTGGCCGGGCTGGCCGTCCACGCCCGCGATCGGAACATCTCCCGAATTGACCTTCATGTACGGGAGAACAATAGCGCTGCGAGGGGACTTTATCGCGCGCTTGGCTTCGAGCGCCTGCGCGGCTGCATGGTCGCCGTTCTGAGCTGCCAGGCGCCGTTCGATCGCGCCAAAATCGGCAGTCGCGCGCTCCATTGGGGCGCCGACGCTTCGTCAAACGCCGCGATGACGCCGGGCCGCAGCGCCGAGCCGATCGAATTTCACATACGCTTTGCCGAGCCGAAGGATGTTGCGAGGTTGTTCCAATTGAAGTGCCAAATGGCAATGTCGGACGGAACGATCCTCGCAATGCGCGCGACCGAAGACGATTGGCGCCGCGATAGCTCAGGGCCGCATCCGCGATTCGCAGCGGTAGTCGCCGAGCACGACGCTGCAATTGTCGCCATGCTGACGTTTAGCGTGCACCTCTATGGCGCGTCGCCGGAGCCGGCCCTGTGCATCCAGGATATCTTCGTCCAGCCGGACTGCCGGAGGCAAGGTATCGCCTCCTCGCTGCTGGCGGAACTGTACGTGCATGCGCGCAGGCTTAAATTCTCTCATATCGAGCTGACGATCCAGAATCACCACAGCGCGGGGAAGGCGATGAGCCGCCGGCTCGGTTTTGCACGCGCGCGCCACTGCGCGAGCTATCTCCTCGCCGGGCCATCCCTGCTCCAACTTGCGGAATCCGCAGGCAACATCGCTGGTCTGTTGACCTGACACCGGCGGCATTCCCCGACGCCACAGAAGCCGGTTCAAGAGGGCGAGCTAGCAATGCCGCCCATCGCGCGAACCGCGGAAGGCGATCAGGTCCGGCCAGAGAGGCCGGCAGCAAGGTTGCGGTTGATGTCGATCAAGGACTGAAGCTTGCGGACGTCCGGGTTCACCTGCATGTCGCTCGTCTGCTTCATGACGAATATGCCGATGTTCGCGATGTTCTGACGGACTTCGCGCGGCTGTGGATTATCGTCTTCCATCGCCGCGCTCATGAAGATCGCCCAGAGCTTTCGGTTGAAGAGCAGTGCCGAATGCATGCGCTCGTCGGCACCGGTCCAATCCGTGGCGACGTCCTGCAGTTGCTTCGCTGCCTTCAACAACGCTCGCGCCTCGATTTCTCGGGGAGATGCCGTTGTATTTGCCGCGTGGGCATAAGCTCGGGCCGCGTCAGACATGGGTCACCTTGAGGATTTCCTCTTCGCGCTTTATCATTTTTCTAATTACCTTTAGCGCACTGTAAAGAGAGCCGCTTAAGATTAAGTTACTCGCTTCTTCGATCTCGACCCTAAAGCTCGGTATCGCCTCAAGTAGTTCCTTAATAAAGCCAAAATACAATTCTTGGTATTTTGGGATATCTTCTTCGATATACATCTGCTGCACACAGAGATACAGCCGCTTCACCGGACTATTTGCCGTCTTCGGGGTCAGGATATCCTTTTCGCGTAGGATCGGCACCTTGCCGTCGACCAAGAAGGCGGATCGAGAATCGGAATTGGTGATGACGCATTCGCCGATGATGATCCGTTCGAACGGCTTCAGCTCGATTCGCAGGGCCATGGTCACCTCGCCGCGTTGGCTCGGGTAGGGATGCTCCAAACAATAATTCGATTTGCGATTGATTCGATCTCAAAGGACATGATGCGCCTGAGAAAAAGGCGGCGGAAAGGCTCCGCCGCCTAATTCGTCCTTTGGTCACCCTGCCGAGATTACTGCAGGAGCCTGAGCACGCTCTGCTGCGCGGTGTTGGCGAGCGCCAGCGTCGAAACCGCGATCTGCTGACGGGTCGACAGCGCCTGGTTGTTGGCCGCTTCCTCGTTGGTGTCGGCCAGCGTGAGGTTGGAGGAGCCGGTCTTCAGCACGTTGATCAGGTTCTTCGAGAAGTCCTGACGAACCTGCACGACCGACAGGTTGGCGCCCAAGGCCGACGCTTCCGAACGCAGCGTCGTGCCGGCGGTCGTGAGGGAGGCCAGCACCTTGTTGGTCGCGGCGTTGTCGATGAAGTCCGTGCCAGCCACCAGATTGGGCAGGCCCAGGCCGCCCGGGCCGAAGCTGACACCGGTGATGCTCAGGGTCGACGTCGCGGTCTCGTTGAACACGAGCTTGAGGGTGTCGCCGTTCAGCAGGTTGACGCCGTTGAACGAGGCATCCTTGGCCGTGGTCGAGATCTGGCTCAGGATGGCGTTGTACTGGGTCACCAGGCCCTGGCGGGTCGCCTGGGAAGTGGCGTCCGCGATCGGAGTGGTAGTCGACACGGCACCCTTTGCGACCTGGAAGGCGCCATTGACGTCACCGCCCGACTGCGCCGTGCCGGCGATCGTTGGCAGCGAGAAGGAGGCGTAGTCGTTGCTGGTCGAGATGGTCAGCTTGCCGGTCGAGTCGATCGCGGCGGTCAGATTGTCGCCGGCGAGGACGTTGTTGAGGTCGTTCAGCGTCTTGACCGTTCCGGCGGTGCCGTTGCCGAAGGTGACCGTCGTGGCCTGCCCGCCGCCCACGGCCGTGAAGGTCAAGGTGTCGCCGGTGCGGTAGGTGACGCCGGTGGAGAGGCCGAACTTGGCAAGGCCCGTGCCACCGAGGGTGAGATCGGCGTTGACACCGGTATTGAGCTGCAGCTTCGACGTGGCGGCGCCGGAGTTGGCGACAGTCGACGCGACTGCGCCGGTGCCGGTATTGCCGGCGGCGGTGTCGATCGCCGAGAGCAGGTCGCTGACGGCGGCCGCGCTCTGGGTGTAGAAGGTCACGTTGCCGGAGGCGTCGGTGGAGCTCTTGGTCGCGGTCACCGTGGCCGTGTCGAAGGTGATGTTCTTGCCGTTGACCGAGAACGTGTCGCCGTTGGCGATGGCGGTACCGCCGGTGCCAATCGCCGACAGCAAGGTAGCAGCGGTGAGGGTTCCAGCCCCGCCACCGACGTTGACCACCCCTCCCAACGTCGCAGCGGTGTTGGTGACCGTGCCGAGGCCGCGCAGATCGGAGGCGCTGACGCCGGTGCCGTTGGTGGTGATCGTGCCCGAGATGATGTTCGCCTTGGTCGAGTAGCCGACCGTGGTCTGCAGCGCCTGGTTGGCCACCGACTTCGCGGTATCGACCAACTTCTGCAGCGAGGTGATGCCGGTGTTGGCGGCCTGCAGCACCTGCACGCCGTTGCCGATGGCGTCGAGCAGATTGTTGATGTCGCTGGCACGGGAGTCGAGGCCCGACGCCGTGAAGAAGTTGACGGGATTGTCCAGCGCCGAGTTGACTCGCTTGCCGCTGGCGAGACGGCCCTGGGTTGCCGCAAGCAGGTCTGCGGTCGACTGGAGCGATAGAAGATTCTGGCGCACCGAGGTCGAGAGAACGATACCACTACTCATGTTTTCAACCTTCCTGGTCTAGAGAACGACGGGCGTCATTGCCGTCCGTAGCACTTTGGGGCAAACACCTAAAAGAAAGGTGAACTTTGTTGTTTGCTTTCGATTTTCTTACCGGTCTCGGGATGGAGAAACGGCGGTAAGGATCGATTAACCGGATGGCCGGAGGCATTTGCCAAGCGTGACCCATGCGATTGATACAGCCGTTAGCCGGCAACCGGCGCCAGATAGTTGAGCAGGCTCGTCTGCGCGAGCCTTGCTGTCGTCGACAGGGATGCCGACAGGGTGGTCTGCAGCGAGAGTAGCTGCGCCGCCACCTGGTCGTTGGAAACCCCCTCGATCTGCTGCAGCATGTTGGTGAGCGTCAGATTTGTCTGCCGGTGCCGGCCCGTTGCATCGCTCATGGCCGCCTTCGCGCTGGCGAGATCCTCCTCGATATTCTGAATGCTCTGCACGCCGGGAGGAACCGCCAGAGCGATGTCGGCGCGCTGATTGAGGGCGATATAGCTCGCCGGTGCATTGGGATTGCTCGCCGCGTAGCTCGTCGCCGCAAGCACCGCGGCGTTCTGCACGATCGCACGAACTCCTTGCTCGTTGGCGCGCAGCCCGTAGGAGACCACGATCGATGGATCGATGCGGGCGACCGCCGTCGATCGCGCCGGCTGCGGTCCATTCTGTCCAGTATACCAGAACACCGTATTGGCGGCGGTGCCGGCGACCTGCGCCGTGGCGGTAGCGAACGGAGGACCGGCGACACGCTGTGGCGGATTGCCGAAGAAGTCGTTTCCTGCGGCCATTGCGGAGGCCGCCGACAGAGAGGTTTGCGCCAGCTGCCCGACCCCGGTCGTGATGGCGGCGTTCAGGTTGGCGGCGGTGACCACCGAGGTCGCCCCGATGGTGAATTGCCCGGGTCCCGGCGTCGTCGAATTGGTCGCCTGCAGCGTGAGCGTCTCGCTCGATCCATCCGGCAAGGAGAACTTGTAGGTGAGGCTGTCGCCGGCATTTGGATTGCCGGGGCCGAGATCGACCGAAATGCTGCTGGGAGAACCCGCGGGACCGGTGACGGTCGCGCCGGTGAGCGAGGAGCTCACGCCGGCAAGCTTGAAGCCGAACGGCGAGCCGGCGACGTCTTCGCTCACCGCCACCGACGTAGGCGTTGGCGCGGAAATCACCAGGCGTCCGAGCCCGCTGCCGAGGTCGGCCTGCCGGCGCTCGGCGATGACCTGGATGAGGCCGGCCTGCGACCCGTTGCCGTTGAGAATATGACTGGAGGTATCGACCGACTGCTGGTTCAAGCCGCTGCCCGAGAACAGATAGCCGTTGGTTCCCTGCGTATTGAGCTCGGCCAGAACCGTGTCGAGGGCCCCTTGCGCCGTCCTCTGGACGGTCGTGACGCCGCTGTTGTCGGGGTCGAACGGCGCCTGCGCCGCGGACGACTTCAGCGCGCTGCCCGATTTGGCGACTTGGGACAATACCGTCTGCGCCAGGTCGATCGTCGTCCCGACGATCGAGATCGTATTGTCGTAGCTCGCTGTGGCGTCGAGCTGCGCGCCCAATCCGACCGCCACGCTGCTTTGTGATCCGAGACCCGAGTAGGTGTCCGACTTTTGTCCCGTGCCCAACTGCCGTTGCAGGTCCTGCAACTGCTTGTCGATTGTCAGCACCGACTGAAGGAGCGGCGAAACGTTGCCTCCGATCCCGGAAATAGCCATGGCGTCCTCACAACTGCAGCAACGTATCCAACATCTGTTTCACCGTCGTCATCACCCGCGCGTTGGCGCCGTAGGCATTCTGCAGCGTGAGCAGATGCGAGAGCTCCGTGTCGATGTTGACGCCAGCCGTCTCGTCGAAGCGCGTCTTCAGCGCGTTGACGACGATATCCTGCCCCGATTGCAGGTTCTGCGCCGTGGTGGCCGCTTGGCCTTGCGCGCTCACGACCGCGCCCAGATAGGCCGAAAGCGTGCCCTGGAAAGGCGCCGTCGCCCCGCCAATGCCCGTGGCTGGCGAATATAGCGGCGAGGCATTAACGAGTTGGTTATAGATGAAATTCGGCCTGGTGGAATCGCCGATCGGTGTCGACGGCTGGTAGGCGACGAGAGCGGTCGGATTGGCGAGCAGCGCGCTATTGACCGTGATCCGCCCCGCAAAGCCAGTGCTCTCGGGGCCGGCACCTGTGATCGCCCCCGTGAATGGCGCGGCCCCGTCGAGGAACAGCGGCAGCGCGGGGCCGCCTGCGGTCAGCGAGGTGGCCGTTGTCGTCGTCGACGCATTGTTGACGGTGATCGTGTTGGCGACATCGTTGAGCACCCGCAGTGTCGTGCCGGCCGGATTGGAAAACTGCAGTCCGGTTGCGCCCAAAGCGGCAGTGAGCTGAGCGACCACCGACGCCGGACCGCCGGTGAAGTTGACCCCGACCACCGTGTCGGTCGGATCGGGCGTTACCGAATTCGACAACGGCAGAGCGGTCGGGTCGTCGCAGCGGATGATGGTGAGATTGTGCGCGACGTTGCCCGCATCGGTATAGGTGATGTGGATCGAGTTTCCCGGCAACACGCCACCGATATCGACGTCGAATCCCGATTGCGGTCCGACGGCCGCGGCGGAGCCCGGCGTTGTCGTATCCGAGAGAGCCCGCGACATCTGCGCCGCGAATTCGTCGATCTGGCTTTGTGCTTGCACCAGAACGTTGTCGCGCATGTCGAGATAGGCGGCGATCTCGCCGGAACGGATCGCCTTATTCGCGACCAGGTCCGTGCTCGACCCATCCGGGAACTGCAGGGTGACGGTGCCGAGCGTGCTCTTGCTCGGTTTGGCGTTCCATTGTTGCGTCGCCGCGATATTTCCCGACGAAGTAAACGCGAGCTGAGCCGCCTGGTTTCCGGTAACCAGGGAGGTGCCGGAACCGGTGAAGACAGACACCTGGTTGCCGCTTCCCGGCACCACGTGAATGTCCATCAATTTCGCCAGCTGGTCGATGGCCTGGTCGCGCTGATCCGCGAGCGCGGCGGCGGCGCCGTCGTTCGTGTTGTCGCCCGCCAGCTTCTCATTGATGGTGGCGATTTGTTTCAGCGCTTCGTTGACCTGCTGGACGTCGCCGGCAATCCCCTGATCCGCCCGGGTACGCAGCGCCTGGATGCTCGCGGTCGCGCTGTTGAGCTGCTGCGCCAGCGCCTGGGCTGCGTTGATGGTCGCGCCCTGCGCCGAGGTCGAGCTCGGGCTCGTGGCGAGTGCCTGCACCGCGGTCGTGAATTTGTTGAATACTGCGTCGAGCCTGCTGTCGGAGCCCGGCTGACCGTAGACCTGCTGCAGTTGCTGGAAAAAGCCGGCCCGCAAGTCGGCATAGGCTCCGCCCGAGGTTTCCGTGCGCAACTGCTGTTGCACGAATTGATCGAGCAGCCGGTTGATCGAGGCGATGCGGACGGACTCGCTGTCGCCGGTCGTCGTTGCGACCTGAACGGCGGTGCGGTCGACGTATCCGGGCGTCTGCGCGCTTGCCACGTTGCCAGCGACAACCGCCAGACTCGTCTGGGTCGCATTCAGTCCGGACAGGGACGTGGCAAGTGCTTGAATGAGGCTCATTTACCCGCCGATCAATCGCCGCGCGATGCAGCCGACATCGTTTGTCGACGGCTATCGAATGATGTTCAACAGGTCCTGCGACATTTGATTTGCCGTCGTGATCACCTTGGTATTCGCGGAATAGGCCTGTTGCGTCACGATCAGCTTGGTGAACTCGGTGGCGATGTCCGTGTTGGATCCCTCGAGCGATTGCCCGAGGATCTGGCCCGTGGCTCCCGCGAGCGCGACGCCGGAGTCGCTGGTTGCCTGAAAGGCGCCGCCGTCCAAGGCCTTGAGACTGTTGGCGCCGTTGAAATGCACCAGTGGAATTTGCGACAGATCGACGGTTTGCCCGTTGGTGAAGGTGCCGCTGATCGTGCCCTTGTTGGTTACCGCCACCGACTGCAGCGCACCGGCGGCGTATCCATTCTGTTGGAGGTTGTTGATCGTTGCCAATCCGCTCGTGCTGGCGAATTGCGTGATTCCGCCGGTCGTGCTTCCCAGCTGGACGTTGCCGAGCGAAATGCCGTTGATGGTGACGTTGTTGAGCGTCAGGGAGGTGATGGCGGGACTGAGCTGACCGGCCGGGTTAAACACGAAATTGGTGCCGAGATTCTGCCAAGCCACCTGCGCGCCGGCGGCATTCGAGTTGGTCTGGTAGAACAGGTTCCAGGTGTCCTGCGCGCCGTAGGTGGCGCCGTCGACTTTCGCCCATCGGAATTGGATGTTCGCCGGCGTTCCGTTCGAGCTGAACGCTGTCACCGCCCCGCCGTCGATCGATTCGCCGACGAATGTCGACACGTCGTTTGCCACCACCGTTCCGGTGCCCTGCGGGGTGGTGCCCGCGGTCTCCCCAAACTGCGCGAGCTCGGGCACCGTCGCAGTGCCGCCGATGACGATGGGGTTGGCGCCGGTCGATTCCAGCTGGATCTGGCCAGTGCTGTTGAGGAACGCCGTCACCT
This sequence comes from Xanthobacteraceae bacterium, assembly GCA_036522235.1. Lineage (GTDB taxonomy): Bacteria > Pseudomonadota > Alphaproteobacteria > Rhizobiales > Xanthobacteraceae > VAZQ01. Next base: position 13,257 of record DATDGG010000141.1, read on the forward strand.
TTATGCCGGCCGAATTGACCGCGGTGAGGATGTTCTGCACCGTCACCGCGCCGGCGGACGTGACCGTCGCCGTGGTGGTTCCGTCGCCGATGGTTATCGTGTGGCCGGCGACGACCGGAAACGACGAGGCCGTCGTCAGGTTGGATACGGTGCCGACCACACGGCTCGTGAACGCCGGATTGACGGAAAAATTTGCCGGGGTTAGCAGCTCGGATCCGGGGGTCGTGGTAACCGCCGACGCCGTCTTCGGATAGGTCGGCAGGTTGACGCCGTATTGAATGCTGGTGGTCGGGCTCGCGGGCAGGAAGTTGTTCTGGAACTGGAGCGGTACCGGGACGTTTCCAACAGGATTGCCGGTGGCCGGATTGATCGGAAGCCCGACCAGATAGTAGCCGGCGCCGTTGACCAGGTAGCCTTGCGCGTTCTTCTGGAAATCGCCGCGCCGGGTATAGAGATTGACGCCGCCGAAGATCGGCGTGTTCGCGGAGAAACCGACGGCCTTCTGCACGACGAAGAAGCCGTCGCCATTGATGGCCATGTCCGTGCCGACCGTTGCGCTTTGGATCGCACCTTGCACGGTATTGGTCGCGCTCGAGCTCGCGATGACGCCGCCGGCAACCTGCTGGGAGGGAATATTGTCGGGTACGAGGTCCTCGAAGTTGGTGTTGGTATCCTTGAAGGCGGTGGTCTGCGCGTTGGCGATGTTACCGGATATGTTCTGCATGGCATAAGCTTGCGCCTGCAGGCCGCTGACGGACGTTGTCAAAGCATCGAACAAACCCATGACAGATCTCCACCCCGATGTGCGGGTCGAACGTTCACGACGCGGCACCCGCAGGCCGCATCACTTACGGGCCGTCGCAATTGCCGTGCCAAACGCTATTCTTCGCCGGTTCAATGAGTTAGCGCGCACATGTCCTAGGGAGCGGGGGAAAATCTGCCGAGAGCCGGCAAAAACGGCCGGGCGGCTGCCCGGTTCCTTTGTGCCGTCCCCGATGCGCGGCGGCCCTATCTTGCGGCGCCGCTGCGTCCGGAATGTCGCGCACGGGCTCGCGCACGCGGGAGCTTCCCCGACGAGCGCGTTAACGGCGCCTTAACCACTTGAGTATCAGACATTTCGTGGCGTTCGGAGAATCGATCGAGTCCGGCCGTTCGCGGAGCCGCGAGCGAGGAAGAGGCCTGCGACATTCAGGCAAGCAAGGCCGAGCAGAACGCCAGTGGCGGCGAACAGGACCCCAAGGGGTTGGGAGAGGCCGCGGCGCAGCGGCGAATGGCCCTGTGGCGCGGAGGTGAGTTCGAGAGTGGAGGCCAGGTAGCTGCGGCGATCATCGGCCGTAATGATCGGGAAGCCTGGGCGAAGCATGTTGCCTTGGAGCCAAGCCTTGAACCACGGCTGAAGGCCGGCCTGCGCCTGCGCAGGCGTGAAGTCCGGGCGGAGGCGGCCAAGGATCTGCATCCAACGGTCGGGCCGGTGTCGCAGGTCGCCGGGCCAGCCGGGAAT
>DATDGG010000142.1:0-10218 GCA_036522235.1 Xanthobacteraceae bacterium
GCGCCCGCTTCGACGAGCTGTCGATTCCCATGCTGCGGGCGCTGCGCCATATTGCGGCCAAGGGTCGCGCCCATGCTAAGCCGGTTGCGGTCTGCGGCGAGCTCGCGTCGCGGCCGATCGGCGCGCTGGCCTTGACCGCCATCGGCTACCGTTCGCTGTCGTTGGCGCCGTCCGCGATCGGTCCGGTCAAGGCCATGTTGCTCGATGTCGACGCCGCCAAGGTCGCGGCGCTGATGGAACCGCTGCTCGAAGGCCCGGCCGGCGGCGTGTCGGTGCGCGACAAGCTCAAGGAATTCGCAGCCGTCAGCGGGCTGCAGCTGTGACGCCCCCTCGCCAAGCGCGTTGAATGACCGATGCTGCCTGAACAAAAACTCGACGCCCTGCTGGGGCGACACAAGATGGTTGAGAGCGAGCTCGCGACGCAGCTCACGCCGGCAAACTATGTGCGCCTGTCGCGGGAATTCGCCGAGCTCGGCCCGGTGGCGGCGGCCATCACGGCCTATCGCGAGGTGACGGGCGAGATCGCCGGCCTCGAGGCGCTGCTCGATGATGCCGCAACCGACGCCGAGATGCGCGCGCTCGCGGCCGCGGAGAAGCCTGCGCTCGAGGCGCGCCGCGCCACGCTCGAGCAGGAAATCCGCCTGGCCTTGCTGCCGAAGGACGCGATGGACGAGCGCAACGTCATCCTCGAAATCCGCGCCGGGACCGGGGGCGACGAAGCCTCGCTGTTCGCCGGCAACCTGTTCCGGATGTACGAGCGCTATGCGGCCAAGCAGGGCTGGAAGGTCGAGGTGATCTCCGCGAGCGAAGGCGCGGTCGGCGGCTACAAGGAGATTATCGCCGAGGTGCGCGGCCGCGGCGCTTTCGCCAAGCTGAAATTCGAGTCGGGGGTCCATCGCGTGCAGCGCGTTCCCGACACCGAGGCCTCGGGCCGCATCCACACCTCGACCGCGACCGTGGCGGTCCTGCCGGAGGCGGAGGACGTCGACGTCACCATCAACGAAACGGATCTGCGCGTCGACACGATGCGGGCGGGCGGCGCCGGCGGCCAGCACGTCAACAAAACCGAATCGGCCATCCGGATCACTCACATCCCGAGTGGCATCGTTGTCAGCATGCAGGAAGACCGCTCGCAGCATCGCAACCGCGCCAAGGCGATGGCGGTCTTGCGCAGCCGGCTCTACGATTTCGAGCGCCAGAAATACGACGCGGCGCGCGCCGCCGAGCGGCGCGGCCAGGTCGGATCGGGCGACCGCTCCGAGCGCATCCGCACCTACAATTTCCCGCAAGGCCGCGTGAGCGACCATCGCATCAATCTGACCCTGTACAAGCTGCCGCAGATCGTCGAGGGCGAGGCGCTGGGCGAGATCATCGACGCGCTCGTCACCGACCATCAGGCTGCGCTACTGGCCGAGGAGGGCTCGCTGCAATGACGGCGCCCGCCGCGCGCGATCCTTTACCCACGATCGCTGGCGCGCGCCGCCAGCTCGCGCAGGCGCTGCGCCGGCACGACCTCGCCACGCCCGAGCTCGACGCGCGCCTGCTGGTCGGCCATGCGCTCGGCCTCGATCATGCAGCGCTCGCCGCGCAGGCCGAGCGTACGTTGAGCCAAAGCGAAGCCGATGCCGTCGCGGCCTTGGCGGAGCGGCGCCTCGCGCGCGAGCCAGTGGCGCGCATCATCGGCGTCAAGGAATTCTGGGGGCTCGACCTCAAGCTCAATGCCGCGACCCTCGTGCCGCGGCCGGAGACCGAGACCGTGGTCGAAGCCGCGCTCGACGTGCTGGACCGCCGGCAGGCGCGTGCGCAGGCGCGGATGCTCGCCGATCTCGGCACCGGCTCGGGCGCGCTGCTTCTGGCGCTGCTCGAGCAATTGCCCGGCGCGCGCGGCGTCGGCACCGACCGCAGCCGCGAAGCGCTCGGCTGCGCCCGCGACAATGCGGCGGCGCTTGGTCTTGCGGAGCGCGCGCGCTTTGTGGCGTGCGACTATGCGGCCGCGCTCAAAGGGCCGTTCGACCTCGTCGTATCGAATCCGCCCTATGTGGCGCACGACGATATTGCGACGCTCGCGCCCGAGGTGCGCGTCTTCGATCCGGTCCTGGCGCTCGACGGCGGGGCGGACGGGCTTGATGCTTACCGGGCGATCATCGCGGACGCGCGGCGCTTGTTGTCGCCGCAAGGCGTCATGGTGCTCGAGCTCGGCGCCGGTCAACTCGAGGCGGTCGAAGGCCTTCTCGCCGGGGCTGGTCTCGCGCCGGTCGGGGGGGCGCGCCACGATCTCCAAGGCATCGCCCGCGCCCTGGTGGTGCGGCTTCTGCCATGACTCTTCCACATTTCGGACGTGCAAAAAAGCACTTGGATTGTGCAGCAAGACCGACTAGGTTTCGCTCATGGAATCGACCCGAAACGGTTGAACGCGCCAGCTACGAGGCCCGCAGCGAAGCTCCGGAGAGCCACAGGCGCGTGAGGAGAACAAATCAGGCCGGATGTTCCGGCAGTGAGTTCGCCTCATCGGGGACGAGATGCTTCATCGGTTCGGCGCATGTCGCGATCGCTTGGCGGCGCGGCAGTGTGCCTTAACCAAGAGGTGTGTCTTACCAAGAGGTGCGCCTCACCCAAAGATGGGCAACGCCGCGGCGTGGACCGCGGGTCCAGGGGTTGCTGCTTCGCGATTACGGAACCTCGCGGCGAATGATGAACGACGCCGCATGATTGGGACGCCGCACCAGCGGCCTCGTGCTGCATGCAAGGCGGCACGGGCAGTGCCAGACTGTGCACATCCAAGGTGTGCGCATGCAAGATGTGCGCATGAAGCGAACCGGAATTGACGAGGCGACGAAGGTTAGGGAAGCGAAGAACGTGAGGAAGCAGGGCGGCTAGAGCCGTCGCAACGAAGGGTGGCAGCAGGCGAGTCATGAGAAACGGTCAGAACAAGCGGATGCGCGGACGCAACCGTAAGAGCCAGAATCCGATGACGCGAGTGTTCGAGTCGAACGGACCGGACGTCAAGATTCGCGGCAATCCATCGCACATCGCTGAAAAGTACCTCCAGCTTGCGCGTGACGCGCAGACCTCGGGCGACCCGGTGGCGGCGGAGAATTACTACCAGCACGCCGAGCATTATTTCCGCCTGATCGCGGCCGCGCAGGAGCAATTCCGTCAGAACAATCCCCAATTCTACCGGGCCGAGAACGAGTCGCGCGACATGCGCGACGACGGTTTCGACGACGGCGACGACATGGCGGGCCCGCAGCAGATGCCGGGCCCCGGCGAGGTGCCGTTCGGCCCCGGCGAGCCGCAGCCTTATCTCGCGCGCGATGCACAGCCCTATCCGGTGCGCGAGCAGCCGGTCTATACGCCGCGTCCGCAGCCGCCGGCCGAGGCCGCCGGCGACGTCGACCGGTTGCCCTCCTTCATCACCGGCGGGCAGCAGCCGCAATCACATCCCAATCAAAACCACCAGGGCTACGGACAAAACGGCCACGAAAATCAGGGCGACCGCTTCCCGCTGCACCGGCGGCGGCGCCGGCATCGCGGGCCCCGCCACGATGGTCCGGGCGTGGCGCAAGGCGGCGCCGGCGACGGCGACGAGAGTTCGCACGGCAACGAGTGAGCGGCTTAGCCGGCGGGGCTTATCCGCCGGGTGACGGCGCGAGCGCAGGCTCGAGCGCCGGCACCAGGCGGGCGCGTTCGCGTCGCGCCGGAATGGCGCGGTACACCTGCTTGCTCGCCTCCACGATGTGAACGCCCGCGAACGGCGCCCAGATGGTCGCGCCGGTGCGCTCCCAGGCGGGCGCCGAGCGCAGGAACCAGCCGCGCGCGATCGGCGGCACATAGAGCGCTTCGCTCCAGCCGGTGGGCGTGAACCAGGTCTCGCGCAGCAGCTGGATGATCTGCGAGCGCGAATAGGGCCGGCCGTGGCCGAACGGCGTCGTGTCCATGCGGGCCCAGAGGCCGCGGCGGTTGGGCACGACCACGAGCAGCCGTCCGCCGGAGGCGAGCACCCGCCAGACCTCGCGCAGCAAGGCGTCGGCCTCGTGCGACATTTCCAGCGCATGCACGAGCAGCACCCGGTCGACCGCCGCATCGGTGAGCGGCAAGGCGAATTCGTCGGTCAGCGCCGCCAGGCCCGGCCGCAGCGAAGGCCATTTGATCACCCCTTGGGCGGCCGGCATGAAGGCGAGACACCGCTCCGCCTCCTCACGGAACAGGCCGAGATAGGGCGTCGGATAGCCGATGCCGACCACCCGCAAGCCGCGCGTGTCGGCAAAGCGCGCCCGAATGCCCCGGCCCACGAAGCGCCGCGCCACGTCGCCGAGACGCTGAGCGTAGAAATTGCGAAGATCGACCACATCAAGCGACATGGCGCGAAAATACCATAAAATCAGCGTCAGAGCCGTCCTGCTTCGCCGGAAAGCCGCCCCTTGTGCTGGCGGCGCTTTTTGATCGATGATCGCGCCCGGCGGCACGCAGCCGCGAGCCGCCTGCAAGCCCCGCCAACATGAAGCCCTGATCCATGGCCGCCCAAACCGAGCTCTTTCTCTGCCTCAAGGATAATTTCGGCGTCCTCCTCCACGACCCCGAAAGCGGCGCGACCGCCGCCATCGATGCGCCGGAGGCCGGCCCCGTGGAGGCCGCGCTACGATCGAAAGGCTGGCGGCTCACCGACATCCTGGTGACCCACCATCATCACGATCACACCGGCGGCATCGAGGAGCTCAAGGAGCGCCACCGCTGCCGTGTCGTGGCGCCCGACGCCGAAGCCGATGGAATTCCGGAAGTCGACGAGACGGTGCGCGAGGGCGATCGGGTCCGCGTCGGCGGTCTCGAAGCGCGCGTGATCGAGACCCCGGGCCATACCGCCGGCCATATCAGCTACGTGCTCGGGCGCGACAAGCTCGTCTTCGTCGGCGACACGTTGTTCTCGATCGGCTGCGGAAGGGTGATCGAGGGCACGCCGGAAATGATGTGGCAATCGTTGTTGAAGCTGCGCGCCCTGCCGGACGACACGCAGATTTATTGCGGCCACGAATATACCCTGGCCAATGTCCGTTTCGCCAAGACCATCGAGCCCGCCAATGCGGCGCTCATCGCCCGCGAGCAGGAAGTCGCCCGCCTCGGCGCCGCGGGCAAGCCGACGATCCCGTCCCGCATGGGCGAGGAGAAGGCCGCCAACCCGTTCCTGCGCGCCGACGTGCCGGACGTGGCCAAGTCACTCGGCCTCGCCGGCGCGCCGGCCTGGCAGGTCTTCGCCGAGATCCGCGAGCGGAAGAACAGGTTTTGAGCGCATCCCTCACGGCCGCCGATATCGTGCGCCTGCTCGATCTCGTGCCGCATCCCGAGGGCGGGCATTTTCGCGAGACCTTCCGGGACGCGCGTCGGGTCGAGGGCGGACGCGCGGCCTCGACCGCGATCTATTTCCTGCTCGCGCGCGGCGAACGCTCGCACTGGCATCGCGTCGACGCCGTCGAGGTCTGGCACTTCCATGCCGGCGCCCCGCTGCGCCTCGAAATCGCTGCAACGCAGTTGATCCTTGGACCCGATCTCGCCGCCGGCGAGCGCCCGCAGGCGATCGTTCCGGCCGGCGCCTGGCAAGCGGCGGAAAGCCTCGGCGCCTGGACCTTGGTCGGCTGCACGGTGGCGCCGGGCTTTGCGTTCGAAGGATTTGAGCTCGCGCCCGAAGGATGGCGTCCGGACGCTATTGGCGGCGCATGACCCCCGCCCTCGCGGGGGCAACTCTTTTCCGAAAACCGGTGGCCGCCCCCGCTTTGGCGAGGGCAGGCTTTTTCGGGATCATGCGCTAAACCATGACCTGGCCGCCGTTCGCCGACAGCGTCGAGCCGGTGATCAGGCCGGCATCATCGGCGGCGAGGAACACCACGCAACGCCCCACCTCCTCGGGCTCGCCCAGCCGGCCGAGCGGAATCTGCGGCAGGATGTTCTTATCCAGAATCTCCTGCGGCACCGCCTTCACCATCTCGGTCGCGATATAGCCGGGGCAGACCGCGTTGACGGTAATGCCGCTCCTCGCGTTCTCCAGCGCCAGCGCCTTGGTAAAACCGAGCTCGCCGGCCTTGGAGGCCGAATAGTTGGTCTGGCCGGTCTGGCCCTTCTGGCCGTTGATCGAGGAAATATTGATGATGCGGCCGAACCTGCGCGTCCGCATTCCCTCGATCACCTGGCGGCACATGTTGAACAGCGAATTGAGATTGGTGTTGATGACGGCGGTCCACTGTTCCGGCTTCATGCGGTGAAACATGCTGTCGCGCGCGATGCCGGCATTGTTGACCAGGATTTCGATCGGGCCGAGATCGGCCTCGATCTGCTTGACGCCCTCCGCGCAGGCCTCGAAGGAGGAGACGTCCCACTTGTAGACCGCAATGCCGGTCGCGGCCTTGAACTTCTGCGCCGTCTCGTCGTTGCCGCCGTAATTGGCCGCGACCTTGTAGCCGGCCGCCTGCAACGCCTTGCAGATCGCCTCGCCGATACCGCGTGTTCCTCCCGTGACCAACGCAACGCGGGCCATGACTTAACCTCCCCTCAGCAAAATCCGCGCGCGGACCAAAGATGCCAGATGTCGGAAGCCAGAAGTTGAACTCTTCTTAGTTCCGTCCTCTGATCTTTAACCCGCTGTCATCTATCTTTCCACGCGGTTACCATTCCACGCGCATCATCGTTCCACGCGCATCATCGTTCTACGCACATCATCGTTCTACGCGCATCATCGTTCCACGCGCATCATCGTTCTACGCACATGGCAATTCCCATGCCACCGCCGATGCAAAGCGTGGCGAGGCCTTTCTTGGCATTGCGCTTCTGCATCTCGTGCAGCAGCGTCACCAGCACGCGCGCGCCGGAAGCGCCGATCGGATGACCGAGCGCAATCGCGCCGCCATTGACATTGACTTTCCCGGTGTCCCAGCCGAGGTCCTTGTTGACGGCGCAAGCCTGTGCGGCGAACGCCTCGTTGGCCTCAATGAGATCGAGGTCCTCGATCTTCCAGCCGGCCTTGCTGAGCGCGGCGCGCGAAGCCGGGATCGGGCCGGTGCCCATGATGGCCGGATCGACCCCGGCATGGGCCCAGGACACGATGCGAGCGAGCGGCGTCTTGCCGCGCCTGGCCGCCTCGCTCGCCTTCATCAACACCAATGCGGCGGCGCCGTCGTTGATGCCGGAGGCATTGGCGGCCGTGACGGTGGTACCGCCTGGGAAGGCGGGCTTGAGCTTGCCGACCGTCTCGAGCGTGGTGCCATGGCGCGGATATTCGTCGGCGTCGACGACGGTGTCGCCCTTGCGCGACTTGATCGTCACCGGGGCGATCTCGTCCTTGAACCTGCCGGCTTTTTGGGCAGCCTCGGTCTTGTTCTGGGAGCCGACCGCAAACTCGTCCTGCTGCGCCCGGGTGATCTGGTACTTTTGCGCCACGTTCTCGGCCGTGTTGCCCATATGGTAGCCGTTGAAGGCGTCCCACAGGCCGTCCTTGATCATGGTGTCGACCATGTCGAAATTGCCCATCTTCACGCCGTTGCGAAAATGCTGGCAGTGGGGCGCCATGCTCATGGATTCCTGGCCGCCCGCCACCACGACCTCCGAATCGCCGTTGAGGATGGCCTGGTAGCCGAGCGCGACCGTGCGCAGCCCGGAGCCGCAGAGCTGGTTGACCCCCCAGGCCGGGCTCTCGACCGGGATGCCGGCCGCGATCGAGGCCTGGCGCGCCGGGTTCTGGCCCTGCCCGGCCGTCAATATCTGCCCCATGATGACCTCGGTGACCTGCGCCCCCTCGATGCCGGCCCGCTCCAGCGCCGCCTTGATGGCGATCTTGCCGAGCTCGTGCGCCGGGAGGTTCGCAAACACCCCATTGAACGCTCCGACCGGCGTGCGCGCCGCGCCGACGATGACGATATCGTCCTTCATGTCCTGGGCTCCTTATGTGTCCGGTTAGATCGTATGTCCGGTTAAATAGTGTTTCCGGTCAGATCGCGCCCGGTCGTGACGGGCTCCAAAGCGAGGGCCCCCGACCGGCGTCCGCGCCGCCATACGGCGCGCTTCAAGTCCCGGCACCCATACCCCATCCTCGGTAGCCCGCATGTGACTGTCAATTGCTGGCCGCGCCGGTCTGTTCCGCCTTTGCCCGCTGGGCGACCCGATCGTCGTCCGGACGGGCAAAATGGAGGCCCTTAACCCTGCCGGGGCTTGGTTCCGATAAAACGGTGGCTTGCGCAAGAAGAAAAAGGCTATGCTGGCATTCTGGGAAGCTCCACCTTGATGCGGCCGCCATGGCACAGTCCGAAGAACCGGTTACAATCAAGAAATACGCCAACCGACGGCTCTACAATACCGGCACGAGCACCTATGTGACGCTCGAAGACCTCGCCACCATGGTCAAGGCGGGGAACAATTTCGTGGTCTACGACGCCAAGACCGGCGAGGACATTACCCGTTCGGTGCTGGCACAGATCATCTTCGAGCAGGAGAACAAGGAGGGGCAGAGCCTCCTGCCCATCGCCTTCCTGCGCCAGCTCATCCGCTTCTACGGCGACAGCATGCAGATGCTGGTGCCGCGCTATCTCGAGGTTTCGATCGATACGCTGACGCGCGAGCAGGAGAAGATGCGCACCCAGATGGCGCAGGCCTTCGGGGTCAGCGCTTTCGGCCCGCTCGAGGAGCAGGTGCGGCGGAACATGGAAATGTTCGAGCGCACCTTCGCCATGTTCGCCCCGGCCTTCGCGCGGCGGGAAGGCCAAGCCGCGGAAGCCGACAAGGCCGACAAGAGCAACCCGCGGCCGAGCGAGGGCGGCGAGATCGACGATCTCAAGCGGCAGATGGAAGAGATGCAGAAGCGGCTCGACCGCCTCGGCAACAAAGAAGGCGGCAACAAGGAATAGCGCCGCTCAAGCGCGTTGCGCGTGCGCGACGCCGCCCGCCGCCCAAGGCCGCTCCGCCGATGCGAGCCCGACCAGGGCGCCTTGCAGATAGTCGCAGCCCCATTCGGCGAGCATCGCGGCCGACGCCTCGTCCTGTACCCATTCGGCAACCGTCTCGAGCCCAAGCCGCCGCCCGAGATCGATCAAGGTGTGAACGAAGGCGCGGTCGTCCTCCGCCTGCATGAGATTCCTCACGAAGGCGCCATCGATCTTGACCAGGTCGACGCCGAGCTTGCGAAGATTGCGAAACGACGTGTAACCGGCGCCGAAATCATCGATGGCGATGCGGCAGCCCAAGTCCTTGACGCGGGCGACGAAGCCGCGCGTCTCGTCGATATCCTGGATTGCCGCCGTCTCGGTGATCTCGACCGTGAGCCGCTCGGCGACACCCGGATGGGCGCGCAGCGTCGCGGCAAGGCCTGCCCACCAATCCGGATCGCCGGTCGATGCGGCCGAAACATTGACGCTCGCGTCGAGCGCGGGCGAGGCGAGCATCTCGGCCGCCACCAGGTCGAGCACGCGGTGATCGAGCAGGCGGACGAGGCCGAGGCGCTCCGCCCAGGGAATGAACTGGTTCACCGCCAACAGGCTGCCGTCCGCCCGCTTGATGCGCATCAGGCATTCGTAGAAGGCGGGCGCCCGCGAGCCGATCTCGACGACCGGCTCGAAGGCGATGAAGATGCGGCGCTCGTTGAGGGCGGAGAGGATTTCATCGGTCGCCCGCATATTCTCGGCCCGCTCGGCGATGCGCTGCAGATTGGGCTGATAGGCTTGGAACGAGCCGCGGCGCCTCGCTCTGGCACCATAGAGCGCGTCGTGGGCGCGCCCCAGAACCTCGTTCACGTTGCGGGCATGGCGCGGCACCGTGAGGCCGCCGATAGTCACGGTGGCGGCGACCGGGCCGGCGGACGTCTGCATCACCTCGTCGCGAATGCCGGCGACCAGGCGGTCCGCCGCAACGGCGAGATCATCGGGCGTGCAATTGTTGAGGACGATGCCGAACTTGTTGCCGGCTACGCGGCCGAGATGGTCCTTGCCGCGCATTTGCGACTGCATGCGCTTGCCGACCGCGGCGATGACCTCATCGGCGACGTCGAACCCATAGGCCTCGTTGATGCGGCCGAGCTCGTCGATCGCGGCCAGCAGAAAGCCGCAGGAGGAACGAAGCTTCAGGGTTTCCTCGATCGTGGCCTCGAGAATTTCCATGAGGCGGTCGCGATCGAGCGGCGTGGGCTCGGGGGCGGCACTGGGCGGCGCGCTCGCACCGCCCGCACTATTGATCTGATCCCCGCTGACC
>DATDGG010000143.1:0-17815 GCA_036522235.1 Xanthobacteraceae bacterium
CGGCAGCCAGGCGGCGGTGCATCTCGATATCGACGTGCGCGACATCGGCTGCGATTTCTACGTATTCACCGGTCACAAGCTCTACGGGCCGACCGGCATCGGCGTGCTCTACGGCCGCTACGAGCATCTCGACGCCATGGCGCCGTTCAACGGCGGCGGCGAGATGATCCGCGAGGTGTTCGAGGACCGCATCACCTACGGCGAGCCGCCGCACAAGTTCGAGGCCGGCACGCCGCCGATCGTGCAGGCGATCGGGCTCGGTGCGGCGATCGATTATGTCGGCTCGATCGGCAAGGCGCGCATCCGCGCGCACGAGGCCGAGCTCACCAGATATGCCCATGAGCGGCTGCGCGAGATCAATTCGCTGCGCATTTTCGGCACCGCGCGGGAGAAGGGCGCCATCGTGTCCTTCGAGATGCGCGGCGCCCATCCCCACGACGTCGCCACCATCATCGACCGGTCCGGCGTGGCGGTGCGCGCCGGAACTCATTGCGTGATGCCGCTCCTGGCGCGGTTCGGCGTATCGGCGACCTGCCGGGCATCGTTTGCGCTCTACAATACCAAGCCCGAGATCGACCGCCTTGCGCAGGCCTTGATCAAGGCGCAGGATTTCTTCGCATGAGCGAGGAGACCACCGAGAAGAAGCCGACCGTAGACGCCACGCCGGCGCCGCAGCCGGGCGCAGCCTCGGCGCTGCCCGAGGCCGAGATCGCGCGGCTGACCGACGATATCATCGCCGCGCTCAAGACCGTCTATGATCCGGAAATCCCGGCCGATATCTATGAGCTCGGCCTCATCTACAAGATCGACATCGCGGATGATCGCGCGGTCGCGGTCGACATGACCTTGACCACGCCGAACTGCCCCTCGGCCCAGGAATTGCCGACGATGGTGGAGAACGCGGTAGCGAGCGTGGCCGGGGTGGGCGAGGTCAAGGTCACGGTCGTTTGGGATCCGCCCTGGGAGCAGAGCCGGATGTCGGACGAGGCCCGCGCCGTGCTCAATATGTGGTGAATTTGCGCGTGGTGAATTGCGTTTGGGGCAGCTCAGGCCCACATAGAGAGCTACCAGAAAAGGAACAAGCGATGGCCACCCCCCGGCCGAGGCCCCAGGTGATCCGGCTGACCGACGCCGCCGCCGAGCGGATCAAATACGTGATGGCGAATGCCGCCAACCCGGTCATCGGCGTGCGCGTGGGCGTCAAGAACGGGGGCTGCGCCGGCATGGCCTATACGATGGAATATGCCGAGAAGGTCGAGCCCGCCGACGAGCTGGTCGAGGACAAGGGCGTGCGCGTGCTGATCGACCCCAAGGCGATCCTGTTCCTGCTCGGCACCGAGATGGACTACAAGGCCGAGAAGCTCTCCGCCCAGTTCGTGTTCAACAATCCGAACCAGACCTCGGCCTGCGGCTGCGGGGAATCGGTGCAGCTCAAGCCCGCCGCCGAGGCGCAGTAGTCACCAGGCGGCCGGCTCTTGAGCCCCGACGACATCCGCGAACTGTTCACCGCCTTCGGGGCCGTCACGGTCAAGCGCATGTTCGGCGGCGCCGGCATCTATGCGCAGGCGACGATGTTTGCCCTCGTGCATGACGGCGTCATCTACCTCAAGGCGGATGAGCACAACGCGGCCGCCTTCGAGCGCGAGGATCTGCCGCCCTTCACCTACACGACCAAGGACGGCAAGCGCGGCGTGATGTCCTATCGGCGCATGCCGGACCGCCTCTACGACGATCCCGACGAACTTGCCGCCTGGGCGCACGATGCGCTGGCGGCCGCGCGCCGGGGGGCCTCACGTAAAGGCGCGGCATCGGCGCGGGCCAGGAAGGGAAGGCCCTGAGGCGGTCGAAGGGCGGGCGCTACTTGCCGCCCGAGAGCGCCTTCACCAGCCGGTGCAGATATTCCTGTCCGTCGAAGAAGGACTTGACCAGCACGCGTTCATCCTTGCCGTGGACCCGGACATCGTCGACGTCGCTGGCGAGCCCGGAATGGCCGTAGGTCGGGATTCCGGCATTGCGCAAATAGCTGCCGTCGGTCGCGCCTGCGCTCATGGTGGGGACGATCGGCGTGCCAGGCCAGAACTCGGCGGATACCTTCTCGATCGCACCCATGATCTCCTCATGCAGCGCGGACGGGGCGCTCAGGACCGGCTCATCGATCTGCGTCACCGAAATCTGATCGTCGGCAAGAACGCGAACCAGCGTCGCCTTGACCTCGTCCACCGGCTCGCCCGGCATGATGCGGCAGTTGACCGTGGCCCGCGCGAGCTGCGGCAGCGCGTTGTAGGCATGCCCGCCTTCCAGCAAGGTGGCCACGCAAGTCGTGCGCAGCTGGGCGTTGTAGGCTGGATTCGCCGACAGTCGACCGAGCGACAGGGCGGCCGGATCGGGATGGCCGGATATGACCGACCTGATGTCGGCGGCCATCTGGTCGCCCTCGAACTCGGCGATACGTTCGAAATAGGCGCGGGTGGTTTCGTTCAGCTTCAGGGGAAAGACGAACTTTGACAGGTGCACGAGCCCTTCGGCCAGGTGATAGATGGCGTTGTCCTTGGTCGGCAGCGAGCTGTGGCCGCCACGGTTCTTCACCTCCAGCTGATAGCTCAAGGACACTTTTTCGCTGGTCTGAACGCTGTTGCGGATCGGCTTGCCGTTCTTGAGGCCCACCGAGCCGCCCTCATTCAGCGCAAATTCCGCGTCGATCAGGTCGCGATGATTTTTCAAGAGCCACTGAATCCCCAAAGCGTCGCGGTCGAGGATTTCTTCGTCGGTCTCCAGCGCGACGATGATGTCTCGATCCGGGATGTAGCCTTCTTGCTTGTAGCGGATCAGGGTCGCCACAAAGGTCGCTGCCATGAACTTGTCATCGCTCGAGCCGCGCGCGTAAAAATAGCCGTCCTTCTCGATCAGCTTGAAGGGATCAACCGACCAGTCCTCGCGCCGCGCCGGAACCACGTCGAGATGCGCAAGCAGCAGGATCGGCTTGCGCGCCCGCGTCCCGCGCAGCAACGCCACCAGATTGCCCTTGCGCGGCGCGGGCGTGAACACCTGGACATCCGATCCGGCGAAGCCAGCGGCGCGAAGGCGCGCAGCCATCGCCTCGGCCGCGCGCGCGGTATCGCCCGTATCGGTAACGGTGTTGATTTCGACAAGCTCCTTGTAGATGTCGACGGCCAGTCGCTGTTGTGCGGTCAGGGTCTGGGCATGTGTCTGCCCGCCGAAGCAAGCCGAAAGCAGCAGCGCCATTGCGGTCAGCTTGAGCGCGACAATCCGGGTCATCGTTTTTTCCTCTCGATCCCGGCAGGTTGACAGTCAGGGCGTGAGGCAAACCATACAAGATTGGCGAGGTTATCGGAAGGACGACCGCGCCGCGCACGCGGCGCCGAAGCCCGTGCGGTCAGGGGCAATCGATCGTGAGGAAAAGCCGGCTGGCCGGTCGAGACTTACGCCACCTTGGGGGCGGCTTGGCTCGCCTCGGGGTCGGTCTCGCTGATCACCCGGTTGCGGCCGCCGCGCTTGGCGGCATAGAGGCAGGCATCGGCGCGCTCGATCAATGACTGCGGGCTTTCGTCCGGACAAAGCATAGCGGCACCGATCGAGATCGTGACGCGTCCGAGCTGCTCGCCGGTCGAGCGCCTGACCAACTCCCTGTTCATGACGGCCTGCCGAACGTGGTCGGCGACCGTGATGGCGGAGAGCAGGGGCGTGCTGAGGAGGATGATGGCGAACTCCTCGCCGCCGTAGCGGGCAGTGATGTCCTGCCCCTTGACGTTCTGCCTCACCGCGGATGCCACCAGCCGTAGCACCTGATCCCCGGTCAAGTGGCCGTAGCTGTCATTGAATTTCTTGAAATGATCGATATCCGCGAGCAAGAGCGTAAGCGGCTCATGCCGGGCATGCGCAGCGGCGATCGACTTCGCCAAGGCGTCGTCGAAGAACTTGCGATTTGCGAGCGAAGTGAGCGGATCCGTGAGGCTCTCGTTGCGGACCGTTTCGAGATTCTCCTGCAGCTCGGAGATTTCGAGCTTGGACGCGGACAGCCGGGCCTCGAGCGTTCTGTTGTCCTGCTCCACTTCCTTGGTGACCTGGACGAGGCTTTCCACGATGGTGCGGATGCCGGGAGCGTCCTTGGTATGGTCGAGGTTTTCCGATGCAAGGCTGAGATTTTCGGTGTAGTTCGAAGTCGAGCCGACGGCGACGCCGATCATGGCCATCACTTGATCGATCTCGCCCTTGACCTTGGTCCCTACGCTGGCGATGCGGTCGCCGAAGCGATTCGGTGAAATAAAGGTCTCGTGAATCTTGTCGATACTGGCCTCGGTCAGCGTGCCGTCGCGCGCGAGAAGTTCATTGATTGTTTGATTGAGCGACGGGTTGTAGCCGGTGGCGTAGGTGTACCAGATTTCGAAATGGTGCGGCGTGGCGGGCTGGCGCAGCGCCTTGATCCGTTCAAAGGCGATTTCGGCGAATGCCATCGTGCGTTCGTGATCGTCTTGCGGACCGCCCATGGTTCTGTCCTGCCGGCCAAAAGAAAACCCACCAGCGCTCATGCGTGTGCGCGGCCGGCAGGTGTCCCAAAGCGTGCAGTCTATTTCACAGCAATGAAGGCGGAGTAAACGAGACTGATCAACCATAACGGTTGAACGGGCAGGACCATCAACTTACGAAAGAGGCCAGATCGGCTTTGCAACGCGGCCGGGATTTCAGGCCTTCAGGCGCACCGGCCGCAGCAGAAAGGCCGGGAGATGCGAGGTCGATGGTTCTTCGGCGGCCGGTTCTGCCGGCCGGGGGCGCTCTGGCTCGCCGCCCTTGCGATCGCGGCGCGGGCGGGCCTCGTCCAGGCGGGTGACGGAAGCGCGGGAGTGCTCGCGCCGCGGGGCCTTGCGGCCGCCGCGGGCCTCGCGATGTTCCTGCGCCGGCGCCGCGGCTTCGGGAGCGGCGGGCGGCTCACCCATCCAGGGGATGCTCTGCCCGATGAGCTTCTCGATCGCGGCCACGGCCTTGCCGTCGGGGGGCGCCACCACCGTGATCGCCGTACCGGCGCGGCCGGCGCGGCCGGTGCGTCCGATGCGATGGACATAATCGTCGGGATGGTGCGGAACGTCGAAATTGAACACATGGCTGACATCGGGAATGTCGAGCCCGCGCGCCGCCACGTCGGAGGCGATGAGCAGTGTCACCTCGCCGCGGCGGAACGATTCGAGCGCGGCGGTTCGCGAGGGTTGGTCCATGTCGCCGTGCAGCGCCAGCGCCGAGAAACCGTGCCGCACCAGGGAGCGGTGAAGCTGCGCCACCTCGCGCTTGCGGTTGCAGAAGACGATGGCGTTCTTGAGCCCTTCGGCCGAGCGGATCAGGCGCCGCAGGGTATCACGCTTGTCATGGGGCTCGCGCCCGGTCTTGACCAGCTGTTGCGTGGTCGTCGCCACCGTCGAGGCGGCGCGCGTGACCTCCACCCGCACCGGATTGTGCAGGAACTGTTCGGTGATGCGCCGGATCTCGGGCGGCATGGTGGCGGTGAAAAACAGCGTCTGGCGCGTGAACGGCACCAGCTTGCAGATGCGCTCGATGTCGGGGATGAAGCCCATGTCGAGCATGCGGTCGGCCTCGTCGATCACCAGGAGCTCGACCCCGGTCAGCAGCAGCCGCCCGCGCTCGAAATGATCGAGCAGGCGGCCCGGCGTCGCGATCAGCACGTCGACGCCGCGCATCAGCTTGTTGTCCTGGTCGTCGAACGAAACGCCGCCGATCAGGAGAGCCACGTTGAGCTTGTGGTTGACCCCGTATTTGGCGAAGCTCTCCTCGACTTGCGCGGCGAGCTCGCGGGTCGGCTCGACGATCAGCGTGCGCGCCATGCGGGCACGGGCGCGGCCTTGCTCCAGCATGGTGAGCATCGGCAGCGTGAAGGCTGCGGTCTTGCCGGTGCCGGTCTGCGCGATGCCGAGCACGTCGCGCCGCGCGAGCACGTGGGGAATCGCCTGTTCCTGGATGGGGGTGGGGGTCGTGTAGCCGGCCGCCTTGACGGCGGCGAGAACCTTGTCGGACAAGCCGAGCTTGGAAAAAGGCATAAATCCTCGAATCGAGACCCTCCGGAGCCTACCCGCGCCGGATGACGATACAACGACCAGGGTTGCGCGGGGGGAGGAGGGTCGAAAGTTTCAATCGAACCGTTGCGAGCGGAACATAAGCAGACCGGCTCGAAAGTCAATCCTTTTACGGTGCAATAGGTTAAATTAGTCATTCGAAGTCTTGTCTCGATTGGCGGTAGCGGCAGGGCAAATGGCATCAGTTCTTGATCTCATCGGAGAGACGCCGCTGATCGAGGTGACCCGCATCGAGCTCGGGCTCTGCCGGCTGTTTCTCAAGCTTGAAAGCGCCAATCCTTCCGGTTCGATCAAGGATCGGCCGGCGCGCACCATGATCGAGGCGGCGGAGGCGCAAGGCAAGCTCAAGCCCGGCGGCACCATCGTCGAGGCGACCGCGGGCAATACCGGGCTCGGCCTGGCGCTGGTGGGCGGGCGCAAAGGCTATCGCACCTTGCTGGTAGTGCCCGACAAGATGGCGCGCGAAAAGGTGCTGCATGCGCGCGCGCTCGGCGCCGAAGTAGTGACGGCACGCTCCGACGTCGGCAAGGGCCACCCGGATTATTACCAGGACATGGCGGAGGCGATCGCAGGCCGCACGCCCGGGGCCTTCTACATCAATCAGTTCGGCAATCCGGCCAACCCGCAGGCCCATGCCGACACCACCGGGCCGGAAATCCTGCGCCAGATGGACCAGGACGTCGACGCCGTCGTGGTCGGCGTCGGCTCGGGCGGCACCTTGACCGGGATCGGGCGATACATGCGGCGGGCGTCGCCCAAGACCGCGATCATTCTCGCCGACCCGGCGGGCTCCGTGCTCGCCCCCTATGTGCAGACCGGAAAGATGCCGCAAGCCGGCAGCTGGGCGGTCGAAGGCATCGGCGAAGACTTCATTCCGCCGGTCTGTGACCTCAGCTTCGTCGCGCAAGCCTATTCGATCCCGGATGCGGAAAGCTTCGCGAGCGCGCGCGATCTCTTGCGCCTCGAGGGGGTGCTGGGCGGTTCGTCCTCGGGCGCCTTGCTGGCGGCGGCGCTGCGTTATTGCCGCGCGCAGACAAGTCCGCAGCGGGTGGTGACCCTGGTCTGCGATTCGGGCGCGAAATACCTGTCCAAGGTGTTCAATCCGACATTCCTGGCGCAAGAAGGTTTCACGCACCCGGATCGGCACGGCACCGTCGGCGATATCGTGGTGAGCCGCGCCAGCGAAGGCAGCGCCGTCACGGTGCGGCCGAATGATCCGCTGCGCACCGTGTTCGCGCGCATGCGCTCGGCCGACGTGTCGCAGCTCCCGGTGATCGATGAGAGCGGGAAGGTGGTCGGGCTCATCGACGAGAGCGACGTGCTGGCCGCGATGCTCACCGACGAAGGCGGCGCCAACCGGGCCTTCGCGCTTCCCGTGAAGGACGTCATGGTGACTCGTATCGAAACCATCTCCGCCGCCGCGCCGATTGCCGAGCTGGTGCCGCTGTTCCGCAAGGACTACATCGCCATCGTGATGGACGGCGACCAGTTCCTCGGCGTCGCCACCCGGCTCGACCTCATCAACCATTTCCGGCTGATGCCGTGACCTGCGCGGCACCAACAACGAGCTTCCGATGACCCGATCGAACCAGCTTCAATTCGCGACGCGCTGCGTGCATGCCGGGCAGGAGCCCGACCCGACGACCGGCGCCGTGATGATGCCGATCTACGCCACCTCGACCTATGTCCAGCAGAGCCCAGGGGTGCACAAAGGATACGACTATGCGCGCACCAAGAATCCGACCCGCATGGCGTTCGAGCGCTGCGTCGCCGATCTCGAAGGCGGCAGCGCCGGCTTTGCATTCGCCTCGGGGCTCGCGGCGATCGCGACCGTGCTCGATTGCCTCGATCACGGCGCCCATATCGTCGCGGTCGATGATCTCTACGGCGGCTCGCGGCGGCTGTTCGAACGGGTGCGCCGCCGCTCGGCCGGCATCGAGGCGACTTACCTGGACCTCACCAAGGCCGACGCGCTCGAGACGGCGATACGGCCGAGCACGCGGCTCATCTGGATCGAAACGCCGACCAACCCGCTCCTGAAGCTCGTCGACCTCGAGCGCGTCGCGACAATCGCCCGCCGGCGCGGCATCTGGGCCGCCGCCGACAACACCTTCGCCAGCCCCTATGTCCAGCGCCCGCTCGAGCATGGCTTCGATCTGGTCGTGCATTCGACCACCAAGTACCTCAATGGGCATTCCGACATGGTGGGTGGCGTTGCGGTGGTCGGCGAGAACGCCGCGCTGCGCGAGCGGCTGACCTTCCTGCAGAATGCGGTTGGCGCCATCCAGGGCCCGTTCGATTCCTTCCTGGCGCTGCGCGGGCTCAAGACCTTGGCGCTGCGCATGGAGCGCCATTGCGGATCGGCCGGCAAGATTGCCCAATGGCTCGAGCAGCATCCCAAAGTGCGCCGGGTGTTCTATCCGGGCCTGCCAAGCCATCCGCAGCATGCGCTGGCGAAGCGGCAGATGCGTGGCTTCGGCGGCATGATCTCGGTCGAGCTCGACGGCGGCCTCGCCGAGGCCAAGCGGTTTCTCGAGCGCTGCCGCCTGTTCGCCTTGGCGGAGAGCCTGGGCGGCGTCGAGAGCCTGATCGAGCATCCGGCGCTGATGACCCACGGCTCGGTGCCGCCAGACGTGCGCGCCGCGCTCGGCATCGGCGACAGCCTGGTGCGGCTCTCGGTCGGCATCGAGGAGGCCGATGATCTCATCGCCGACCTCGCGGCGGCGCTCGGATAGATTGGCTCGAAGTCCGGCTTCCGAGCAGACCGGAAAATCGCTACCATCCGGGTCTGCATCGTGGGAGGTAAAAATGGATCCCATCGAACGTCGCGTTTTTGTTCAAGGCGCCATGATCGGCACCCTGGCGTTTGCGGTCGACGGCGTTGCGACCCTGCTCACGCCGCGCCAGGCCTATGCGCAGGGCGTGCCGCTGCGGACGCTCAAGCCGGAGGAAGCAAACACGCTCGCGGCCGTTGGCGAGGCGCTGGTACCTGGCGCGCGCACGGCCGGCATCGTGCAATTCGTCGATCAGCAGATCTCCATTCCGCCGGAGGAGGCGCTGCTGGAGGCGCGCATCATGAATGTGCGGCCGCCTTACGCGAATTTTTATTCCGCGGCCATCGGGGCGATCGACCGCGCCAGCAAGGCGCATAACGGCGACCGCGGCTTTGCTGGGCTCAACGCCACCGAGCAGCACGCCTTCATCGATAATATGCGTCAGAACAAGATCGAGGGCTGGCAGGGCCCCGCCGCGCCGTTCGTCTATTTCCTGCTGCGCACGGATGCGGTCGACGTCGTCTACGGCACCATGGACGGGTATGCGAGCCTCGGCGTCCCGTACATGCCGCACATCGCGCCAACCAGGAGCTGGTGACATGGCCAACGAAAAAGTCGATGTCGTCATCGTCGGCGCCGGTGCGTCGGGCTCGGTCTATGCGTCGGTCATGGCAAAGGCCGGCAAGAAGGTCGTGCTGCTGGAAGCCGGGCCGGATTGGCAGCTCGGCGATCTCATCAGCTCGGATTTCTGGGGACGCCGGGTCAAGCCGGCAGGGCCTCCGTTCCTGCTCGAGGGCAAGAATCCGTTCGGCTATGTCTACCAGGCCGGATGGGGCGTCGGCGGCGCGGCCTTGCACTACTTCGCCAACTTCCCGCGCCTGATGCCCGTCGATTTCAAGGTCAAGACCGAGCACGGCAAGGGGCTCGACTGGCCGATCAACTATGCTGACGTTGCGCCGTATTATGACAAGGTGGCGCGCGACGTCGGCGTTTCCGGTGACGCCAAGGCCGAGGAAATCTGGCGGCCGGCGGGCGAGCCGTATCCGATGCCGCCGATGAAGACGTTCCGCGGCGGCGAGGTCTGGAAGAAGGGTTTCGAGGCGATCGGAATTCGCCTGGTTCCCGCCGCCGTCGGCATGAATTCGACCGAATACAAGGGCCGCCCGGCTTGCCTCTATGACGGCTGGTGCCATGTCGGCTGTCCGATCGGCGCGCTTGCCAATCCGCTCGTGACCTATCTCGCCGACGCCAGGAAGGCCGGCGCCGAAGTGCGCGCGCATGCGACGGTCACGCGCGTGCTCACCAACCCGCAGGGCGACAAAGTCACGGGCGTCGAATACTACGATGCCAAACAAGAAAAGCAGGTGCAGGAGGCGAGCGTGGTCGTGCTGGCCGCCTGGTCGGCGCAGAACCCGCGCCTGATGCTCAACTCGGCGACCGACAAGCATGCCAAGGGCCTCGCCAATGCGAGCGGATTGCTCGGCAAGTACATGACCGCGCATTTCGGCTCCGGCACCTCGGCGATCTTCGATGAGGATATCCAGCCCCATTTGGGCACGATCGGCGCGCAGTATTTCTCATACGACCGCTACGACAAGAATTCGCACAAGGCCAAGGGCGCGTTCGGCAGCACGCTCATCGTGGCGGGCTCGGCGCAGAAATACTCAGGCCTCGGCGGCGTCGCCAATTCGCGCGGCGATCTGTTCGGCGCGGAGCTTGCCGCGTTCATGAAGCGCGCCGCCCGCGGCTATACGCGGATCAACGCGTTCGGCGAGGAAATGCCGAGCATCGAGAACCGCGTCGAACTGGCGAGCGACAAGGATCAATTCGGCATGCCGCTCGGCAAGATCGTGCACAGCTACAACGACGAGGCGGTCGCGCTGTTCAACGCCAATTTCGAGGAGGGTCTCACCATCGCCAAGGCGACCGGCGCCAAGGAAGTGTGGTCGAACCGCGGCGCGATGCCGACCATTCATCTCATGGGCGGCACCATCATGGGCCATGGCGCTGGCGACTCGGTGACCAACAGCTACGGCCAGACCCACGAGATCGCCAATCTGTGGATCGCCGGCCCCGGCATCTTCCCGACCAGCGGCGCGCCCAATCCGACCTACACGATCTTTGCGCTATCGCTGCGCGGCGCCGAGCATCTGGCCGGGAGCTGGAGCGCGGTCGCGGGCTGAGGCTCACCCCTCCAGCACGTCGCTGAGCGGGCGGTTGAAGGCGAGGATGACGGCGCCGGCGAGCGCGGCAAGGCCGGCGAGCATCAAGAAGAAGGCCGGCTTGTCCATGGTGCTCCAGAGGCCGCCGAGCCAGCCGGCGAGGAAATTGCCGGCGGACGTCGTCAGCAGCCACAGTCCCATGATCATCGAGACCATGCGCGCCGGCGCCGCCTTCGATACCAGCGAAAGGCTGATCGGCGACAGGTAAAGCTCCCCGATGGTGAGGACGACAAAAAAGGCGAGGAGCCATAACCAGCTCGCCTCGTCGCCGGCGGCGATCAAGGCGGCTCCCGCCATGATCAGGTAGGACACGGCCACCGCGAGGCAACCCAGCGCCATCTTGCTGATGGTCGAAGGCTCGGATCCGCGCCGCGCCTGCCGCGACCACGCCGCGACCAAGAGGGGCGTGAAGGCGATGATCATCAATGGGTTGAAAAACTGGAACCAGGTCACCGGGATCTGGGCGTGCCAGATCAGCAGATCGACATTGCGATTGGTGTAGTCGTCGGCCCACAGTGCGATGGTGTTGCCCTGCTGCTCGTAGGTGGCGAAGAACAACGTGGTCGGAACGAACAGCACCGCCAATGCGAGAATGGCGCGCCACTGCGATCGATCGAGCGGGGCCTGCGCGAGCCCGGCGGCTTTGCGCCCGTGCATCTCGTCCGGCGGCAGAGCGGGCAGGGCGCAGAGATAGACCACAAGCCCGATGGTCATGCCGATCCCGGCAGCGAGGAACCCGTAGTGCCAGCCCCACGCCTCGCCGAGCGTGCCGCAGACGAGCGGTGCCAGGAGCGCTCCCACATTGATGCCCACATAGAAGATCGAATAGGCGCGGTCGCGTCGCGGGTCGCCCGCCGCGTAGAGGCCGCCGACTTGCGTGACGATGTTGGGCTTGAAGGCGCCGTTGGCGAGGATGAGCGTCGAGAGCGCGAGCAGGAACAGGGACTCGAACGCCATCATGAAATGGCCGGCCGCCATCAGGGCGGCGCCGATGACGACGGTGCGGCGCTGGCCGAGCAGGCGGTCGGCGATGAGGCCGCCGACGAGCGGGGTCAAGTAAACCAAGCCCGTATAGAGGCCGTAGATTTGCGAGGCGAAGGGCTGCACGTCCAGCGGTCCAAACGCGGCTTCGAGCACGGTGCGCAAGCCCGCGAGCCCGATGACGCCGTCGGCGCGGTCCGCATGCAGCAGGTATTTGGTCATGTAGAGGATGAGCAGCGCCCGCATCCCGTAATAGGAGAAGCGCTCCCACATTTCGGTGGCGAACAGGAACGTCAAGCCGCGCGGATGACCGAACAGCGTGCCGATCGGTCGCGCGTGGCTGATTTGGTTGGCGCTGGATGAAACCATTTCGGTGGGGCTCGGCGGGTGCGAGGGAAGCCGCTATCGCGGAGCGGCCCGCAGGCTGCTAGTGTAGCCTGGATGAAGCGCAGCGAAATCCGGGAGGGCTGTCCCGCATTGCGCTGCGCTTCATGCGGGCTACAGATTGGCCACAGGTGCGAAAAACCGCAAGGGAGGCCGCAATGTCGTGGACGAGCTTCTGGCACAGGATGGTGGGTGGCGCACTGGCACTGCTGGCGGCTGCGACATTTCCGGCCTGGGCGCAGACGGACGCGGCGAGCTATCCGACCAAGCCGATCCGCATGATCGTCGGCTTTGCGGCCGGCGGCGGCAACGACATTTTCGCCCGCCTGGTCGGCCAGAAGCTGTCGGAAATCCTCGGTCAATCGATCGTGATCGAGAACCGGCCGGCGGCGGGCGGGCGATCGGCGGCCGAATATGTCGCCAACCAGCCCGCCGACGGCTACACGCTCCTGGTCGGCGCGAGCGGCATGATGTCGGTCGCGGCCGCGGTCTATCCCAATCTTCGCTACCACCCGACCAAGAGCTTCATCCCGCTCTCGATGATCGCGAGCTTTCCCCTGATCATGTCGGTGCCGGCGACCAATCCGTCGAAGAATGTGGCCGAGCTCGTGGCCTTCGCCAAGCAGCATCCCGACAAGGCGAACTACGCGACCACCTCGCCGGCCTTCACCATCACGACCGAGCTCCTCAAGCTCAAGACCGGGATGCCGGGCGTCGCCATCCCGTGGAAGAGCAGCACCGAGATGCTGCTCTGCGTGGTGTCCGAGCAGTGCCTGATCGCGATCGCGGACGGACCGCCGAGCGTTCCGATGGTCAAGGCCGGCAGGGTTCACGCCCTCGCGGTCACGGGCGCGGAACGCTCGCCCGAGCTTCCCGACGTGCCGAGCATGGCCGAGGCGGGCTTCCCCGAGGTCGACATCCACCTGTGGAGCGGGGTGTTCGCGCCGGCCGCGACCCCGCCCGCGATCGCCAAGAAGCTCGAGGCCGCGCTGCACCAGGCCATCCTGTCGCCCGAGGTCAGCCCCAAGCTCAAGGCCATGGCGGTAACCCCGGGCGGCACCTCCTCGGACGAGTTCCGGCGCATGATCGACGGCGACATCAAGGTCTACGAAGGCGTCGTCAAGGCCGCGAACCTCACCTTCGAGGAATAGCACCTGAATTCGGAACGCCTTGCTGGACGGCCGATCCGCGCCGATTTTCCCTCGTTGACTCCGCGCCGCTTCGAACCTAGGAAGCGCAGCATGAAGGTCGACAATGAGGTGGCGGGGTGTTTCGGACGCAAGGACCTGGTCTTTGCCGGCAACGATGACGACGAGGGACGCGCCTTCGGCTGGCTGAACTCGCTGCGCAAGCGCGACATCAGCTGGGAGGCCGCCAGCGCCCAGATCGCCGAATATCTGAAATCGAGAAACGCGAGCGACACGCGCATTCATGAGCAGGTCGAGCGCGCCGCCCTGTTCCTCAAGCCGTGGCTGCGGGATTGACATTAGATTGTCATCGCCGGGCTTGTCCCGCCGATCTCGCTTAGGGAAGCGCCGTGCCATCCTTATCGGGTGGCCGGGACAAGCCCGGCCATGACAACCGAGCAGCACTCAGCCGCCTTCGATTTCCTCGCGCAGGATTTCGAGCGCCAGCCACCGCTCCTCGGCCGTGGACAATTCGAGCTGAGTTGCGGCAAGTGAGCTCGAGATTTCTGCGAACGCCGTGCGGTCGCGGGCATAGAGACCGGGATCGTCGAGCGCTTGCTGGAGCTGCCGGACTTTGGCCTGGAGCGACGCGATCTGCTGCGGCAAGGTCTCGAGCGCGTGCTTTTCGTTGAAGCTCAGCCGCCGCCTGCCGGCCTTCGGCTCGCCCGGCGGTGGGACGGGCCTACCGGCGGCGGCGCCTTTGGGCCGCGTCGGCTTCTTGTCGGCAAGCGTCTGCCCGCGTTGGGCCAGCATGTCGCTGTAGCCGCCGGCATATTCGGTCCAACGCCCATCGCCCTCCGCGACGATCACCGCGTTCACGGTGCGGTCGAGGAAATCGCGATCGTGGCTGATGAGAATGACCGTGCCGGCATAGTCGCCGATCATCTCCTCGAGCACGTCGAGGGTCTCGAGATCGAGGTCGTTGGTCGGCTCGTCCAGGACCAGAAGGTTCGAGGGCTTTGCCAGCGCCCGCGCCAGCATGAGGCGGCCGCGTTCGCCGCCGGAGAGGACGCCGAGCGGCGTGCGCAGCTGCTCCGGCGCGAACAGGAAGTCCCGCATATAGCCCACCACGTGGCGGGGCTGGCCGCGGATGATCAGCGTGTCGCCACGCCCCCCGGTCAGCGCCTCGCCGAGCGTCCAGGACGGATCGAGGCCCTCGCGCCCCTGATCGAGCGTCGCCATTTGCACATTGGCGCCAAGCCGAATCTGCCCGGCATCGGGCGCGAGCGCCCCGCTCAAGACATTGATCAGCGTGGTCTTGCCGGCGCCGTTGGGACCGACGATGCCGATGCGGTCGCCGCGCATGATGCGGATCGAAAAATCCGCGATGATCGGCTGTGCGCCGAACGCCTTGCCGATGCTTTCCGCTTCGATCACCAGCGCCCCGGATTTGTCGGCCGCCGCGGCATCGATGACCGCCTTGCCGGCCGCGCCGCGGTATTCGCGCCGCGTCTGCCGAAGGGCGTGGAGCGCCGCGAGCCGCCGGACATTGCGCTTGCGCCGCCCGGTGACGCCGTAACGAAGCCAATGCTGCTCGGCCTCGATCTTGCGGTCGAGCTTGTGCTGGTCGCGCTCTTCCTCCGCCAGAACCTCGTCGCGCCAGGCCTCGAAGGCGCCAAATCCGGCCTCGATGCGCCGCGTCCCGCCGCGATCGAGCCAGATCGTGCTGCGCGACAAGGTTTCGAGAAAGCGCCGGTCATGGCTGATCAGCACCAGGGCGGCGCGCCTTTGCGCGAGGTCCTGCTCCAGCCATTCGATGGTGGTAAGATCGAGATGATTGGTCGGCTCGTCGAGCAGCAGGATATCGGGCGCGGGCGCCAGCACCCGCGCCAGCGCCGCGCGCCGCGCCTCGCCGCCCGATAGATGCGCGGGGTCCTCATCGCCGCGTAGCCCAAGCTGCTCCAGATAGAAGCGCGCCTGGTGTGCCGCGTCGCCGGGAGCGAGGCCAGCCTCGACATAAGCGAGCGTGGTCGGATGCGCCGACAAATCCGGCTCCTGCGGAAGGTAGCGGATGGTCGCATCGGGCTGGACGAAGCGCGTCCCGTGGTCCGGCTCGACCAACCCGGCGGCGATCCTGAGCAGGGTCGATTTGCCGGAGCCGTTGCGACCGACCAGGCACACCCGATCACCCGCCGAGACCGCGAGCTCGACGCCCGCGAGCAGCGGCGTGCCTCCGAAGGTCAGGGAAATATCGGCGAGCTGAATGAGGGGAGGGGGCATTGGTCCGGCAGGTTGCGGCGAACTGACTTACGCTCGTGGTTCGCGAGGTGTCACAGGTGGCCGGCACTTTGACAATTCGCACGGTCCCGATAGATTGCGCGAGTCGTCAACAACCGAAAGGAGGTGATCCAGTGTCTCATTATCTCACGCCGGGGTCGGCTTCCGCGACCTGGATCTTCGTTTCGATCGAGGTTCGCGCTGCCTGAATGGCGTTGCAGTCGGAAGCAAACCCGGCTCGATAATGGAAGGGCTGCCCGGCAAGGGCAGCCCTTCGCATGAGTCGGATCGGGGCGACCTCGTAGGATGGGCAAAGGCGCGTAGCGCCGTGCCCACCACCTTCGCCTCGCGTGGGCACGCGCGGGTCACTGGCGTGCAGGAATTGCGACGCCTCGGCCGCGCTTTGCCCACCCTACCGGGGCTGGTCCTGCGGCTCGAGCTTCACCAGCGCGGCGCCGTGATTGTTGCCGACCCAGAATGTCGGCGGGGTGGTGGTGTTGTCGACAAAGATGCGGCGGACATTGGTGTAGCGCGGCAGCGGATATTCCACGAATTGGCCGCTCTTGGGGTCGAGGCGCAGCACGCGGTCGGCGTTCATCCCGGCGGTCCAGACATTGCCGTTCTTGTCGGCCATCGCGTCGTAGGGCGCGAAGAACCGTCCCGGCACCTGCCATTCCTGGAATTTCTCCGTCTTGGTGTCGAACATGCCGATGCGCTCGCCGGCGAATTCGCCGAACCAGATGCGGCCTTCATCGTCGATACGGCCGCGGCGCGGACGCGAATGCTTGGTCGGGGTCGGATAGAGCGTGACGGCTCCGCTCTTGCGTCGATCTTGCCGATATTCTCGATGCCGAAATCGAGGAACCAGATGTTGTTCTGCTTGTCGGAGAAGATGCTGTAGGGCGCGACTCCCTTGAGCGTATCCCAGGACTTGAACAGCTCGGTCGCGCCGGTGGTCATGTTCATCTTGTAGATGCCGGGCACGCTCGGATCCTGCAGCCAGATCGTGTTGTCGACGGTCCAGTTCTGCACCCCGAGCATGGCCTGCTGCGAATCGGCCTTGAGCAGGGGGGCCGGCAGCTGGATCATCGAGAACTTCTCGGTCTTGCGATCGAACTTGGCGGCGCCGGCCTGGAACATCAGGCCGAGCCAGAGATCGCCATGCGGATCGACCTCGAGATCGAGCGCCCCGGTCGGCCAGCCCTCGCGCTGCAGCGGCACCGCGAACGACTTGTACTGCAGCGTCCTGGGATCGAACCGGCCCAGGATCTGGCCGCTGAAATCGCTGTGCCAGACGATGCCCTCGGCATCGACCATCACGTCATGGGGCTGGATGGTCGGGTCCGGCAGGTCGTATTCGGTGATGATCACGTGGGTGCCGGCGCCGCTGACGCGCGGCATGGTCTTGAGCGGCCAGGTGCGATCGCCGGTCGAGCGATTGATGCTGGCGAAATAGGCCGCGACCTTCTCGGCATTGGGCACGAAGCGGTCGAGCTCGCGCGGCGCCTGGCGGATCTGCGGCTTCTTGAAGAAGCTGTTGTTGGAATAGGTCGCCATGCGCTTCATGACGTCGAGGAACTCGTCGGCATTGTGGGACGAGTTGAGGATGCGCTCGACACTGTGGCAATTGGTGCATCCGGTCAGCGCGCGGCGCTGATCGTCGCTGCCGGGCACGCTCAGCATCCATTCAAGATTGGTGAGCTGCGCTCCGAGATTCTTGGTCTTGGCGAGCTTGATGTCGATCGCAGCCGCCTTATCGGCCGTGACCGTAACCGATTTCGGTCCTTCCAGGTCATAGCCGGTGGCGCGCGCGCTCAGCGCATAGTCGCCCGCGCCGAGCTTATCCGCCGGGAAGCTGAACTCGCCCTTGGCGTCGCTGACCACGCTGACGGTGACGATGCCCTTCTTGGCGCTGACCACCACGCCTTCCATGGCGCCTTCCTCGGCGGAGG